>JADGCJ010000040.1:18599-25484 GCA_015229045.1 Magnetococcales bacterium
CTTCGCCCCGAACCCCACCAGGACTCTGTCCTGGACCTGTCCGGTCGCCAGTCCCTTGGACCCCGATGCCCAAAAGCGATCATGGCCTCGGGCGTGTCAGTTCAAATGCGATTGACCTGCTACCTGGGCAGTTACAATAATCATGGAGGAGATTGCCAGCGATGACCGAAGACATTGGCGGAGTATCGAGCGAGCATCTGCAACAGACCGTGGAAAAACTGGAGCGGCTCGAAGAGGAAAAAGGGGCTATCGCCGAACAGATTCGCGAAGCCTACGCCGAGGCCAAAGGGGTCGGCTTCGATACCAAGGTGTTGCGCATGATCATTCGTATGCGCAAAATGGATCAGAGTGAGATTGACGAGCAGGAGGCCCTGCTTGACCTCTACAAACAAGCCCTTGGCATGCGCTGATGCTTGCCGGGTACGTAACCGCTGACGTTTGCTGGATACGGACCGATGTAACCGCTAACGTTTGCCGGACACATAACTGAAGCCATGATTGGATGCTGACCTGCCTGCCACCACAAAACCCGCACGTCTGAGTTTTTTCGTCAGTGTTCCCTCTGGTCTGGAGTCCCTGTTGGCTGCCGAGTTGCGCCAGTTGGGAGTCTCCCGTCTACGACCCGGACAGAGTGGGGTCACTTTTCTGGGCACCCTGGAAGAGGCCTTCCGGGTCATTCTCTGGTCCCGGGTGGCCAGCCGGATCACCCTGCCCCTGCACCGGGTGGCAGCCTCGACGTCGGAGGCCCTGTATGCTGGAGTTCATGCCCTTCCCTGGGAAGAACACATCCCGGCACAGGGAACCCTGGACGTAGAGTTCAAGGGGGTGAACGAGACCATTCGCCACACCCGCTTCGGAGCGCAAAAGGTCAAAGACGCGGTCGTCGATCGCCTGCGAGAGAAGCGTGGCAGTCGCCCGACGGTCTCTCATGGCGATCCGGATGTCCGGGTGCATGTCCGGTTGCGGGAGGGGGAAGCCCAGGTGGGGTTGGATCTTGGGGGGCCTCTGCATCGACGCGGCTACCGGACCGATCCAAGCGCCGCCCCAGTACGGGAAAATCTGGCGGCAGCCATTTTGTTGCTCTGCAACTGGCCGGAGCTGGCACGGCAGGGGATGGGGTTGTTCGATCCCTTGTGCGGCTCGGGGACGTTTCTCATCGAGGGGGCCTGGATGGCGGGTGATGTGGCGCCGGGCCTGTTGCGTCCAGCCGCAGGCGGACGGGGATGGCTGGGATGGGATGCTCCCCTGTGGAGGCGTCTCTGCCTGGAGGCCGAAGAGCGTCGCCAATCCGGTCTGAAACGTCTGCCGCCGCTGCTGGGCGGTGATCTTGCCGCCCCGGTGCTGCGTGCTGCTCACCGCAACGCCGCCCAGGCGGGTGTCGCGGAGGCGATCCTTCTGCGCCAGGGATCGGTCGCCCGTCTGACTCCCGAGTTCAATTCCGGTCTGCTTGTCACCAACCCCCCCTATGGTCAGCGCCTGGGCGAGAGCGGGGAATTGATCCCTCTCTATCGGGAGCTGGGACAGATGTTGCGCACCCGCTGCCGTGACTGGTCGGCGGGGGTGTTGGCCATGGACAACGCCTTGCCCTCTGCACTCGGCCTGGAGCCGGAACAGCGCCACGCCCTGCGCAATGGCCCGCTGATGTGCCATTTGTTGATTTTTTCGGCAACACGATCGGCAGTGCCGGTCCGGGAAGCCCCCAGGGTCGTCGCAGCGAGCGGGGAGGCCACCATCTCTCCTGGACAAGAGATGTTTGCCAATCGCCTGCGCAAAAACCTCCGCGAGCTGGGAAAATGGGCCGGCAAGGAGGGGATTCACTGCTATCGGGTCTACGATGCCGATATGCCTGAATATGCACTGGCCATCGATCTTTATGACGGTCACCTCCATGTCCAGGAGTATCACGCCCCGGCCTCGGTGGATCCGCACAAGGCCAAAGAGCGTCTCGCCGAGGCTCTGGCAGCCATTCCCGGGGTTCTTGGTGTTGCCCCGGAAAAAATTTTTTTCAAGGTGCGGCGCCGACAAAAAGGGGATGAGCAGTATCAAAAACTGGCCACCTCCGGTACACGCTTTCCGGTCCGGGAGGGAGGTTTTCGCTTCTTGATCAACTTGAGCGATTACCTGGATGTCGGACTCTTCCTCGATCACCGACGCACGCGTGCCTTGCTGGGAAAAATAGCCGCAGGTCGCCATTTCCTGAACCTTTTTGGCTACACGGGGACAGCGACGGTTTATGCGGCGGCGGGTGGGGCGCTTTCGACAACGACGGTGGATATGTCGTCCACCTATCTTCAATGGGCGAGGGCCAACCTGGAACTGAACGGGCTTGCCGCTACCCGGCATCAGTTCATCGAGGCCGACTGCCTGGAGTGGATCGACAGCCATCAGGGGCGTTATGACCTGATTTTTCTCGATCCCCCGACCTTTTCCAACTCGAAGCGGATGAGTGGAACCTTCGACGTCCAACGCGACCACCTTGATCTGGTGACCCGTACCGCCAGGCTGCTCTCTGCCGGAGGCATCCTGATTTTTTCCAACAATTTTAAAAAGTTTCAGCCGCAGTGGGAAGGGTTGCCCCGCCATTTGGAGGTGACGGACTTGACGGTTGAAACCTTGTCACCGGATTTTCGTCGCCACCCAAAGGGGCATCATTGTTGGCAGATTTGCCACCTTTTGTCCAAAAAAGGCCGTTCGTCCGGTCGTTCCTGATTTATTTTCCGGGGTCATGACAGAAGATTCCCTTTTTTGTGGGACGAAGTCAGGCTACCTTAGCGGCAGGTGTGGTTTTCGGTCATTTGACCGGGTACAGGTTTGACATGTGATGTCCGGTTTTCTCCGGATGGTATTCAACGAGGCGTTCTGGAGGTTGCATCCGTGGCTGAAAAGAGAAAATTCCGACTGGTGACCCGTAGCGATTTTGATGGTCTGGTGTGTGCTGTCATACTCAGGGATCTGGACATGATCGAGGAGATCAAATTTGTCCATCCCAAGGATATGCAGGATGGCAAGATCGAGATCACCAATAACGACATCACTACCAATCTTCCCTATGTAGAGGGGGTGCATCTGGCCTTTGATCACCATGCCAGCGAGACCGTTCGCCGGGGAGACAAAAAACCTGACAATCATATCATCGATCCCCACGCCCCTTCGGCGGCGCGGGTGGTTTACAAATACTATGGCGGCAACGATGCCATGCCCAATGTCTCCACCGACATGATGGCCGCCGTGGACAAGGGCGATGCGGCCATGTTCAGCCGGGAGGAGATCCTCCATCCGACAGGTTGGGTTTTGATGAATTTCCTGATGGATGCCCGAACCGGCCTGGGACGCTTCCGGGAGTTTCGCATCTCCAACTATCAGCTGATGATGCAACTGATCGACAACTGCCGCACCATGACGATCGAAGAGATCCTCAAAATGCCCGACATCAAAGAGCGGGTCGATCTCTATTTTCAGCATGAGGAAAAGTTCAAAGCACAGTTGCGGGCCTGTTCCACGGTCCATAAAAACCTTGTTGTTTTGGATCTGCGCGAGCAGGATCCCATCTACGCCGGCAATCGCTTCATGATCTATGCCCTGTACCCCGAGACCAACATCTCCATCCACATTCTGTGGGGAGTCAAAAAACAAAACACCGTTTTTGCCATCGGCAAGTCCATCATCAATCGGAGTTCCAACACCAACGTTGGAGAGCTTGCGCTGCAATATGGAGGGGGAGGACACCGCAATGCTGGAACCTGCCAGGTGGAGAACGATCTGGCGGAGGTGAAGCTGAAGGAGCTGATCGATCGCATCACCCAGGATGGTTGATACGATTGGCTTGAGAATTGCGTTCCTGACCCCTGCCCAGGCCCTCGTTGTGGGGGCCTGAGGGATCCATGCGTGGGGATTGTGACCATGAGGAACGGGTTGTTTGGAAAGTCACTGCTCGGGTTGGCCATACTGTTGGGGTTGCCTCAAACGGCAAGGGCCTTTTCCCTGGGCGAGATCCAGGTGGGCAGTCATCTTGGCGAGCGTTTTTCCGCCCGCATTCCACTGGCTCTGGCTCCTCACGAGAGTTTCGAGGAGACCCATGTCGTTTTGGGGGGAGCCTCCGATTATCAACGCATCCATCTCTTCCGTTCCAGCGCGGTGGGGAGTTTGCGTGCGCGTGTCCAGAGTGACGAAACTGGCGCAGCGGTGGTTCTGGAAAGCGACACCCCCGTTCAGGAGCCTTTTTTCAATTTGCTGGTGAAGGCTTCCCGGGGAAGTGGCGCTTTGGTGCGCAACTATCCGGTCCTGCTCTCGATGCCGCGTACCTCTGCCGAAAAATCCGCTCCGCTTCTTCATTCCCGGCAGGAGATGGAACGTGGCCGCTCCATAAGGGTTTCCCCGGTTCCATCCCAGAGAGAATATCCGTCGGGCGACACGCGCTCCCGTGGTTCTTTGCCACGTGAAACCTCCTATGGACCAGTACCCAGGGGGCAGAGTCTGTCCGAAGTTGCCAAGATTGTCGGCGAGGGGTCTGGTTTGACCTCCAGCCAGGTGATGGTGGGGGTGTGGCAGGCCAATCGTGACAAGTTTTCCCAGGACAACATGTATGGATTGGTGGGTGGCGTCACCTTGAATCTGCCCACAGTGGGCGAAATGAGTGGTGTCTCTCCTTCCGAGGCGTGGCGGATTCTCCAGAGCCATAAAAACAGCTGGAGATCGGTCAAGGGTGCGGCGAGAGGTTCCGATGCCGATTCTCAGGGAAGAGCGGCCAAGGGTTCCAAACTGACCCAGAGCGAAGGATCGGGATCAGAGGCGCAGTCTGACCATTCGGGCAGCAAAGTTACCGTTAGCGGTAACAAGGGGGGCGGTACGGCTCCCAGAAGCGACTCTCCCGCGAGCCAACGCAACGATCAACCCCGCTCCGCTGCACAAACCTCTCTGCCAGATCAGGCGACGAAAGCTCCGGATGCCACACCGGCAACCCTTGCCACCGGGGGCTCGGTCGCGCCAAAAAACACCCCCGACGCCCCTTCCGCCAAACCTGACGCCCCTCCCGCCAAAGAGGTTCTGGAGCAGCTTGCCAAGGCAAAACGCCAGATCCAGGAGAGCGAAAAGCAGAGGCAAGCCCTGGAAACACAACTTGCCGTCCTGAAAAATCAATCCCAATCCTTGACCCAGCGTTTTCGGGAGCAGGCATCCTCTGTGGAGGATTTGGCGCATTGGGTGCGGGATGTCGGTCTGGGCGGGGTGGCGATGGCCCTGGTGGCCTATCTGGGGTGGCGAATCAACCAGCGGCGCAGGAAAAAACAGGATGATGCCGACTCTGTCCTGACAATTGTCGCCCCCGATAAGAAGGAGGCTCCTGCGGGGGAGTCTGCCCAACCCGGTGACGACAAGGAGCGGCGTGAGCCTGTCTTGGACAATGTCAGGATTGATTCTCCGCCTCTCCCTCCGGTCGCAGCGGCCGTGTCTGCTGCGGGTGTCGACAATATGGCAGTCTCGACTGACCGGGAAGTTGCTGCGGCGCCTGTTCAGGGTAGCGATGTCGAAGCGCCTGTTCGCGACGCCGATGTTGCGGTGCTTGTTCGTGATGCCGATGTGACGACGGCTGTTTGGGATCAGAATGTTGATGTCGCGCAGACTGCCCAACAAAATGTCAATGTCGCACACACTCCCTCTCTGCCGGAGTTTCCTGCGTTGCGGTCCACGATCGGCGCGCCTCTGCCTGAAGAGACAGGGTTGGATTCCGTTGCCATGCGCCTGACGCCAGAAGGACGTGAAGCCCTGGCAGCCCTGCATCGCATGGGCAATCAGGAAGAGGTTCGCCTCGTTGGGAAGAGCGCCCAAGAGGAGTTTCCACAGGCAGACCTCCCTGCTTTATCCGTAAAAAATGTGATACAAGGTGATGAAAAAGGTCGTCCGACAGGGGATGGCACAAACACCCATGAGCCAGAGACTGCTGCTTCTGGAACCTCATCAAGTGGTGTTAAAGAGTCGATTCCCTCCATGGAAACCTTGATCCTGGCACGCGGCAAGCACGGGGAAGGGGAAGAGATGACAGGTGGTGACACCCTGCAACCCTCTGATTCTTCAAAAGAGGAGCCTGTGGAGATGCCGGTTGCGGCTGTGTTGGACAAGGGAGGGGGGGAGCTCAGCGGGACCATGGAGACCATCCCCTTCACCTTCTCGGAAGGACAGAAAAAAACAATCCAAAGTCAATCCCTGACTACCACAACCGAGAGCGTTGCACAAAGAGGTGCAGAGCTGGATAGCATCGGGAGCGCAGGCCAAAAAGACAACCTGGGGGTCGATGTCAACAACGACGATGACGGCGATCTTGACCTGGGATCCCTGGCCGATGAGGCTGGTGTGGTGCGTTACCAGATCGAAGAGGCCCCCAGCAGGGAAGCCTCGGCACAATCCCCCAAAATTGAAAAAAAACCTGACATGACCGCATTGCCGTCTCTCACCCTGGGGCAAGGCAAACAGCGTATGGACACCACGGATGATGACGACGATGATACGCTGGATCTGCGTGCCATTTCGGCAGGTCTGGGACTGCGAAGAGACGATCAGGAGGATTTTCCCAAATTGCAGCCAGCGCCGGCGTTGACCAGCAAAGTGGCAAGCAAACCCAGAGTTGTTGTTGAAAAAAACTCTTCCAATCCAACCACATCTGGTCCGGTATAGCGGTTGGTCTTTTTACGTGGTTTTTTTGTTCGGAAAAAAGATGTTGGCATGAAAGACTTTATTGGGGCTTCGCCCCAAACCCCACTGGGACTTCGTCCCAAACCCCACCAGGAAGGGCACAGTCCTTCCTGGACCCCCAGTCTTTCAATAGTTTAAAAAAATGTAACTATTCAGTACCTGGCAACGAATCGGGGTCCAGGGGGCTGGCTCCCTGGCAGG
>JADGCJ010000041.1 GCA_015229045.1 Magnetococcales bacterium
CTGACAAAGGCTTTCATGTCCAGGCCTTTCTTGAGGGGGTACCTGGGCAGTTACGTTTTTTTGCAATCCGAACGGCTGTTTTTTGAACATGTTCACGTTGTCTCAGCGCACGGGACGGACCACTGCATCCCTGATTCCGGCCCGTTCCCTGGCCAGTCTGGCCCCCTGTTCGGCCTGAGACTCCGTGTCAAATGGCCCGCCGTAGATACAGGTAAGGAGACCCTTTCTCTCGATATTGACATCTCGCCTGAAGGTGGGAAGCTTGAGGGGAGCGACCTGTCTCTGTGCCTCTTCCAGATATTCGCTGTCGCTGAAACAGCCGAGGGCCACCAGGAAGCCGCCTCTTCTGATCGGGGGAGGTTTTTCCGGGGCGGTGCGCTCCTGTTTTGTCGCTGTACCCTTTTCGACAGGAGGTGAGGCGTGAGCGTTTGTCGGCGCGACAGAGGATGATACAGCGGGAGACTTTTCTGCCTTTTCTGTTGGTGTCACAGGGGGTGGTGTTTGCTCCTCCCGCTCTTGCTCTGCGGTTTTTTCCCTTTCTGGCGGAGAGGGGGGGGGCTGGTTGGCGGGCTTTTTTTCCTGCTCTGCGGTTTTTTCCCTTTCTGGCGGAGAGAGGGGAGGCTGGGTTGTGCCCTCTTGGCTTGGCTTTTCCACAGAGAGTGGGGCAGGGGGGGGTACGACCATTCCGGCTGCCAGGATCGCCGGGGAGGACGGCGACGGAATCTCCACGGTCACCGGCGGCAGATGCAGAGGTTCGGGCAGGGGTTCGGGGTGACGCCATGTCGTCAGCAGGCTCTCTTGCAGGAGTTGCCGGGCGGCATTGCGGGAGGTACCCGGAACCAGATAGTCCCTCTGCACCCGCCACAAGGAGAACTCCGCCGCATGACCACGAAAATAGCGTTCAGCCATGGTCATGGCCCGATCGAACTGGCGCCTGGCCATATCGGCCCGACCCTGCGTTTGGTAGAGAAGCCCCAGGCGATTCAACATGTCTGGCACGGCCAGAGGATCGGATCCATTGTACTTGGCACTCCAGGCGATGGCCTCTTGCAACAGGGTTTCAGCCAGTGTCCATTGCTGTTCCTCCATCTGGCAGAGGGCCAGGTGCAGGGTGATTTCGCCCCAGGGTGGCGGTGGAGGTGTGACGCCCGATGAAACAGCGACGCGAGCGCGTTGCAGATAGGGAATGGCCTGGGCGAAACGACCCTCGCCACCCAACAGTCGCCCCATATCGTGCAACAGCCCGGCCTGAAAGCGGGCAGGCAGGGAAAGCCCCTTCTCCTGGATGGCCAGGGCACGCTGCAACAGGGCTTCAGCCTCGGCGAGTTGGCCGTTGCGAAGACGCAGGCCTGCCTGGAGGCGATACACCAGGGCCTGGCCCTCCGGAACAGGTTGTGGTGCCTGAGAGAAGAGCGTCAGCGCCTGTTCCAGGTGCGCCGCCGCCTCTGCCTGCTGCGATGGTTGGATCATCAGGTGGCGGGCCAACCCGACGTGGGCATGGGCCATGATGAGATGGATCTGATCGAGCAGGGGGTGTTTTGGTCCGAGAGCGGCAGGCACCAGCGCGATCAACCTGTCGCCTTGCGTCAGTACCAGGGCAAAGTGGCCACGCTCATAATGGTTCAACAAACTTTTTTCCATCAGGGGAAGAAGCAGCGCGACATCGAGCCTGGATGCCTGTTCCAGAATACGTTGGGCCCCCTCCAGCAAGGGCTCGGCCTGGGCACGCTGGCCTGTCGCTCTGTAGGTATCGGCCAGAGCGATCAGGGCTGCAACCGTTTTCGGGTCTTTTGGTCCGAACAGACGTATGGTGTTTCGCAGCGACTCCCAGCCTGCCGAAAAAGATTGGGCTTGCGCATCATGCTTGTCAGCAGACTGGACGGTACTCTCGGGGGTGTAGCCTTCCGCGCTGCCGATGGCCAGCCAACCGGGCAACACGACACCCCACGTGAACCAGAAAGGAAACCTCTTCGGTCGGCAGGTGCCCATCAATGGTAGACCCCCGGCAATAATTGATTGATCTGTATGAGAATTCTTCGTGACTCTTCCTGAAGGATACGCAACCGTTCCAGGGTCTGGTCGTCGGGGGGGAGAGCCGCCTCCCCGATGGCATCGACCTCTTCGAGAATGGCTGCTGCCCTTGTTGTTGCCGCTTCCAGGGCTGACTGATCGGCGATGCGTCCCGGGGAGTTTTTTGTCGGCCCGGACGGGGCCGAGAGGGTCTCCCAAAGGGTTTTGTTTCTTTTCAGGATCATCTGTCGCAATTCACCAAAGCGGGCGTACATCTCCTCCAGAATGAACTGCTGGGTTGCCAGGCGTTGTTGCTCCGGCAATGGCGCCGATGTTGTGGAAAAGGGTTGGGCGTCGTCTGGCGGGGCGGGAGATTTTGTGTCGGCGGTACCGCCTGAGAGTGCCGAAGAGATGGCCTCATGTTGCCCGGGAAGAGCGGGCAGGGCATCGGCGGGAGTCGTCGTTGACTCCCGAAAGGGGTTTTCATCTCCCGGCCAGTCACACTGGAGCTCCGGCAGTACCTTCTCCATCAGGCGGGGAAAAAGGCTTTCCCGGCGGGTGACAAAGGCACGGACGGCCCGCGCCCGCGCCCGGCAACGAATGGCCTCCTCACTTTGTGGCGGATAGATCAGGAACTGTAACCCGTCAGCCAGGGATTGTTTCCAGGTAAAGTGACCGGGATCCCTGGTACGAAAATCAAGTCGTCGCAACGTGTCATGCAAGGCCTGGCGCAGTTGGTCCCGGGTGACGGGGAGGAGGTTGCCGGTGATACCCAGAGTTGTTGGTTGCCGCAGGATTTGCTGGCAATGATAGACAAATGCCTCTTCCCACTGCTGCAGGTGCGCGGTACGCTCGGCCAGTTCGTCCTTGTCTCTGCGCGCCAATCTTGCTGTTCCCGGTGCAAAGAGCACCACATCGCCCAGGTCGATCAGGATGGCGAGCAGCAGAATGCCTGCAAGGAGCATCCATCCCCGGTTGGTGCCTGGTTCTCCACCCAGCGTGGCGATCATGCCGGCGTGAGTCTGCCAGGATTCTCTCCAGGTGGTGCAGGAACGCAGATCGTGCAACAGCGGCAGGTCGGGGACGCTCCCGATAACCTCGATACGCTGGAAAGGGCGCTGACCGCCCAGACTTTTCTCTATCTGTTGCAAAAGAGCGACATGGGCATCGACCCTCTTTTGCAGCTCCTGAAGCTGCTGCGTTTGAGAGTTGCGGCTGTTTTCCAGGATCGATGTCACACGTTGAACAAGCCGATCAATCCGGGACGGTTCTGGTCCAAAAAAGGGCAAGAATCCTCCGGATACCCGGCCCGAGGCGGGACTCATTTCCTGGAGGTTGCGCAACTCCTGCTGAAGCTGCTGCACGCTTTGCTGTTGAAGGAGTGCGTTCCGTTGCACCACATCCGCCACCCGTTCCCGAAAGGGCAGGAAGAGGGGCAGGCCGGACTCTGCGAGCAGGCGGTCGACCGTCGCGGCGAGGGGGTGATCGACCAGCGCAGCGACGGCGTTGACCCCTTTTTCAAAGCCGCCGTGGATGACAAAATGCAGGCTCCAGTAGCGCATCGCCACGAGGGGATCCCGGAGATCCGGGATGGCATGAGGAGGCAGATCATCCCTGACTGGCAGCTGTTCAAACCTGGTCACGAGTGCTGCCACACGGCGCTTCAGGGCCATCTGCATGGCGGACAGGGAGGCGGGTTGCAGGGAGGGGGCAGGGTCGGTTTCCAGGGTGGTGGTCAGACCCTCCTGGAGGGAGGCCATCTGCCGTGTCACCTCTGGTTGCCAGGCCATGCGGGAGATCCAGCCAGCACATGTGGCATGAATGGAGTACAAGGTCAACAACATCATCAGGGAGAGTCGGAAGGGATGGCGCCGCCAGGCACGACCGATACCCTGCCCCATCCATCCGGTCGAGGCTACGCTGCGCAGGAGCTCTTTGTTGCCGTTCAGGATCAGGACGGAGAGAAGCAGACCACAGATCCATGCCAGCCCATGGCGGATCGTCTCCCCCGCCCCTCCCGTTGGCAGCGTATCGATGATACGTGCGACTGCATCCTGCTGAAGCAGAATGTTGACACTCCAGGCCGTGGTCAGCGATGAGAGCAGAAACGACAGGACAAGCAGGGGTGGTCGCAGAAAAAAAGACCATTGATCAAGGGTCTCGACCAGCCGCCGCGACCACGCGACGGACCGGGCATCTGCCGTCCAGATGGCGCGGTGCGATCGCAACAAGGGCATCGGCTCGGGGGGCGTTCCCACCGATCCGGACGCGGCGATGATCCGGAACACCAATCTTCCGAAGGTTGTCAACGGGGGATTGTCGGGAAGAGAGGCTTTGGTCATGGAGTCCTGTCGTCAAAGTATGGCAATGCTGCTTCATCCCGGACGGTTTTGCCAGGGATTTCCTTTTTTTCATAGCCAAGCGGTAAAAATTTGGTAACAATAGGAACCATACTGTCGGGGTCGAGTCTGATTTCTCGAGAGCCTCCTCTCAACCGATCGGGCCGGGTACACGGGTGGGTTGCCTGGGGCCGTTTTTTGGCGCCTCCGTGGGGAGCGTTGCGACGTTTGTCTGCGCTGCCTGTCCGGTGCGCGGGCAGGGGGTGAGTCTCTCTTGGGCCGTTTTTGCGGTCGTTCCCTCCTTTGGGTTTCTGGTTGACATTGACCGATCAGAAAATAGAGGGCTATCTCGTGGTGTGTGGCAGGAACGACCTGCAAAGCGGACCGACAGGCCATGTCGATTGGATGAACGCAACAAGGAAACCCGTACGCCCGGGTTTCCTTGTTGCGTTTTGGGGAGAGGCAGGGCCCTCTAGTCGGCTTCTCTCTCCTTGCTGGAGAGGACGGTGCGCAGGGATTGCTCCAGCATGCGCGGGTTGACCCCCTTCTGAATGCCGATGATGCCGTCCATGATCACCTGACAGCGCAGTTGTTCTTCGCTGGAGTAGTGGTGGAGTTTGATGCCGATCGGGATGGTCATCATATTGGCGACGATGGCGCCGTAACAGGTGGCAAGCAGGGCGGTACCCATGGCCGGTCCGATTTTGGAAGGATCCTCCATGTTGGCGAGCAGCTCGACCATGCCGATCAGGGTGCCGACCATGCCCATGGCCGGTGCCGCTTCGCCCATCGAGTCGAACATGACGACGCCGACATGGTGCCGGTGGGCCAAATATTCGATCTCCTTGCTCATCACTTCGCTCAAAAATTCGGGGCTGGAGCCGTCCACGCAGTGGTTGATGGCATTTTGCATGAACGAGTTCTTGGTCTTGTACTTCTCCAGGGCGAGGATGCCATCCTTGCGGGAGATATTGGACATCTCGACCAACTGGGCAATGATGTCGTTGATGTTGTCTTTGGGCAGCAGAAATGCCTTGGACAGGATGGCGCCGGTGTTTTTCAGATCATGCAGGCTGAACTTGACGAACGTCGACGCGATCAGTCCTCCGAAAACGACCACGGCGGCATGCATGCTGGCAAACATGGCAATCTTGCCCGCCGAAAGGAAGGCCAGAATGAGCAAGGCACCAAACAGCCCGATAATGGTGGATATGTCCATGTTGGATCTTCCTTTGTCCTAAGGCTTTTCGTGTTCCTGGTTGTGCTGGTCGGTATTGACGTTGCCGGAGGCATCGCTGACTTGCGGCGTATTGGCCATCTCTTTGAGGACGACGATCTCGACGCGGCGATTGGCCTTGCGACCCTCCGGCGTGTTGTTGCTGGCGATGGGTTGATATTCGCCATATGTGGTGACACGCACACGCTCGGGTTGCAGTTCCCCTCCGGATGTCAGACGTGTGGCAACCGCTGCGGCCATGCGTGCTCCCTGATACCAGCTTGTGGTTTCCAGGCGATCGGCCTGCGCCCTCTGGGAGTCGGTGTAGCCACGAATCTCGATGGCATTGAAGCCCTTGGTCAGGACGTTGCCGATCTGGTCCAGGATGGCACCCACCTCGGCGTTGAACGTCGTCGCGTCGGCAGAGAGAATGGCGCCTTCCTTGATGGTCAGATGAAAACCATCCTGTTTCTCTTCGACCTGTGCCTGGCCATTGTCGACCAGGGCGCTGGCCATGAGGCGAATCTTTTCGCGCAGCTCCACAAAATGGACCGCTTGTTGAAACTCCGTGCCGATCAGGTTCTGTCCGGAGAGGATGGGGTTGATCATCTGCAGCCTCTGGACGCCGAATGCGTCCTTGAGCGAGCCGGCCAGCTCCTCGAAACGGGTCTTCTGCACTGTGGAGTAGGCAACGATGATCACGAAAAAACAGAGCAGGAGCGTGGCCATATCGGCCCATGATATGAACCAGAGCGGCGTACCTTTTTTGCAAGCTGGACATTTCTTGGCCATGCGTCTTTCCACTGACTTTTCATGGATGGCGGAGCTCTTTTTCCACCTTCCGATCAGGAGAGTCGCAGCGCGACTTTCACGGTGATGGTTACTGACAGGCAGGGGCCACCGCGAAACGAAGGGCAGCGCTACCTTGCTTCGGAACTCTTTCCGGGCATACGGGTGGCCAAGCAATAATCAAGCCGATTTTCCGGAACACCTTTGGTCGAGGGGTAAGCTGGTGTCACGGTGTCGAACCTTTGACGAAACGGGTCCTTTTTTTGGCACCCATGTCAGAGGCACAGACAGCGCCAAACCCGGCAACGAATCGGGGGTCCAGGGAGCCAGCCCCCTGGACTCCGTTTTGACAGGTCCCCGAATCACTATTCATGGTCCTCGAAAATCTCAACTGCGATTGCCCTGTCCTCCGGACGCATTTTATAGAAAAAATCGTCAGAATTGATGTATTCAGACATTTTGCGCAGAGTCGCATGCCAATTGTCGGTTTTGAACTGCGCCAATTGGCGCTCAAGATTGCGCCGCTGGGCATCCGGCAGATACAAATCACAAAAGGTCGGGACAGGTTCGGGCAGACCCTGCCGGTTCCGTTCGCGCCAGGCCGGAAAATCATGGCGCAATGCCAGGCGTTTATGGGGAACCAGGGCCTGCTCGCCCGTCAGATCGATGCGCAATGCCCGGCTCAGATGCAAAACATCGGCGAGTTGCTCCCGGGCCATTGCCGGAGCCTGCCCGGCGGCCAGCAACGCCTCACCCACTCGTTGCAGCAAAACGATGAAAGGATCCAGGTACTCCAAAAGAATCTTGAACGTGAGGTGAAAGTTGAGTTTGCCATACTGGCCGCTCCGCAACCGGAAGAAGGGGGCATCGGTCGTCCAATAGGCGTTGAGGGCAGCGAAATCGGAAAAGTTTTCCAGGTCGTGATCCGCCTGAAACCACTGCATCACCTCGGTCAATGGTCCGGTATCGGAGCGGCAAGCGGTTGCGACAGCCAGGATGGTATCCAGAGGGTGAATGCCGTGGCCATGCAAAAGCTTCAAGTAGTCCATGAAATATCTGCGTGACCACATGAACTGGATCAAGGCATGGATGAAGCGGCAGGAGCGCAACTCCTCCCGCGTCATGGTGGTGGTGGCCAGGACAATCTCCTGGCCGTCGATCACCCGCACACCGGCATACTCGCCAAAAGCCCCATCCTGGATGCGCCAACCCACGGTGCGAAAATATTGGGCGCGTGACTCCGGGGTGTTCATGGCGGTGCCCGGCAGCAGGTAGAGGTTGAAATTGACCATCTCCACCCCCTTGTCCATGAGCAGGCGGTTGGCCGCCATGTGCGAGGCGAGGGTCTCCTCGGGAAGCCCGAGAATCAATTCGGAAAAAACGGTGATCTTTTCTTGACCACTTCCCAGTACCGACACGATCTCCTCGACCTTTTCCAGCGGCAGATTGGTGCGCTGAATGGCCTCCAAAACCTTGGGATTGTTGGATTGCAAGGTGGCGGTGATGTCCGAAAGCCCGCGCAGCGCCTTGGCCACCCGCATCACCCGTTCCGGATTGCCCTTGTTCCACTGGATGGAGCAGTGCCCGGGAAAGCCGTGTTGCCGATGCGACGCATACAGCTTTTCGGCAATCTTTTCATCGCGGGGCAGAATGCTGAAGTTGGCATCCGCCAGGAACAGATTCATTGCCTTACGGCAGCGTTGCCCGACATAGTCGATCTCGGCGAAGACCCGTTCGTCGCTGAAGCGGGTCAGTTTGCCCGCACCAATGCCCCAGGCGCAAAAAGTGCAGCGATAGGGACAGGATCGATTGGTCTCCAGAATGGGAGTCATCGGTTCGGCAAAAAAGGGATCCAGCATCCCTGTGAGATAGGGTGACGGAATGGCATCGAGATCGATCAGGGGAGGCAGGGCGCTGGTCACATGGACCGCGCTGCCCTGGCCATCGGCATTGACCAGGGAGCCCGCTGTCGGCTCTTGTCGCCAACGTCGCACATCGGCACCACATTCGAGAAACCTTTGCAGCAGGGCTGCAAACCCCACCTCGCCTTGGTTCAGAACGTAGGCATCGCAGGTGGGTTGCCGGGCAAAAAAGGCCATGGCTCCTGGGGTATTGGCGTTCAGATCGGTAAAATTCGGTCCCCCGCCCACGGTCAGGGTTTGCGGATGCAACGCTTTGACCACGTTATAGATGTGCCGATTCAGATTGCTGTTCCAGACATAATGGGAGAGTCCAACCACGGCGGGTTGCTCGTGGCGCAGGGCTTCGATCAGGAGTTCCGGACGTTTGAACAGGCGCACATCCAGCTCTCCGGGCAGGAGTTGCCGGGCGTAGCTCCCCACATAGCCGATATTGAGAGGAAAGGTCCACTGGCCGATTCCACCGCCGGTATGAACAAGATCTCCAAGAAAAATAAGAAGTCTTTCTGAATTTTTCACGGTATGATGTCTCTCCAGGGTGGCCATCCTGTGCCGGATGTCGCAAAGAGTGTTCCAAGGCCCGGCCTGGTATGAAAGGTTGAGTTGCCAGCATGTCTTTACAGACAGAGGAGACGCCGGAAGATCCGCGTCGGGAGTTCTTCTTGAACCTTCTGGAGGAGATTTTGACTCTCCATCCGGAGGGGTTGCGCGAGTATGACCTGTATCGCATTCTGGCCGAGCGGGGGATCGACCCTTTTGTCGGCAGGGATCTTCGGGATGCGTTGGATCTTTTTCAGACCCATTTTTTTCTGTTCCACCTGTTGTATGTGATGCGGGAGCGGTTGCGCCGGGAGCGGCGCGGCGATCTGGAGATTCATTGTCTGAAGACGGTGCTGCGACCTTGGCAGCCTGTTTCTGCCACCATGCCAGAGGTTTTTGACCCCCTCGGTGCCTACTATCTGAACCTGGACACCATGGCAGACACGGAGCGTCGGCAGGTGGAAGAGATGCTTGCCGGTTTCTGGCGCAGCTACCGGCAACAGGAGCAAAGAGAGCAGGCCTGTTCCGTGTTGGGATTGCCGTTTCAGGCCAATCGGGAAGAGATTCGGCAGCGGTATCGGGATTTGGCTTTTACGCACCATCCCGACCAGGGGGGGGAGGCGGGGCAGTTTCAAAAAATTGCCGCTGCCGCAGCTGTTCTCCTGGGCGATTCTCCAACGCCTTGAGGTTTTTTATTACACCAATTTTTTAATTTTTGGTAACTATTCAGCACCCGGCAACGAATTGGGGTCCAGGGGGCTGGCTCCCTGGCAGGTCCAGGACGGAGTCCTGGCAGGTCCAGGACGGAGTCCTGGTGGGGTTCGGGGCGAAGCCCTGACAAAGGCTTTCATGTCCAGGCCTTTTTTGAGGGGGTACTGAATAGTTACCAATAATCAAAGAAAAAATCAGCCCGGCGTCAAATCCAAAGATCGGCGCGCAGGGCCTGCCGGATGGGACGCAAAACATGCCGCCACAGGGGAGTCTTCTCCCCGAGAATTTTGACCTCGCCTGTGGTACCCGGAGGTGGAGGAGCCATGTCATCGGGGATGTGCAGATGAATCCGCACCTGGAATGATCGGTTGCTGCCATCCATCCTTGTGACCGGCGTCACCCGCCACACCGTGCCGGCAAGGATGGTCGGGACATTTCCCTTCAGATGGATCAGGGCCGGGTGCCCCGCCGCAACCAGAGTCAGATCGGCCTGGGACAGAACGACATTGATGTGACGTTGCCGGGCCGCCATGAGCTTGAGAACAGCCGCCCCCGGACCAAAGTAGCGACCCGTCATGGTGAGGGGAGGGGGGCCGTCGATGACCCACTCTCCATCCGGGGCCGGAAGATGCGACACGCCCGGACCCAGGTGGCAGAGAGTCTCACCTTGTTTGCGCAAGAGAGAGGGATCTTTTTCCAGTTGCCGGTCGGGCGACTGCATGATGACCAGAGGCTGTCCCGGGGCGGCTGTCATGTGACGACTGTCGTCATAATTGACCTGGGTGACAAATCCTCCATCATGGGCGTAGAGGGTCAGGAACCGGGCATCCACCTTGCCGCTGGTGACGATGCCGATCCGTGGTGACCAAACCAGCAAAAGAACGATGAACAGGCTCAGACCGGCAACAGTGATCCGGCGACGTCGAGTGGTTTTGAACAGAATGCGCATGCCCCACTCCTGCAAGGTCCTGCTCCAGCTTCCGGTCATCATGCGGACCAGTCTGGCCACCAGGACAAAAAAAAGGAGAATACCCACCATACCGATGGCATCAGCCACCACACCATGGAGCATGTAGCCCAATCCCGACAGAATGAGCAGCAGATAGACTACGGTCGATGCACCATAGATCAGGTAGATGCGCTGCTCGCGGCGGGTGGGATGGAGGGGCGTTTCCACATTGTCGATCCGAAAGAGACGGGCTTTTAACGTGTATGACAACCAGCCAATGGCATTCTGGCGCAGGTTGGGCATCTGTAGCCAGTCGCTCAGGATGTAGTAGCCATCATACTTCAGGAGCGGGTTGAGATTCATCAGGAGCGACGCCGCCGTACTGATGGTCACCAGAATGAAGGCAATCCTCCCCACAGGATGCTGAATGTCTGTCAGCAGCCAGACAAAAACGGCGACGGCGGCCAGCACCAGCTCGATCCAGATGCCGGCCAGGGCGACATAAATTTTGTGCCGGTTGTTGTCAAACATCCAGGCATCGTTGACATTGCAGTACAGGCAGGGCTGGAAAGCCAACAGCAAAAACCCCATGTCATTGACCTCGCCGCCGAAGTGCTTGCAGGTCAGGCCGTGGGCGGTCTCATGGAGGGCAATGGCGGCCAGGGTCACCAGCCAGATGTTGAAAAAAGGCCATCCTCCCTGGGACTGGAATTGAAAAATATCCTGAAAATCATTGCTGAAGCGAGCCTCCTGAGAGATTCCCAACGCGAGGGCCAGTCCTATCAGCAGGAGGGTTGCCTTGACCGTCATGGGGGTCCAGATCCAGCGCAGGCGATCGATGATCCTGTCGAAGAAGGCATTCGGGTCAATGAGATGAAAGCGCATCAGCAGCAGAGAACCTTGGGCCTGGAGTCGGCGTCCATGATGATCGGCGCGCATTTTTTCGATCAGGGCGATATTGGTCTCTTTCCTGGAGCGTTGCAGTAACTGACAACTCCGCGCCGAGTCGATCAGATTGGCCAGGGCTTCCAGGTCATAGGCATATTCGTCGCTGGCCGTGTCAAAGGCTTTGACCAGGTCATCGGGGTCTTTGCGGCCATCGAAGAGGGTGAGCATGAGGTACTGGGCCGCCTCAAAACGATAATAGGCCCCGGCATCTGGCTCCTTGAGGATGTAGGTGGTTTTGCCCTGGCTGACGTTTTTGCGAATCCTGATGTCGGTGCGGAGGGGGGGAGGGGGGGTTCCGCTCATGGGGGTTGGCCAAACCAGAACTGCAACGTATGAACCACGCGCCGCCAGATGCGTACCAGCGTAGATGACTCCGGCGTGGCGATGATGGCGTGGCCGGTCATGCCGGGGCGAAGTTCCACATCGCTGTGATCGACACGCACTTCGGCAATGAATCCTTGTGGTGGTCTGCCATCGACGACCCCTTTTTCCAGGGCTTCCACGGGGACGGCATAGGCGCGACCGACATGAACGGTCTCTCCCACGAACCCTTTGCCGGGACGCGAACGCAAGACACCATGGACTTTCTGGCCGGGATGGACATCCAGGAGATCCTCTTCGGGCAGCTCCACCACGATGGTGTATTGACCGGGATTGGCCAGACGCAGAACCTCGCTGCCCAGGGGCAGGGTGCGTCCAAGCAAATCCTCCGGATGGGCGGTCAGGACGATGCCGTCATCGGGGGCGACAAGGGAGAGTTGGGCCATCTCCTCCTTGATATGTCTCTGTTCGGCCAGTGTGGCCCCCCTTTCCACGATGGCGCGCGTGATGGCGGCATGATCGGCGGTCATTTTGGCGGCATCAATCTGGCGTTCCAGGGCGGCCAGCCTGGTCTCGGTTTCGCTCAGACGCTGGTGGGCCGGAGCGGCATCCAGGGTGAGCAGAAGATCCCCTTTGTGGACCCGATCGCCCTCATGGATGAAAACCTTCTCGATGCGTCCGGTGACAGGCAGAAAGAGGCCGCGACCAAAACGGGCCTCCACCAGGCAGGGGCCGGTCACCCAACGCAAGGCTGGCAGATGGTGCAGGGCCAGCAAAACACCCGCAAGGGCGAAGCCAAGGAGCATGGCGCGGCGCCAACCGGCCAGCCAGGTCTTACTTTTGTCGCTCATTTTGCCCAAGAGATCGGCAAAAGGGATACGCTGGTAGAGACTGGCATTACGCAGGGCCACAGTGGCCTGGCTGGCCAGGATGACAAGCAGATCCGCCTTGTTGCCCAGAGCGAAATCAGGGGTCTGGCTTTCCAGCCACACAATGCCCAGGGTACCCTCCTCATCCTTGAGGGGAGAACACCAGAGCGCTGCCAGATGGTTGGCTTCCAGATAATCGGTCCAGGGTTTGTCGGCAGTGTCGGCCCGTTGTCGATGGAGAGCGACGTTGGGAATATAAACGGTGCGTTCCGATTGACGCATGCTCTCCATCAGGTTCAGAAGACGTTTTTGTTCCGGATCGTTCTCGTCCACCTGGCGTCCGCCGGAGAGCATGGCCAGGAAAAGTTGATCCTTGTTCTCCGCGAGGAGTGCGACGGCCCCACCCGTCACGGCGACCAGTTCGTTGGCCATGTTGACGACCATCCCCAGCACCAGATCGAGATTCAGGGTGGAGGAGATTTGCCGTGCGACCTCCATGAGGGTACGCATCTCCCGGACGCGGCTTTCCGATTCCAGGAGGCGGGCGTTGCGCACGGCGATGGCGGCTGACAGGGCGAGATCTTCGACGAGTCGTTGATCCTCCTCGGTGAAACGTTTTTCAAGGCCGCTCTTTTTGTTGATGATTTGGATGGCACCAAAGGCGGTACCCCCGTCGGCGAGCGGGACGCAGATCATCGATTGGGTTTTGAAGCCGGATTTTTTGTCCACCGCAGCGGCAAAGCGTTTGTCGCAGGTACAATCCAGCACCACTTCGGGGGCGTTGGCAGCGATGACCTGCCCGACGATTCCCTCGTTCCTGGGCAGGCGCAGGCCAAGAATCTGATTCCTGGCCGGTCCCTCCGCAAGATGGCAAATATTGAGGTTGGAGGGGGCATCGAACAGCCAGAGAGAGCCAGCCTCAGCTTCCAGGATGGCCAGCACCCGGTCGAAGATCACTGCCATGACCCTCTTCATGCTGCCGGTGGAACGAACAAACTCCCGTGTCATATCCCGGGAGAACCGCAGACGGTGGATCTCCCGCTCCAGTTCCAAGGTTGGCGTGGAGGTGGAGGTATGGTCGGGTTCAGCCATTTTTTTAATGTCTGATCATGCCAACACCTTCTTCGACCACGCAGAGACGATACGTTCCGAGGTGGACACGGTTCGTCAGCAGGAGCAGGGGGGTGTTGGTCGGCTTGGGCAAGGCATCTCCGGGCAGGGGAGTCGTCTATTTCTGGGGTGGTTTGGGACGTTGCATCATATTTTTGATTCTTTGCGTCCTGGCTCGGGCCTCGGCCTGCATTTGCTGCAATTTCGCCTTGTTTCTCAAGGCATCGGCCTTGGCAGTCTTTTGTGCTTCCGACATGCCTCTCTCCTCGCGTTCCGGAACCTAGAAGGTGCCCTTCATGCCATCGGGGCTGGTCCAGGTACCGTGCCCGGAGGGATCCCACGCCCCGGAGCTGCCGTCTGCATGTTGGTAGGAACCAGAACCATCGGTATTGTAAATGGAACTGGAGCCGTCCGGGTCATGGTGAATATAGTTGCCGTGTGTATCGACAATTTCGATGGAGCCGTTCGCATAGGCGTAATGGGTCGAACCATCCAGGTTGAAGGTCGTCACATTGCCCGATGCATCCGTATAGGTGCTTGTGCCATCCGGGTGATGGGTTTCCACGGCACCGTCTGCGTGGGTCAGGGTGTTCTCTGTGTCGGATGAGGGGAGGTGGTCGCCATCCGGGGGGAGCTGGGAGGTGACGAGGTCGCCCTCTGGCGGAGGCGGTGGGAAAAAGTCGTTGCTGTCCGGCGGTGGTGGCGGCGGAAAGAGGCTGCTGCTTGGCGACGGGAGATCATCGCCAGCCGGGGACGGGGACATGGGATCATGGCCCGGCGGGAATGATGGATACGGTGACGAACCATCCAGGGCATTGACGCCGGCATCCATGGGCATTCCAGCCAGGGTTGAACCGACATCGCCACCGATCATGGCTGGCGCGATGCGGTCCTCGAGCTTTTCGATTCGCGACGAAACTACCCTCTTCTTCTCTTTGATCGTGGTCATGGCGACGCGCTTTCTTTCATGTGTATCCGAACGGAAGGGGGGGAGCTTCCGGGCAGGAAACCCATCCACACTCCCTTGAACACCCGAACGAAGAAGCGGCCCGGAGGTGGAAAACACCCTCCCCCGGCTTCATTCAGGGCAAGAGACCCCCTGCCTGGTCGATCACGCAACACCCGGGTGATCGAAGCGGCATGTAACGGCAGATTTGGCCCCCGTCACGGGGCCACGCGAGGTGTGAAATCAAAGAAAATGCGAGGGGAAAAACACCATGACCTGGACCCCCTTCTCTTGCCCGGCTTTTCCGAAGGTCGAAAAGCCCCATCCGGGCGGTGAGCACGAACACTTCAAGCCCTCGTTTCTTGATAGCACCCGGTTCGGGAAAAGTATAGAAAAAAATGGGGGGGATCCGCAGGGCGGAGCGGACGTGGGCTTTTTGACAGAGTGTTGATGTTTTGGCGTTGGGGTGTGCTTCCCTGTCCGTGTATGTGCTTCGATCTGGTGATTCCATGGGGCAGGCGTGTCTGGTCTTCCCGGGAAAGGATGACCCCTTCCCCGGGAGAAGGGCGCTATTGGTGAGAATGGGCACCGGCAACGGGCGCGACCTGGTCATGCCACCAGTCGCGGACAAGATCTTCCGGAATGTCCAGCTCTTTGGCCAGGGCGCGGATGGAGAGGAAGGTGCGGAGTTCCTCTTCAGCGGGATCGATGAAAGGCCAGAACCAGTTGTTGGGTTGGGAGTGGCCGTTTTTGATCATGGAGGTTGCCTCTTGAGGAGTGGAGGTGGGAAAGAGTCAAGAGGGTGTTAAGCAATATTCATGCCAATTTATTTCATGCTTCTCATCCTTGCATCCTGCCAGACGGCAGCCTCTCTACCCCCCCGGCGGATGCCCGAAAGGCATCTGCCCCGACACGACACGACTGCCCATTCCCTCCACCTCCCTTGCCGCGAGGGCGCGCCGCCCGGCCTGATAGAGCATGTCGTTTTCCGTCATGCCGGGCCGAAACTCCACCACTCCGAACCATCCGCGCAACAAAATTCGATTGCCGCCAACCTTGAAAATGGTAAAATCGAGCATATTGATCAGCTTGTGGATCAATGCAACCGTGGTGGACAGATCGGCCCCCGGAAACAGGATGGCAAACCGATCGACCTCCAGACGCGCCAGTAAATCCCGCGGGCGCAAAAGCTGGCTGATTCGTTTTCCCATCGCTTTGACCAACCGTATCTCCCGCTTTGTTCCCAGGGTTTTGCTGGTGGCGGCAAAATCATCCACCAGGAACAGTGCCAAGGTAAAAGTTCCCTCGAGGTTGGCTGCCTGTTCCAGACTGCGCCGAAAATGACCGGAAAGAGCAAACCGATTGGGTATGCCGGTGTCCGGGTCCAGCAGATACCGATCCCGCGCCACGGCCAGTTCCCTGTCCAACTCCTGCAATTTTTCCTGGCTTTCGGTTATTTGTCGTTGACTCTGATCGATTTTTTCTTTGAGTCCCCGGGTATGTTCCCGAAAGAGACGCACATCGTCCAAAAACGCCGTGCGCAGGGAGTGAATGCTTTCCGGGTGATCGCTGCCCTGGACCCGTCGTGCCAATTCCAGGAGACGATCATCCACACGCCCGATCTCCTGCATGGTGGCCATGAAACCATTGGCCACCTCCAGCATGGTTTCTTTGAGCAGCTCTCTCTCCCGTCGCCAAAGGGAGCGGGTCACCTGACCATGCCGGACAATTTTCTGCAGGAAATCGTCCACTTCCGGCCAGACGGTTCCTTCCGGCGCACCGCGTGCCTGATTCTCCAGGGTGGTTGATCTCTCCAGGATCCAGGGTTCGTCTTCACCCAGCAGGCGCAGGGCACGCAGCAAATGACCGTGCAGAGAATCCGGGGGTGTCGATTCGATGGCCAGGGCTTCCGGTTTGTCGTCCGCTTCCGTGTCCACTTCGTCGTGGCGATCCAGCAGGGCATTGTCCGGATGCTCCGGGTGGTCCGGATCGATCAACCAGGAGCGAATCAAATCCAGTCGGCTGGAGATTTCAGGTGTTTGCAGGGAAGAGGATTGGCGTATCAACGTGATCAGTTGGTCCAACTGCGCCCTTTTTTGGGGGGCATCATCGAGAAGCGGAGCCACCATCAACAGCAGGAGGCGTTCGGCCACCTTCTTGGCCTCGACAAGTCCCAGGGCACCACTCTCTCCAGCCAGAACCTGCTCGACAAGCATGCGGGCCGCCTGCAAATCCGGGCGGGATTCGTGCAGCAAAGCCTGCAATCGTTCCAGTCGTGTTGCCGGAAAAGCGGTCTCCATGCAAAACACACCTTATTCCATTCTATCGTTCAACCGAGTCCATTGAGGGATGCGTCGTTTTTTTAACTATTGATCGAATCCATTTCGAGACGTGTAGTTTCTTGAGTCTTGATTTGGGCAAAGGCCTGTCAACGGGGTCCAGGGAGCCAGCCCCCTGGACCCCAATTCGTTGCCGGATGCTGAATAGTTACGAAAACAGGCGAATTTATCGAAAATCCACACGAAATACTCCGGCAAACGGTTACTCCATTTTGAAGCTGACCGTTCCGGGTTCGACAGGGGGTTGATGTTCAGCCAGATGGAGGCGAATCCCTGTCTGTTTCATGGCCATGGCCGTCACCAGCGCCTTGTCGGCCTGGATCAGCATGGCCTGTTCATTCCAGGCGTCGTGTTGCATCACCCCGCCAAACGAGGGGCGTACCGCCAGGGAGTGTGCTCCCAGGCGAAAGCGCAGCGTATCAAATATTTCATGGATGCGTGCCGCAGTATCCGCCATGGCTTCGATTCCCCCCTTGGGCAGAATCAGGGCAAACACCTCCACGCTGAGACGGGCCAGATAGACGTCGGTCTCAAGCTTGCCCCGCAGCCGTTTGGCCAGGGCAAGGGTCAGACGTTTGCCCTCTTTTTCCGACATCCCTTCCAGTAACGCCCCCAGCCCCTCGATGCGACACAGGAGCAAAGCGAATGGCTCCCGAAACTGCTGTGCCCGTTCCATGCCGCGCGTCAAATGGGCCGAAAAGGAGAATCGGTTGGGCAGACCCGAAACGGCATCGATCAATTGCTCATCCTGGCTGGCCACCAGGGCCGATTCCATGTGATGCAAACGCTCCCGGACACGCACCAGCATGATCCGTCCCGCCTCCACCTGCTCTTTCAGGGAGCGGGCATACTGTTGGAACTCTTCCGCTTCACGCAACAGGACTTTTTTCAGCTCTTCCAGGTCGGTCAGGCGATCGCTGCTGCGAACGCGTTCCACGGCCTGATCGATATCCACCCCGGTGCGTCCCATGCCTTGCAGCATGCCGCCAAAGAGAGTCACCAGGTCGAGCAGGGTCTTTTTCAACTCCTCCCGCTCCTGCTGCCAGACGGAGCGGCCCAAATCCTCCTGAATGACCACTCCGCTCAGAAAGGTATGCAAATCCTTCCAGGAGACCTCGGTTCCCGGCGGAGCCAGCTTGGCGATGGCCTCGGCCAGGCGCGGATCCTTGTCACCCAACTGGCGCAGGACAATGACCAAGCGTTCCCGAAAGGTTTCCGGTGGTCCGGACTCCTTGCCGTGCAAGGCAGGTATCAGCTCCTTGATCCAGGCAGCGATCTGGTTCACGGTGGCCGACACGCTTGCCGGAGTCAGCTGTGTTGCCGACCGGATCTGTCGACTCAGCCGTTCGACGTCGGCTTCACGTTCCCGATCCTGGGCCAGGATTGGCTTGACCAGGACATCCAGGAGCAATGAACAGACCGCTCTCGCCTCCTCGATGGAGGCTGCCCAGGGTTGCCGGACAAGCATCTCCTTGATCAATCGTTTGGCTTCGGTATTGGCGGGGGGGTCTCGTTCCAGTCCTTTGAGAACCCTCTCCAGGAAGGTTTCCATTTTCTCCATGGTCAGCGCACTTGTGCAACCACGGGCGAGTGTGTGGGATAGCGGGCACGTGCCGATTCCGGCCCGACAAGCTGCGAGGCGCGAATGATCTCGATTTTATGATTTTTCACCTCTGGCAGCCAGGCGCGCAGTGCCGCCAGCGTCGCCGGATAGGGATGGCCGATGGCCACAGCCGATCCCTGCCTGTGGGCGACGGATTCCAACCGGGCCAGTTGCTGGCTGATCGCCTTCACCTGGGGAACGTTGTCGAGGAAAACGTCCCGCTGCACACGCGGCACGCGGTGTGCAGCCGCCTCGCGCATTCCCACCGATCTGCCCGACGTCCGGCTGTCGACGAAAAACAATCCCCGCTCCGCCAACACCTCCATGACGCTGCCCATGCCCCCTGTGTCGGCCGTGAATTGGGATCCCATGTGATTGTTGATCCCTTTGGCTTCAGGGAACTTTTCCAGGTTGGCGACCAGGATGCGCCGCATGCGTTCCCGTTCCATCCCCATCAGCAGAGCACCCGGGCCCGGGTTCAGACGCGGATAGCCCCGAGGTTCCATGGGTTGATGCAAAATGACCTCTTTGCCGGTCGTTCTGCCCAGGTTGGCCACAGCGCGTGAGTGCCCCCCTCCCGGAAGAATGGCCAGCGTCAAGTCGGCCGACAGACGGGCCATGGCCTCGGAGACGGGCCCATTATAGCCAAGATCATCGATGATGACGGCAACCCGTGCCCAACCATGCCGCGCATTTCCCACCGATGCCGACGCATGCACGGGGGATTGGGAGGCCTCTGGTGCATCCTGGGCCACCTCTTCGGTATCATCGGAAAAATGCTCTTCGTACAGGATGGTCTTGTTGTCATCGCTGGTGGAGCCGCGTCCCTTGCGCTCCGGCACAGATGACGGGGTTGGCGGGGTCACCGGAGCGGTCAAAAGCAGGGACGTAACGGTTGCCGGTGCCGGGGGAGGGGGTGTCTCCGGTGTCGTCGTTGCCGATGGTGCCGCACCGACCGGACTGGTCACGGGTCGTGCGGGCGTCGCTGTCCCGGTCGTGGGGGACAAGACCGTCGCTGCCTCCGCCACAGATTCCGCAGGTGAGAGAGGGAGCAGCAGGGATGAGGTTGCCAAGGCCGCCGCAGCCTCCGCGAGCGTCGAAGAGGGCCCTGCAACCATCGGTGCGGCAGGGTTGCCGACTCGCGACACGACCTCCGCAGAGGTCATCTTCCCATCATCGGGAGGGGTCATCTTCCCATCATCGGGCGGCGCGGGCGAAAAAAGGAGATGGTCGGCGTCGGCGTTGTGTGCGGAGAAGCCCTCCACACCGACGGCCCCCGCCGTCTCCTGGTCAGGAGAGTCGCCGGGAACACTCCGTTCGCCTCCCTCTCCCCAGCCGGGAATCATGTTCTCCAAAGCGGAATAGGCCGTGGCCAGGCGCTGCGGATCCCGCAACACCGGCCACAGACCGATGCCCAAGGCAACCCAGGCAATCAACAACAGCCCGGCAGCCAGAACCCCTCTTTTGCGCAGGATTTTCTCCTGCCCGGACGACTCAACCTCAGCGAACTTCTGGTCCGCGTCATGCCCTTCTTCGGAATTGTCCAAAGTCATCCCCGGTTGTGGTCATTGCTCCCTACTCCCCGACGGCGGGAGAGGAATCAACACCCAACCGACGGGAGAACACCTGGTACCCCCGCAACAGATCCAACGCCCTTTGCAACTGATAATCCTCCTTGCTGTGGCCGGTTATCTTGTCAGCGTCGGCGAGATCTTTCTCTTTATCCTTGCCCTTGTCATCATCCCTGTCTTTGACCTGGTCCTTGTCTTTATCTTTATCTTTATCTTTATCTTTATCCTTGTCCTTGGACTTGTCTTTTTGCTTGTCCGTGTCTTTGCCATGTTCGGCGAATTCATCATCGCCTGGGAGCGTCTCGCCTTCGTCCTCACTTCTGAGGTGCCCCTTCAGGTCTTTCTCTTTCGGACGATCTCCGATTTCCCGTTTGGCGCTGAACGACAAATCCTCGACAATCAGATCCGGCACGATGCCCTTGGCCTGGATGGAACGACCATTCGGGGTGTAGTACTGGGCCGTCGTCAGTCGCAGACCGGACCCATCCGGCAGTGGGAAGATCGTCTGTACCGACCCCTTGCCGAAAGACTGGGTTCCCATGATCACAGCCCGCTTGTGGTCCTGCAACGCCCCGGCGACAATCTCCGAAGCCGACGCCGACCCACCGTTGATCAACACCACCATGGGTATGCCGTCCGTCAAATCTCCGGGCTGGGCGTCAAAGGACATATCCTTACCCGGGATGCGCCCCTTGGTGTAGACGATCCGACCGCCATCCAGGAAGGCGTCGGCCACCTGTACCGCCTGGTCCAGGAGGCCGCCCGGGTCGTTACGCAAATCC
The DNA here is from genome assembly GCA_015229045.1 of Magnetococcales bacterium. The sequence continues at coordinate 20,963 of JADGCJ010000041.1, forward strand.
AATACCAACCCACGGATGCCGGTTTTGGCAACCTGGTTTTTCATCTCGCCCAGCGAGGTGCGCAGCAGAGGGTAGGCCTGTTCATTGAACTGGATGATGCGGACATAGCCAATATTGCCGGGTTCCACGCGCCATTTGACACTGTGGACCTTGATCACTGCCCGCACCAGGTTGAAGGTCAGGGGTTTGTTCTCCCCTTTGCGCAGGACGGTCAGGTTGATGCTGGTTCCGGGCTTGCCCCGCATCCGTTTGACCGCCTCCATGAGATCCATATCCTGGGTACTCTCTTCTTCGATCTTGATGATCAGGTCACCAGCCTTCATGCCGACCCGAAAGGCGGGGGTATCCTCGATGGGCGACACCACCTTGATGGCTCGATTGCCGCGTGTGATCTCGATCCCCAGACCGCCAAAAACCCCCTGGGTCTCCGTTTTCATCTCCTTGAAGCTTTCCGGGGGCAAAAACGACGAATGGGGATCCAAGGTTTTCAACATGCCATGAATGGCACCATAGAGAACCTTCTTGTTGTCGATCTCCTCGACATAATTTTGTTTGATCTGATCATATACTTCCGAAAATACTTTAAGTTTTTCATAAGCCACCTGGTCGAAGGCCAGAACCTTCTCCGACGCCACATGCAACCCGACAAGGACGAGCAGCGCCACAAAGAGATACCAGAAACGACTGCCTTTTTTGAGAGAAACGATCATTGATGACTCCTGCCCGCTGGACTTTTCGCACACATATTTCCGCAATGGTTGGGCCTTCATCCTGCTTCAACCGCCAGACGCCAACCATTGAAAGGGATTTGTCACCTTTCCCTGATGGCGGATTTCAAAGTAGAGACCGGGAACTCCTTCCAGGGATCCGGTATCCCCGGTCTCGGCAATTTTATCTCCTTCATTGACCCAATCCCCCTGGGTGACCAAAAGCCGCTGATTATGTCCATACAAGGAGTATGCCCGATGGCCATGACCCAGGATGACCATCAATCCATACCCACGAAACCAGTCAGCGTAAACAACCTCTCCTTGATACACCGCCCGTACCGGCGTGGCGGGCTGGGCTTGAAAAAACATTCCTGGCGGTTTTTTTCGTCCATGTCCCGGGACTGGCTGTATCAGGCGACCACGTCGCTCGTCAATTTTGCCAAATCTGCTTATCCTTGTTGCCGGGTGTTGTGTCTCACTCTCTTTTTCATGGCCCGCATCGTACTCGTTGCGGGCTTCCTGAGGAGGGTGATCTTTCTTGGCCGAAGGTTCGGGATGGCCAGGCGTGGGCTCCGTTTTCTTGGCGGTGACCTGACGCTCTTTTTCCTGCTCGGTTTTGGTCTTGAGTTCTTCTTGTATGGCCTTGGCCTCTTTGGCCTCTTTGGCCTCTTTGGCGGCTTTTTTCCGGGCGATTCTGGCCTCTCTTGCCCGGGCGGCCTTCTCTTTTTCTTCCTGGAGGAGTGTTTCCATGCGGGTGACGAAGGTTTCCAACCGTTCCTGAGACTGTGCCAATTCGCTCATTTGCCGTTCCCGCGACTCGGCATCTTTTTGCACCCGCCGCAACAGGGCGGCGCGTTCTTCCCGGTGTTGCAACAACTGCTGACGTCCCTCCTCCTGTCTGGCTGTGACGGCAGCCAGGCGTTCCAGCAACTCCTTGTGGCCCCGAACGGCAGAACCGAGGCGCAGCACCGTGTCCCGATACTCCAAAAACCGTTTGTTGCGAGCCTGAATCAGGTAGCCAAGATACTGAATTCCTTCCCGCCACTGTCCCACATCGCGGGGGGAGAACAACATTTTGAGCATTCCCTGCTCGCCGATGCCATAGGCCATGCGCAGCTGTCGATCCAGTAGATGTCTTGCCCGCTCCTCTTCGCCTTTCAGGATGCCGATCTGTCGGGTCAACTCCGGAATCTGCACTTTCAACTGGTCAGCGTGGCTGACCCACTCTCGGCGTCGCTGCTCCTCTTCGGCCACGCGACGGTCCAGCTGTTCCAGTTCATCCGAGAGGGATTTCTCCTGGCCTTTGGCCTGATCGCGCGCGGCCTGTTCTGCTCGCAGGCGATCGACCACTTGTTGCAAACGTGCCCGATTGCGTTCCAGGCTGCGGGCATGATCCCTGGCGTGATCCTTTGCCGCCAGGACCGGGTTGGGCCACGCCCCGAGGATCAGGACAAACAGCCAAAAGAAACGACCTGAAAACAGGATCCTCATGATCGCACACACCCCACTGCCCGGCAATGCCGGTCGAGTTTGCATCCGTCGATCCTGGATCCATCCCGTGCGCATACCTCAGGAACCTTGTTTTTCTTGCCATGCCACAGCAACGGTCTGAAAAGTTTCCGGCATGACACCGCTCCAGGCGGATCAGCACACTGCCGTGCATGCTGACACGTTTCTGATCCACCGGGAATGGTTGTTCACACCTTGGCATCGTCGGACAGGAGGGTTACCAGTGAACGGCCCGTCATGGCGGTCGGCTGGGGCAACCCCATAAGATGCAACAGGGTTGGCGCGATATCGCACAGGGCACCGTTGCTCATCTTTGCCTTGCGTCCCAGGTAAATCAGGGGGGCCGGATTGTTGGTATGGGCGGTATGGGGTTGTCCGGTCTCGTCGATCATCTGGTCGGCATTGCCGTGGTCGGCGGTGATTAACATCTCCCCACCTGCCGCGAGGAGTGCCTTTGCCACGCGGCCCAGACAGTGGTCCACCGTTTCGATGGCCTTGACCGCTGCGTCAAATTTGCCTGTATGCCCGACCATGTCCGGATTGGCAAAGTTGACCACGATCAAGTCATACTGACCGCTCTGCACCCGCTCCACGACGGCATCGGCCAGGGCGGCGGCTGACATCTCCGGCTGCAAATCGTAGGTTGCCACGCGGGGAGAGGGAATGAGCAGCCGATCTTCACCTGCGCACGGGGCCTCTTCGCCGCCGTTGAAAAAGTAGGTGACGTGGGCATATTTTTCGGTCTCGGCGGCCCGCAGCTGTTTCAGTCCGTGCCGGGCAATCTCCTGTCCCAGCAACTCGTGCAGGCGTTCGGGTGGGAAGGCGACGGCCACATTGTGCAGGGTCTCATCATAGAGGGTCAGGGTGACAAAAGCCGCGAGACGAGGCAACCGTTCGCGCTGAAACCCTGTAAAGGCTGAAGAGCCTTCGGCGGGATCGGTGAAGACATGGCTGATCTCGCGCACCCGATCGGCGCGGAAGTTAAGCATCAGGATGGTGTCTCCGTCCGCGACAGTGCCCAGGGCAGCGCCATTGTCGACGATGACGGTCGGTTTGACGAATTCGTCATCTTCACCGCGTTCGTATCCGGCGCGCACGGCTGCCAGGCCATCTGTGGCGGTGAAACCTTTTCCCTGGGTCAGCATGTCATAGGCCTGTTGCACCCGATCCCAGCGTTTGTCGCGATCCATGACATAGTAGCGACCGCATATCGTGGCGATGCGTCCAGCGCCGATGGCTGCCAGTCCCTTTTCAAAATCGGCGACAAACTCGATGGCCGAACGTGGCGGGGTGTCTCTCCCATCGAGAAACCCGTGAACAAATATTCTCTTGGCGCCGTTATCCTTGGCCGTTTGCACGGCTGCAAGCATATGGTCGGTATGTGAATGCACCCCGCCGGGGGAGAGCAGACCCATGATATGCACCGCTCCACCCGAAGCGACGGCTTTGGCGATTCCGTCCAGGAGAGCCGGGTTCTGGTGAAAGGTACGCTGCTTGACGGCCAGGGTGATCCGGGTCAGCTCCTGATAGACGATCCGACCGGCTCCCAGGTTCATGTGGCCCACCTCCGAGTTGCCCATTTGTCCATCCGGCAGGCCCACATGACCGGCCGATGTCTCCACCAACGCATGGGGACGCTTTTGCATCCACTCGTCAAAATGGGGTGTCCGCGCCGCATGGATTGCGTTATGGGCAGTTTCACTCCGAAAACCCCAACCATCCAACACCACCAGCATCATCGGTTTCGGTCTCATGGTTCATTTCTCTATCGGCAGCAAGGTTGCAATAAGAATCGAGCGAAAAATCTATCATACTCTCGTTGGGGAACCAATGGCACTATCGGTATTCTCATGACAAGTTCTTGCTTGTCGGAGAAGGTTGGTCTACAGTCACGCCGTTGGTGACGGTCTTGGGGGAGGAGTGCCAGAGCGGTCGAATGGGACGGTCTCGAAAACCGTTGTGGGGGCAACTTCACCCAGGGTTCGAATCCCTGCTCCTCCGCCACCCTACGTTCCGAAGAGATCCGAATAAGTACGCAAGAGCCTGTCATTTGACAGGCTTTTTTGTTTTTCTTGTCCGAAGCCGTCCGATGAAATATGCTTAGATCCGACTTTTAATTGTGGGTCGGATCGTGAGTTTGTGGGTTGGTGAAAAGTTCGAGGCGAACCGGGTGATACCAATTTGCAGTCGATGCGAGAACGAGGCAGCAAGGAGGAGGCGACGAGA
>JADGCJ010000042.1 GCA_015229045.1 Magnetococcales bacterium
CTGACAAAGGCTTTCATGTCCAGGCCTTTCTTGAGGGGGTACCTGGGCAGTTGCCCTTTTTTGTTATAAAGCGGAAAACTTTTCGGGGTCTTGCCAGACGTGGATCCGGCTGGTGTCATTCAATCTGAAAAATCGGAGGAAATGCCATGATGAAAGACGTGCGTCACTATTGGCTGTTGGGTGTCCTTGCCCTCGGGCTGGCGGCATCGGTTCCGGCCATTGCGGGAGAAGGGGCCGCCGAAGATGGAAAACCCCTGGGTGCCGAAGTGGCCAGCAAGGAGCAGGCCCATGCCAAAGGGGTGACCATCGCCCCCTTCAAGCTGAATGGTGTGGAGTTGAAACAGGATCGGAGCAAGGGTGTCCCCGACGACTTCAAGGATCCCGCCTCTCGCAAGTGCAAGCCTTTCTGTGTCCAACCGGAGACCATCCCTGGAGCCACAACCATCAAGGTTGAGGATTTTGCCAAAATGGCGGATGATATCAACGCTGGCAAAATCGTCATCGTCGACATGCGCACCCCGGACTGGTTTGCCAAAGGCACCCTGCCCGGCGCCATCAATATTCCCTACAGTGACTTGACCGGCCCCGAGACCAAGGCCAAAGTCAAACTGAAAAAGGTCGAAGGCAAGGATGTCATCCCCTTCTGCAACGGCTGGTGGTGCGGCCAGAGTCCGACAGGCATCAAGGCCATGGAAACCCTTGGCTATAAGGGGAAAGTCTACTGGTTCCGTGGTGGCAACCAGGATTGGGTCGATGCAGGTCTCTCCTTCAGCAAGTAACCCCACTTGGCTGTCATCTTCTTTACGGCCCCCGCCTCCCTCTGCTGATGCTGCGTGGATCGCATGGATCATCAGAGGGTCGGTGGAGGGTTGGCAGTTTGGCTGTTTCCAGGGAAAGGGTGTGTCATGACGTGCGGTATCGATGAAATTCTCCAAAAAACGCAGGCGACTCTCGACGATGCCTTGCGCGACCTGATCCAGAATCTGGCAGCGGATTATGATCTGGACATGGATCCATCCGCCATTGCGACGACACCCCAGGCCAGGGAGCTGCACGGTGCCATGCAGACGTTTGCCGTCTGGTTGATCCATGCGCGCAAGCGCACCAGGTAGAGTGCTCCCTCCAAGCCGGTAAAATCTGCCGACATCTGCCCGGCAAGAGTTGCCCTTGCCGTCCGACGGGGCGGATCGTCTCTCTGGCAAGTTACGTAAAGCATTGTCAATCAACAATTTTATTTCATGCCATCATGGCATGGTTTTTCTGTATTCCCCTGCGAAGCCGTTCAAGGAACCGATCCAGGATCCTGAATCGGCAACGGTGCAAGCAACTCTATTCAGCACAAAAAAGGGGAACGGCATGAAACTCTCCGATCTCTCCATGATCGCAACCGGATTGGTGGTCTCCAGCATGGTGGCCATGCCCTCCAACTCCAACGTGGATGGGTGGAATAATGCCCAAACTGAAAACAACGCCTCCATCACCAACGCTACCCCGATCAATCTGCCCAGCATGACTGTCTTGCTGGAACCGAGCCATGCCCGTGATCAGGATTTTCTCGGCCAGACGGCTCTGATTCGTGCCGCCGAATCCGGACGGGCTGACCTTGTGGAGGAGCTGATTCAGCGCGGTGCCGAGGTCAATGTCCGCGATCAGTGGGGGCGCACGGCCCTGGCGGCGGCCATCCATAACGATCACCGGGGGATTGTCACCATGCTGATCAAACATGGGGCCGATATTTCCCTTTGATCCCCTCCGAATTTCAGGCTGACGTATTTCAGGCCGACGTCACTTTGTGACGTTCTGCCCGGAGAGTTCGGCGAGCATCTCCCGCAAGGCCTGTCGCCAGTGCATGGGGGTCAACTCCAGCCAGTCCCAGGTGGCCGTGCAATCCAGAACGCTGTAGGCGGGCCGGGGGGCGGGAAGAGGATAACCGCTGGTTGGAATCGGCTCGATGGGTATCGGGTGAGTCAACAGGCCCAGGGCCAGGGCCTCTTCCTGGATGGCGACCGCCAGGTCGTACCAACTGGCCACGCCGGCATCGGTCCAGTGCCAGATGCCGCCTCTCTCCGGACGCCTGGCCGCTTCCCAAATGGCGCGAGCCAGACCCCGTGCCCAGGTCGGCGACCCCACCTGATCGGCAATCACCTGGAGCCGTTCCCGCTCCTGCAAAAGGCGCAGAATGGTACGGGGAAAATTTTGCCCGTGGGCTGCATAGAGCCAAGCGGTGCGAAAAAGGGTCGCTTTTCCCTCGGAGTGGATCATAACCAGACGCTCCCCTTCAGCCTTGCTGCGTCCATATACCCCAAGAGGGTGAGGCGGATCGTCGGGACGGTAGGGCCGCCATGTCTGGCCGGAAAAGACATAATCGGTCGAGACGTGGATGAGCCGGAGACCCAGGGAACGGGACGCCTTCGCCAACAGGCCGGGAGCGACGCTATTTACGGCCGAAGCCGCTTCCGGTTTGCTCTCGGCCATATCGACAGCGGTATAGGCTGCGGCATTGATGACCAGCCGGGGTCGATGGCGTGCCAGAAGATCATAGGTCTCCCGTCCCCGGGTCAGATCCCATGCGGCGAAGGTGAGCGCCTGCACCTGCCATCCCGGGGGAACCGACCGGCTCAGTTCACGTCCCAATTGTCCATCGGCGCCAAAGATGATCGCATCCACGTCGTATCCTCCCCCTTCCCATGGAACCATCGCTGCCAGCCTCTGCCTTTTTTCCGGGACAGTCTACCCAAAGGGCGGCCTCGTTGGCCAACAAGCGCTGCCAGCCTCTGCCTTTTTGTCCGGGACAGTCTGCCCAAAGGGCGGTCTTGTTGGCCAACAGGCTCTCACTGCACGATCATGGTACCTTGACCAGCCCTCTTGAGTCATGGCATCCATCAGCCTCCCCTCTCCTTCGTGTGCAGGCATGCCAGCATGTTCATCGATATACGCCAGTTGACCCATCGCTATCCGGCCAAAAAAAACCAGGTCAGGCCTCCGGCGCTGGATCGGCTCGATTTGCAGATTGAAAAGGGAACCTTTTTTGTCTTGACCGGCCCCAATGGCGGCGGCAAATCGACGTTGTTCAAGATTCTTTGCGGCTTGTTGCAGCCCAGTTCCGGGCACATTCTGGTCGATGGGCATGACAGTGTGCGCGAGAGTGCAGCGGTGCGGCGCCTGATGGGGATTGTCTTTCAAAAACCGGCGTTGGACCCCCATCTGACGGTCATGGAAAATTTACAAATTCATGCCGACCTGTATGGCATGAGCCAGGTGGCGTTCCGGCAGCGCCTCTCCCAGACCCTGGGCTGGACCGGCCTCGAACAACGCCTCGACCACCTGGTCAAGACCCTCTCCGGAGGATTGGCCAGACAGGTGGAGCTGGTCAAGGTGCTGCTCCATGCCCCTCCCCTGATCATGATGGACGAACCGACGACAGGACTCGATCCCGGCAGCCGCTATGCGTTCATGCAGGCCCTGCGGGAGATTCAAAAACGAGAAAATTTGACCATCCTCCTGACCAGCCATATTTTTTCGGAGGCCGAGGTGGCGGATCGCATGGCCATTTTGCAAAACGGGCAACTTTTGGCGGCGGACTCTCCGGCGCACCTCAAGGCGGCTTTGGGCGGCAACGTGGTCGTCATCCAGACCCGCGATCCTGACTCCTTGGAAGCGGAACTCAAGAGCAGACCCGGCCTGACCATTCATCGCCGGGATGAGGAGCTGCGGGTCGAAGGAGGAGATCCCCGTGCCCTGGTCGCAGAGCTGCTGGCCACGCCTCGGGGGATTCACCACCTCTCCATCAAGGAACCCACCCTGGAGGATGTGTTCATTCACCTTACGGGGCGCTCTCTGGAGCAGGTTGAGGCCGAAACCCTGGGGCAAGGGAGCCACAAGTCATGATGCGCGTGATTCGATCTCTGGCCCAACGTGAACTTGTACGCTTTTTCCGCCAACCGCACCGGGTGGTGGGGAGCCTGGCGCAACCTTTGTTGATCTGGCTGTTTCTGGGGGCCGGATTCTCGTCGTCGTTCAAGGCGCCGGGTCAGGAACACATCTCCTATCTGGAGTATTTCTACCCTGGCATCCTGATGATGATGATGCTTTTTTCGGGCATTTTTTCCACCATTACCATCATCGAGGATCGCCAGCAGGGGTTGTTGCAGGAGGTTTTGGTGGCGCCGGTGTCGCGCATGGCCATTGTCCTGGGCAAGGTGCTGGGCGCGATGGGCGTGGCCCTCTCCCAGAGTGTGGTTTTGTTGATTGCCGCGCCGTTTTTGGGGCTGCAGGTCGGTTTCGGGCATGCCCTTTTATTGTTGCTGGGACTGTTTATCGGCTCGCTCGGCTTCACGACTCTGGGTTTTTTGATGGCCTGGCGCATGGAGACCACCGCCGGTTTCCACGCGGTGATGTCGGTCTTCCTGATGCCCCTGTGGATGCTCTCCGGGGCGCTCTTTCCCATGGACCATCTGCCGGGCTGGTTGTGGGGCGTCATGATGGTCAACCCGGTGACCCACGCCCTGAAGTTGATTCGTCTGCCGCTGTATGAAGCCAGCAGCCCTCTGTTGGCAAGCCCGGATTATCTCCTGGCATTGGGGGTTTCCCTGATCTGGGCTGTGGGGTGTCTGGTTTTGGCCCTGTTTCAGGTCCGGCGCATCGAAAAAGGGGTGTGAGTTCAGGAGAAACAGCGATGGCGCGACGATTGATTCTCATGCGACATGCCAAGTCGGATTGGGACGCGCATGCCCGGAGTGATTTTGAGCGACCCTTGTCCAAAAGGGGTCGGCGGGATGCCCCTCGCATGGGGTACTGGTTGCGTGACGAGCCACTGCAACCCGACTGCATCGTCAGCTCACCAGCCAGGCGGGCCAGGCAGACCGTCACCGAGGTGTGTACCGCCCTGGGGATCGACCCGGACAGCATCCAGTGGCAGCCCCGCGTCTATGAGGCGGACCTGGGGGCGTTGTTCCAGGTTCTTGCCGCCATTCCTGCAACGGCCCGGTGTGTTTTGCTGGTGGGACACAATCCAGGTCTGGAGGGGCTGCTTACCCACCTGGTCGGCGCGTCCGGCATCAAGGCGTGGCAGGTTGCCAACAAGAGAACAGACAAGGGTTCCGGCGCAGCCGATGGGGAGTATCCTCCCGAGTTCGGTCTCATCAAGACCGCCACCGTGGTCCAACTGGCCATGCCTGATCTTTGGGCGGATTTATCGCCGGGTTGTGCGCACTTGATCGGCATAAAGAGTCCCAAAGAGCTGGACGACTGACTTAACGAGCTGGACGACCAACTTCAAGAGTCCGCCATGCAAGCCATCCTCGACTATCTGTACCAACATCGGGAGACAAACCTGCGTCGTCTGGAGACGCTGTTGCGCATCCCCTCCGTCGCCAACGATGCACAGGCCGTTCCGGATATTGCCCGGTGTGCCGAACAGGTGGCCGCGTTTCTGACCGAGGCGGGCATGGAAGAGGTCCAGGTCATGCCGACGGGGGGGCATCCGTTGGTCACAGCTTTCTGGCGACAGGCCCCCGGGTGCCCCACCCTCCTCATCTACGGCCATTACGATGTTCAGCCAGCCGGACCCCTGGAGGCCTGGACGACACCACCCTTCGCACCGACTATACGCGACGAGCGCATGTATGCCCGGGGGGCCGCCGACGACAAAGGCCAGTTTTTCATGCACATTCTGGCCATCGAAGCCATCATGAAGGTGCGGGGATCACTCCCGGTCAACGTGGTGTTTCTCATCGAAGGGGAGGAGGAGATCAGCAGTCCCAACCTGGCGCGTTTCCTGACCAGCCACGCCGACTTTTTGCAGGCAGACTGGGCGGTCATCTCCGACTCTGCCATGTGGGCGATCGGTCAGCCAGCCATCTGTCTGGGAGTGCGCGGCTTGATCAATCTGGAACTGACCATGACCGGCCCCAAGGAGGATTTGCATTCGGGTTCTTTGGGCGGCATCCTGACCAATCCCCTGGAGGCCCTTGCCCGTCTCCTGGCATCGGTCAAGGATGCAGAGGGACGCATACTCATTCCCGGTTTTTATGATCGGGTTCGGCCTCCCACCGTGGCGGCCCGGCAACAGCTCGCGCAGTTTGCCCTTGATGAAACTGCCTATCTGGCCGCTTTGGGGGTCAATGCCGGTTGGGGCGAGCCGGACTGCTCCCTCCTGGAACGGCTCTGGTTGCGCCCGACTTTTGAAATCAATGGCTTTTTTGGCGGTTTTACCGGCCAGGGGAGCATGACGGTCATCCCCTCCGTGGCCAAGGCGAAAATCTCCCTGCGTCTGGTGCCGGAGCAGGATCCGGAAGAGATGGTCGCCCTGGTCACTGCCTACCTTCTGGCCAACACTCCGGTCGGGGTTGCGCTGCATGTGCATCGTTTTCCGAGCGCTGCCCATCCCATCGAGGTGCCGGAGACCACTCCTCCGGTGCAGGCAGCCCGGCAGGCGTTGCAGGAGGGGTTTGGCGTCGCCCCGCTCCTGGTGCGGGAGGGGGGATCGATCCCGGTGGTCTCCGAGTTCAAGCGCCTCCTCGACCTCGACACCCTCATGGTGGGGTTCAGCCTGCCCGACTCGCGCATCCACGGCCCCAATGAAAATCTCCACCTGCCGACATTTCATCTGGGGATCGAGAGCCTGGTCCGGTTTTATCATGGGTTGGCTGGGCAGGAATAGATAAGACTTGAAGAAAATCCGCCTGGTGTGTCGCTGAAGAAGAGACTGTTTTTTCAGGGGTTATCGAGACCTTCAGACACGGGGAATAGTCGGGTCTTGATTTCTCATAACGTTATGTGTCATAGTCAGGCATGATTAAGTCTTTCGCATGCAAGGAGACTGCTCGTATCTGGTCTGGGCGAAAATCTTTAAAACTGCCGGAAGAAATCCAGCATGTTGCGTTGCGTAAGTTACGCATGCTGAATCAGGCGAAAGATTTGGAAGATCTCAGAGTGCCGCCCAATAACCGGCTTGAGGCCCTCAAAGGAGATAGGCTTGGCCAACACAGTCTGCGTGTCAACCAACAATGGCGTATCTGTTTTGTTTGGAAGGTCGGTGACGCGCAACAGGTAGCAATTGTCGATTACCATTAGGAGTGGGAGATGAGCGATTGGCTGCCCAACATTCATCCTGGTGAAGTTCTCCTGGAGGAGTTTCTCAAGCCCATGGAATTGAGCCAAAACGATTTGGCGCGCAGGATTGGTGTATCTCCCCGGCGCATCAATGAAATTGTTCTTGGCAAACGTGCCATAACGGCAGATACCGACCTCAGACTTGCGCGTTTCTTTGGGGTGAGCGAGGGGTTTTGGCTTGGTTTGCAGATGGATCATGAACTGGAGAAAGCGCGCCGGAAGTTGGGCAATCGCCTCGAACTTGGCATTATACCCAGGGTTGCAGCCTGACGTGTTGGATGCACCTTCAGAGCATATTGCCATGAAAGGCGCTCAACAACTCTCACGGCTGGGTCATCTTTTACTTGACAGCCGGTCACTCAAGGTGGAACCCCCATTGTCATACATTGTCGTGTGGAGGATCGTGCCATGCTGACCGTCAATTTGGACCCCGAAACGGAATCACAACTCGATGCCCTGGCCAAGGCCAGACACAGCAACAAAAGCGAACTGGTACGGCAGGCGATTCAGAGGATGCTGGAAGACGAAGAGGATCTTCTTCTAGTCAGTAGTGCCCTGGCCGAGACCCGTTCCAGCAAACCGCTTGCTCAGCTGAGGAAAGAGCTTGGGCTGGAGGGTTGACATCGGCGAGGTGGCTGAGAAACAGCTACTCAGATTGGATCCCGTGGCAAGAAAACGGATCCTGAATTACCTGACCGAGCGCATCGAAGGGTGCAAGAATCCCCGTCATTTTGGAGATGCGCTCAAAGGTGACAAGGTTGGGTGGTGGCGTTATCGCGTCGGTGATTACCGCCTGTTGTGCAATATCCACGACGAACGGCTGGTTGTCCTGGTCATTGTCGTTGGCCACAGGCGGGAAGTTTACCGATCATAAACGGGAATGGGATATAAAACAACAACAAATATTCTCAGCGCAGCATCAGGCATTGTCTTACCCTGGGTGCTTTATTTTCTATTGATCGTTGATATTCCTGGCAACCTGTTTGACCCCATGGCGCGGGAAATGCTTTTGAGATTCTTTGGTTTTTATTATCTGTTCCTTATAATTGTAATCAAAATTTTGTTAAAGGTCATCTTGTTCAAATCAAAATTCTTTTTCAGAAAAATGATTCCTGAAAGTATCATGGTCGGCGCAATCCTGATTTTTCTTGCCAACACCCTGTTCTGGATCGTCATTGTGACAAAGGGTGGGGTATGAGGAGATGAAACAAGGTGGTTGTTCACGGCCCTGTGATCTTGTCAGCCACTCCAACCCGCCAGCTCCTCTTTGACCAACTCCGTCAACGCGGCGAGCCAGAGGGGATGGTCATTCAGACAGGGAACGGTGTGGAATACCTGCCCGCCTGCCCGCAAAAAGATCTCCCGCCCCTGCCTGTCGATCTCTTCGAGGGTCTCCAGGCAGTCGGCGACGAACCCCGGACACGCCACAACCACCGAACGTATCCCCTCCCCCGGCAGCTCCGCCAATACCTTGGCCGTGGCGGGTTCCAGCCAGGACTCCCGACCAAAGCGCGACTGAAAAACCAGACGCCAGCGCGTTGCCGGAAAATTTAACTCCCGGGCCAAAAGCCGTGCCGTCTCCTGACACTGGTCAGCGTAGGGGTCTCCCCCATCCACATGGCGCTGCGGCAAGCCGTGAAAAGAAAACAACACATAGGGAGATGTACCGGACTCCTTGTCAATCAGCGTCAGATGTTCCTGGATGCGGGCGGCCAAAGCTCTGATGTAGGACGACCGATTGTAAAACGGGGCGGCAAAACGCAAAGCCGGTTGACAACGTTGCGCCGCGATGACCTCCATCACGGCAGACTGCGTCGAGCCGGTGGTGGATGAGGCATACTGCGGATAGAGGGGAAACACCAACAGGCGTTCGACGCGGGTCTGGATCACCTCCTGGAGGGCAGCAACCAGGGACGGTTGACCATAGCGCATGGTCAGGGTAACCGTGATATCGGCGGGGAGTGCGGCAACCACGGCCTGACTCTGCAAGCGCGAAAAATACAACAAAGGTGAAACCCCGTCCGGCCGCCAGATGTGCTGATAGAGAGCCGCCGAACGCGCCGGGCGGGTACGCAGGATGACACCATGCAAAAGGGGCAACCAGAACAGGCGCGGAGCATCGACAACACGCGGATCAGAGAGAAATTCGCGCAGATAACGACGCACGGCAGGCGCGGTCGGTGCATCGGGGGTGCCCAATTGCGTGAGCAGAACGACAGTGGAGGTCATGGCCGAATATCCTGGACCAATCTCAAGAAAATTTGCACGATGCACCCTGAACCCGAGTTGCAGTCGGTTACCTGGACACACGGAGCAGAAGAGAGAACCATGAGAGAAAAAGCCACACCCCGCATCATGATCTCCGCCACCCGCAAGAGTTCTGGCAAAACCTTGCTCTCCCTGGGGCTGGCCGCCATTTTGACGCGACGCGGCCTGGCCGTCCAGACTTTCAAGAAGGGGCCGGATTTCATCGATCCCAAATGGCTGACAGCCGCGACGGGTCGCGCCTGCGTCAACCTGGACTTTTACATCATGGGTGGCGAAAAAATCCATGGACTCTTTCAGCAGGGAGCCATCGGGGCCGATCTGTGTCTGGTCGAAGGCAACCATGGCCTGTTTGATGGCCAGGATCCCGAGGGGGGCGATTGCAGTGCCGCCCTGGCCCGCTGGCTGGAAACACCCGTGATTCTCGTGGTGGATTGTCGCAATCTGGCCCGCAGCATCGCTCCTCTGGTCAGCGGCCATCTGCATTTTCCGGGCGGCGATGTCATTGCCGGTCTGATCCTGAACAATGTGGCCACACCCCGGCAGGAGGGTCGCCTGCGCACCGTCCTGGAGCGCTATTGTCCCTCGCCCATCATTGGCGTCCTGCCTCGATCCGAGGCGATGGTCATCCATGAGCGCCACCTGGGCTTGGCCCCCACCGAAGAGGGATCCGGTCTGGAACGCACCATCGACCGGGTCTCCGGACATGTGGCCGAACACATTGACGTGGAGGCCATCCTGAAGCTGGCGCAGCAAACCAATCCCCCGTCCTGGCGGGCACCTCCCCCTCTCCCTCCACCCCCGTCCGGTGCTGTCCGCTCCCGGATCCGGGTCGGCTTTGCGGCGGATCGGGCTTTTCACTTTTATTATCCGGAAAACCTCCAGGCCCTGCGCCAGCAGGGGGTCGACCTCATTCCCTTCAACCTGCTGGAAGATAGAGAACCTCCTGATGTGGATGGACTCTTCATAGGTGGGGGCTTTCCGGAAATGTTCATGGAGGCCCTGACGACCAATCAGCCCATGATGCAATCCCTGCGCAAAGCCGCCACCCGGGGAAAACCCATCTATGCCGAGTGTGGCGGACTCATGGTCCTGGCGGAAACCCTGAGTTGGGGAACGCAGGGTGTGCGCATGGCGGGTGTCCTGCCCATCGATGTGGTGATGGAGAAACGGCCTCAGGGGTATGGCTACATGGAGATTGAAGGCACCGGACAAACCCCCTGGCCTCCTCCGGGAGAGACCATCCGTTGCCATGAGTTCCACTATTCGCACATCACCCGCATCGGCAAGGGGGTGCGCTATGCCTATCGGGTACGACGCGGCACCGGCATCGATGGTCACCATGACGGCATGCTCTACCGCAACACCCTGGCCTCTTACGCCCATATTCACGTCGCCGGCGCCCCGGCGTGGGCGGAGTTTCTCGCCCGATTCTGGCGGAATGGGGCCTCGAATGGGTGAAAAGCTTGGGGAAGTGATTTTTAGCCTTGTTCCAATATTATGAAATCGTGATATCCTGATATTCATTTTCAGGCAGGGGGTTGAACTCGACCATCGTCGGGCCGATTTTCGGCCCTGCGTGGGGGGGAGCGAAGCCTCTTCGGGTCCCGTAACCGGAAGGAGTCTGGACAGCAATGAAACTCGCGGTTCTCATCTACGAAGGTCCATACAATCACGAGGCCTCTGACAGCGCCTATAATTTCATCCAGGCGGTCTTGGCCAAAGGGCACGAAATCCAGGGGATTTTCTTCTATCACGACGGGGTCTACAACGTGACCAAGCTGATGGAACCTCCCCAGGATGACCGGCATATCGCCAACCGCTGGTCGGAGCTGGGTGCCAAGGGCATCGATATTGTCGTTTGCATTGCCGCTGCCAAACGCCGGGGGATCGTGGACGATGTTCTGGTGCCCAACGTGCGTATTTCCGGCCTGGGACAACTCACCATGATGGCCATCGAGGCGGAACGCCTGGTGGTGTTTGGGGACTGATCGGGAAAGGAACAGACAAGATGGCCAGCGACGTCAAAAAAATCATGTTTACCGTGCGCAAACCTCCGCATGGCAGCATTTATGTCTACGAAGGACTCGAAGTCAAATTGATCATGGCCGCCTACGATGCCGACATCTCCGTCGTCTTCATTGATGACGGCGTCTACGCCATGCGCGCCGACCAGAATACCGACGACCTTGGCATCAAGGGGTTTGCCAAGACCTACGGCGTGTTGGTCGACTATGAAATCAGCAAGGTCTATGTCGATCGGCACTCCATGGAGGAGCGGGGACTCACCGAGGAGGACCTGCTCGTCATCGGCGAGGACGAAGAGACGGAAGAGCCTCTGCGGCCCAAGATGATCGACACCGCCGAAATCGCCGCCATGATGGCCGAACAACACAATATTCTCTGCTTTTGACCGAATCCGAACGAGAAGGGACTACCGATCATGCTGCACACAGTCAATAAATCCCCTTTTCAGAACAGCTCCCTGGAGAGCTGCTTGCGTTTCGTGCTCCCTGGTGATGTCATCCTGTTGTTGGAGGATGGCGCCATTGCCGCCGCTGCCGGGACTGCCAAATCCAGCCTGATCGAAGGGATACTGAAGAAGAACAGCGTCTATGTCATCGGTGCCGACCTCAAGGCCAGAGGTTTGACCCAAACGATCAAAGGTGTCCAGGTGACCGATTATGCCGGTTTCGTCGATCTGGTGGAAAAACACAAAACACACGCCTGGTTGTGACGTCCGCATGAGAATCGCCATGTCCTTTCCACTGCAAATATGGAAAGCGAATCGCCACACCAGGGCGGCTGGTCCGATGATTGCGCATGAGGAGGGGTTGATGTGGTTTTACTACGAACAGTGATGATCGTCTTGGCACTCTGCGCGGTTGGCAGCGCCTTGGCCGGTGACCATGCCGCCGATGATCTGCTCTTGGCGAACGGCGATGTCCGTCTGCAAAAACCCAAAGGAAACAACTGCATCAGACCGACTGAGTGGATGCGGCGTAACCATATGGATTTCTTGATGCACAAACGGGCCGTGACAGTCCGGGAGGGGGCACGCATGCGGAGCGAGAGTCTGACGCAATGCCAGAGCTGCCACCCCAGCCGGGAGCAGTTCTGCGACCGATGCCATGATTATGTGGGTGTGGAACCGAACTGCTTTGAGTGCCACATCTACCCCGAATGACCGCCAACCCACAGGAACAAGAAGCCATGACGATGGACAGAAGAACGGTTCTCGGAATGGGCGGCGCGGCTGCCGTCGGCGTCCTGTTGGCGCCGGGTGTCCAGTTGATTGCCGCCCCTCCCAACGAAACAGCTGCCGCTGGCGCCAACCGCTGGGCCATGCTGGTGGATATCAATCAGTGCACTCCATCCTGCACCGCCTGCCTCGATGCCTGCCGCCAGGAAAACAACGTCCCGCTGTTCGGAGATCCCGCCCGGGATATCCACTGGATCCGTAAAGTGGAAATCCAGGACAAGGAGCGTCGTCGGCCCCCGCTTACCCTTCCCGTACTGTGCAATCACTGCGAACACCCTCCCTGCGTCCATGTCTGCCCGACGTCGGCCTCTTTCATACGCAAGGATGGCATCGTTTTGATTGATGAACATCGCTGCATCGGCTGTCGCTACTGCATGATCGCCTGCCCCTACAAGGCGCGTTCCCTGGTCTATTTTCCGACCAAGCCCACGAAAACGAGCAATCCTCGGGTGCCCATCCGGGCCAAGGGGGTTGTGGAAAAGTGTACCTTCTGCGTCCATCGCGTGGACGATGGCCAACTGCCGGCCTGCGTCGAGACCTGCCAGCAGTCGGGCAAAGGCGCCATGCTGTTTGGCGATATCAACGACCCGCAGTCCGAGATTTCCCAACGGGTGAAAACCCTGCGAACCGAAACCATTCGGGCCGACCTGGGTTTGAAACCCCATGTTCACTATCAGGGATTGTAGGGACGCACCATGATCAGCAACTATACCGCCATCGAAGGACAATCCTTCCGCTACTGGATCCTCCTGGGCATCCTGGGGGGATTCTTTCTCCTGGGCTTCGGCGCCTTCGTCTACATGGAGGTGTACGGTCACGGCGTCAGCAACATGAACAACCAGGTGGTCTGGGGAGCACCCCATGTGTTCGCCATTGCCCTGTTGGTCATGGCTTCGGGTGCCCTCAACCTTGCCTCCATGGCCACGGTCTTCGCCGCGAAGCACTACAAGCAGTTTCGCCGTTTTTCCGCCTTTACCGCCATTGTGCTGCTGGTGGGGGGATTGACGGTCCTGCTGCTCGACCTGGGCAGACCCGACCGACTTCTCCTGACCATGATCTACATGAACTTCCGCTCCATGTTCACCTGGAATGTCTTTCTCTATTCCGGATTTACGGTCCTGTGTTTCCTCTATCTGTGGTCGATGTTCGAGCATGAGAAGTATGTCAAGATTGCCGGCAGCGCCGCCTTTTTCGGGCGTCTGGTGTTGACCACCGGCACGGGGTCGATTTTTGGCGTCATCCATGCGCGTGAGGTGTTTCATTCCGCCATCACCGCACCGACCTTCATCGCCGTCTCACTGACCTCCGGCACCTCGATTTGTCTCATGCTGCTCGTGGCGACGTTTCATTACACGGGTCGCGGCATGGACATGCGTCTGGTGCACGGCATGCGCAACATGCTCGCCTTTTTCACCATGCTTGTGTTCTACCTGTTCGTGGTGGAGAAATTTACCAAATACTACTCGCCGGCCTACTATGACGTGGAAAACTGGATCCTGGGAGGGCCTTTCAGCGGGCTCTACTGGGGCGGTGTCATCGTCCTGGGTTTGCTGGCTCCTCTCGTCATTCTGTTCAATCCGCAATCGGGCAACAGCCTGGGTGGCATCATGGCGGCGGCGGCTCTCTCCATACTGGGGGAGTTTGCCTTCATTGCCCATGTTCTCATCGCGGGGCAGAGCTATCCCTTGCAGCTTTTTCCGGGTCATGAAACCTCCAGCATCTTCCTGGATGGTCAGTCGGCGGTCTACTCCCCAAGCCTGGTTGAACTTCTCCTGGGTCTGGGGGGGGTTGCTCTGGCGGGAATCCTCTACCTGTTGGGCATCCGCTTCTTTCGTCTGTTGCCGAAAAAGGCCGTCGCGCCTGACGATTGGCACCCCTGGAACCCTTGACTCTTTGCCGATCTTGCCCTGGAGCATTTTTGTCACCCCTTTCCCTCACCGGGAAAGGGGTTTGTTTTTATGGGGTTGATCCGCCATAAAATCTTCCTCTGAGGGAAAAAAGTGGCGGGGGTAGGAAATTGGCGCAATCCATGCGATAATCCCTCGTTTGTGGAACAATGAGCGCCTCTTTCAAGAAAAACGGCGATATCGGGCAGTGGCGAAAAGCGCCGGAGTGCCATCAGGAACCAACGTGATGCGATGGGATATCAAACAGATCCGTTCCCGGTCCCTTGGGAGTGCGGCCAAGCTTCTGAACACACTCCTGATTGTGGCTGTTTCCTACACATGCGCCAATGTCGTTCTTGACTGGATGAATGGCCAGGGCAGCGGAGAAAAACTCATCTCCCGCAAGGGCATTGAAAAACCTGGAGAGAAAACGGTTTCCCCCGCCAATGCGAGCCGTCAGGATACTCTGGTCAATCTCAACCTGTTTGGTGGCAACGTGGGGATCCTGCCTGCCATGGCTGGCGTCGGAGCTGAAACCGGCAGCCAGGGATTGCCGGAGACCCGCCTGGAAATCCAGCTCCTGGGCATATTCTTTTCCGGTGATTCCGGAAGTGGGGGCCGCGCCTTGATCAAAACCGGCCCCGAAGAGGAAAAATCCTACCGGACCGGCGAACGTATCGGCGATGGTCCCAAGATCAGGGAAATCCTGTTTGACCACGTCGTTATCGAACGGGATGGCCACCTTGAAATCCTGCGCCTGCCAAGATCCCTGTTGACGGCAAGCCAGTTGGGTCCACGAAAAAAAAATCAGCCACAGGTTGTTCAAAATCAAGGCGGTTCCTCGGCCAAGCTGTTGCGGATCTTGCGCGACCAGCTGCGCCTCAGCCCGGAATCGGTCCTGGAGATGGTACGCATCGACCCCTTCTTCAATGGCGGAACCTTTGAGGGGTTCAAACTCTCGCCCGGCAAGAATCCTGAATTTTTGAAACAATTTGGCCTGGAAAGCGGCGATATCATCGTCGAAGTCAATGAAGTACGCATGACCGATCCCTTGAAAGGCATGGAAGCCATGGCACAATTGGCCTCCGCCAATGCCATCTTCTTGCGGGTCAAACGGGGAACGGATATTATTCCCTACGAATTTTCCCTGGATCAGTGATGATTGCCAAATGTCGACGCGGATCACCTATGTCTGATAATTTTTTCGGCGCAAAGTGGCGGTTGGGATGGATCCTGCTCTTCGTGGGGATGCTGTTCTGGCATCCCGAACCCGCCATGACGGCAGCAGCCAAATTCACCCTCAACCTCCAGGGGGCCGAGCTGCGTACTCTCATCGAGACAGTTTCCGAGGCCACTGGCAAAAATTTTATCCTGGATCCCACCGTCAAAGGAAAGGTCACCATCGTCTCGTCCCAGCCCATGACCTCCGAGGAGCTTTACCAGGTCTTCCTCTCCATTCTGGAGGTGCATGGGTTCATTGCCGTGCCATCCGGAGGTGCGGTCAAGATCGTTCCCGACAACAAGATCAACTTCAGCAGTATACCCAGCGATGATCGCAAGCCCGATCCTTCGGCTCCGGGCGGCGAAACCATGGTACGCATCTTTCCCCTGAAATTTGTCGATGCCACCAAACTGTTGCCGGTCCTGCGCCCCCTGGTGTCGCCCAAGGGTTTTGTCTCTGCCGTGGAAGGGAGCAATCTGCTCATTGTCTCCGATTATGCCAACACCATCGGGCGACTCGACCATATTCTGCAACGGGTGGATCACCCGGCGACCGGAGCTGTCGAAGTGGTCACCCTGCAACATGCCTCGGCCATGGATGTGCTGCGGGTTTTGCAAAGTCTGGAGGGGCCTGCCGCAAAAACCCCCAATGCCGGTACCTCCCTGCCACAACCCAGCTTTGCCGCCGATGAAAGAACCAACAGCATCCTCCTGGGTGGCGACAAGGAGGCCCGTATCCGTCTGCGAACCTTGATCACCCATCTGGATACCCCCGTCGATATCATCGGCAACACCCAGGTGGTCTATCTGCGTTTCGCCAAGGCCGAATCGATGGTCAAGGTGTTGACCAGCATCGGTGAGGATTATCAAAAAAAGGCCAAGGGAGAGGCCCCCAGCACCTCACGCAGCGCAGTCAACGTGCAACCTTTTGAAAGCGCCAATGCCCTGGTCATCACAGCACCCCCCGACCTGCTGCGCACCATGCGTACCGTCATCGACAAGCTCGATGTGCGTCGCGCCCAGGTTCAGGTGGAGGCGATCATCGCCGAAATCACCACCGACCGGGCCGCCGAATTCGGTGTCCAGTGGAACCATGTCCCCTCTGACGTCAAAGGGGCCACCCTGAGTACCAACTTCAACAAGAACAACCAGGGCATCGTCAATCTGAGCGGCTCGTCGGGTGGGGTACCCAATCTGTCGCAGATTGGCAATGGTCTGAGCCTGGGCTTTCTCAACGGAACCTCCACCATTTTTGGTTCGCAGTTTGTCAATCTGAACGCCCTGTTGCGCGCTCTGCGCAGCGATACCTCGACCAATGTCCTCCAGACACCGACCATCGTCACCATGGACAACGAGGCGGCAGAGATCATCGTGGCGGAGAATGTGCCCTTTGTCACCGGCAGCTATACGACGACCAACAGCGCGGTGTCCAATCCATTCCAGACCATCCAGCGCGAAAACGTAGGCCTGATCCTGAAGGTTACACCGCAAATCAACGAGGGAAACTCCATCCGTCTGGATATCAAGCAGGAGCTCTCCGACGTGAAGGATACCCCGACGTTGGGTGCGGAAGGGGTCGTCACCAACACCCGGTCGATCAAGACCGCCGTCATGGTTGAAGACGGACAGGTTCTGGTCCTGGGGGGACTGATCCGCAACAAACAACAAAAAAGCAATGACCGTGTCCCCGTGCTGGGTGATATTCCCGTGCTGGGTCAGCTCTTTCGCTACGAATCGAACGCCAATGGCAAGACCAACCTGATGGTTTTCCTGAAACCGTCCATCCTGCGCACCGCCCATGATGGCAACCAGGTCACTGGCGGCAAATACAATGCCATCCGTGGGCAGCAATTGACCATGCCGACCAGCACCGGCTTCATGAACCTGGAAGAGGGTACGCCAGTCCTGCCGGAAATCAACAAGTACATGGGTTCGATCAGAACGCCAGCGGAGTTGATGTCCGGTATGGCATCGGAGCAGCAACCGCCGTCGGTTGCCCAGAAACCACCCCTGGCCACGTTGCCACCGCCTTTGGCCGCGCTGCCGCCACCCGCCGTTTCGCGCCCCTCGACCAGTGTGCGGGAGGAGTTCACCTCGCAGCCTCGAAGAGAAGAGGGCTTCGCCGCATCTCCCCCCGCTGGAGGGTCGCCACCCGTTTCAGGGATCCCCAATCCGGAGGGGGCATCCCCCTCGACGGGACTCTCCCGGACAACCCGTCAGGATGTCCATGATTATGCGGACTGAGCAACTTGGGTGCAGGGATCATGTCTGAACCGGCTTCCCGGAGTCTTGCATCCCAGGATGGCGCTGCCAATGGGTCACCACCTCGGGGCCCCTCTGCCCTGTCGTTTGCCTTTTGCAAACGTGCCGGTGTTCTTTTGGTCAAACAGGGGGAAAAGTCCGTCCACATTCTCTGCCGCGCCGATGTGACATCGACCACGCTGGCCGAGTTGCGCCGCCATTTTCGTCGTCCTCTGCACCTGGAGACCACAACACGGGACAATTTCGACCAGCGCCTGCGTCTCGAATATGAAGAGGGATCGACGCGCACCATTCAGGACATGGAAGAGATGGACAGCGCCCTGGATCTCGGCGAGGTGGCCCAGCAACTGGCCGAACCGAAAGATCTGGCCGAAAGCGCCGACGATGCCCCCATCATTCGCCTGATCAATGCCCTGCTGACCGAAGCCGTCAAGAGAAATGCCTCGGACATCCACCTGGAACCCTATGAGGATCTTCTGGTGGTGCGCTTTCGCATCGATGGCGTTCTGCGCAAGGTTCTGGAACCCAAACGGTCGGTGGCCCCTCTGCTCGCGTCGCGGGTCAAGGTGATGGCGCGCCTCGACATTGCCGAAAAGCGTCTGCCCCAGGATGGACGGATCTCTCTGCGCATCGCCGGTCGGGCCGTGGATGTGCGCGTGTCGACCATCCCCACCGGCCACGGCGAGCGCGTCGTGTTGCGCCTGCTGGACAAAAAGGCCGGCATCCTCAGCCTGGAAGAGCTGGGCATGGTTCCTCTGGCCGTCGAGACCGTCGATAAAATTCTCACCAAACCCAATGGCATTATCCTGGTGACCGGCCCGACCGGCTCTGGCAAGACCACCTCCCTCTACGCCATGCTGCAACGGCTCAACGACCAGAGCCGCAACATCATGACCGTCGAAGATCCGATCGAATACAATCTGGAAGGGATCAGTCAGACCCATGTCAACACCAAGGTGGATCTGACCTTTGCCCGGGGGTTGCGTGCCATTCTGCGTCAGGATCCGGATGTGGTCATGGTGGGCGAAATCCGCGATCTGGAAACGGCGCGTATCGCTGTCCAGGCAAGCCTGACCGGGCATTTGGTGTTATCGACGCTGCACACCAACAGCGCCATCGGGGCGGTGACCCGGCTGCGGGACATGGGGGTGGAGTCCTACCTGTTGTCATCCAGTCTGCTGGCGGTTCTGGCGCAACGTCTTGTGCGTCTGCTCTGTCCAAACTGTAAACAGCCGCGTCCGCCAACAGCCGATGAACGTCTGGCCATGGGGGCCACCCCCAAAGAAAAAATAACTCTGTATGGACCCGGCGAGTGTGCCAACTGCTCCAGGACCGGCTATCAGGGGCGGTCGGGCATCTATGAACTGCTCGTGATGGACAACGCCATGCGCGGTCGGGTCCACGAGCTGGCCGGAGAGCTTGAACTGACCGAACTGGCCCGCAGCGTTTCCGGAAGCCTGCGCGCCGATGGCATGCGTCTGGTCAAGGCCGGGTTGACATCCCTCGATGAAGTGGTACGCGTGACGCGGGAGGATTGATCCGTGGGAGCCTTCGAGTATACCGCCCTGGATGCCAAAGGCCGCAATCAACGTGGCATCCTGGAAGGAGACTCGGCCAGCCAGGTGCGTCAGCGTCTGCGCGACCAGGCCCTGGTGCCCCTGACCGTGGAAGAGGTCCGGCAATCCTCGCGCAAGGGCAAGGGGAGCGGTGGCGTCCGTCGCGCCGATCTGGTCCTGGCCACGCGCCAACTGGCCACCCTGACCGGCTCGGGGCTGCCTGTGGAAGAGGCCCTGGCGACGGTCTCCCGGCAAACGGATAACCGCCGCCTGGGCAACGTTTTACTGGCAGTCCGGGGCAAGGTGTTGGAAGGTCACTCCCTGGCGGCAGGACTCGGCGAGTTTCCCCAGCTCTTCTCGGAGATGTTCCGCGAGACGGTCGGGGCCGGCGAACAAACGGGCCACCTGGAACAGGTGCTGGATCGCCTGGCCCTCTTTCAGGAAAACAGCCACAAACTCCGGCAAAAGGTGCTGCTGGCGATGATCTATCCGGCCATTGTCCTGGTGTTTGCCCTTCTTGTCACCTCGGCCCTGTTGACTTATGTGGTTCCGCAGGTGGTGCAGGTTTTTGCCGATTTCAATCAAAACCTGCCCGTCCTGACCCGATTCATGATCGGTTTAAGTGACTTTCTGCGCAATCACGGCGTGATAGCCCTGGGTTTGCTGGCCGCGTTGGTGGTCTTGTGGCGTCTGCTGTTGGCGCGGGAGTCTGTCAAGCGGCTTTGGCATCAGCTTTTGTTGAAGATGCCGTTGACGTCGCGTCTGGTGCGCGGCATCAACACGGCCCAGTTTACGCGGACTTTCGGCATTCTGATCGGGAGTGGCGTCCCGGTCCTCGAAGGGTTGCGCATCGCCAGCCGGGTCATCGACAACCGACCCATGCGTACCGCCCTCCAGGATGCAGCGCGACAGGTCCGCGAGGGAGGTACCCTGCACAGGGCGCTGGGCGAGAGTCGGATTTTTTCACCCCTGGTGATCCATTTGATTGCCAGCGGCGAGACCAGCGGCAACCTCGCCGCGATGCTCAACCGGGCTGCCGATGCCCAAGAGCAGGAGGTGGAGACCCTGGTGGCGATCCTGGCCGGCGTTCTGGAACCTGTACTTATCCTCTTCATGGGCGGGATTGTTCTGACCATCGTCATTGCCATCCTCCTGCCCATTTTCGATTTGAATCAACTCGTGCATTAAGAAATGACGTATCCTGAAATAAACCAAATCTGTTTCGGAAATGGGAAAAGAGCTGTCAATGGGGTCCAGGGGGCTGGCTCCCTGGCAGGTCCAGGACAGAGTCCCGGTGGGGTTTGGGGCGAAGCCCCAATAAAATCTTTCATGTCAATATTTTTTTTGATCACAAAAAGACGACGTATCCCAAAGTAGACGCGGTTTGAATGCAATTGCCCTGTGATGCCTCGTCCCTGCCTGTACCAGAGCGGACCGGGTCGGACTCAGCCGCTTTTGGCCAGACGAAAGCCCAGTCCGCCGCTGTTTTTGGCCTCGGCCTCGTCGGCCTGGATGTTGTTGCGGCGCGCCGGGCGACAAGCTTTGGCATTGCTGCGGCAACTGCCGCCGCGACGTACCCACACGTTGCCTTTTTCCGGTCCCTGGGGATTGCTTACCGGGCTGTCGCCGTAGACATAGTAGGCATTGGCGACCCACTCCCAGACGTTGCCCAGCATGTCATGGAAGCCCCAGGCATTGGGTTTTCTGGTTCCCACCTTTTGCACGACACCTTTGGAATTGGTATTGATCCAGGCGTAATCTTCCAGCTCTTTGCGCGGGTCGCCATCGAAGGGATAGGGTGTGGAGTAGCCGCTGCGGGCGGCGTACTCCCACTCTGCCTCGGTGGGCAGGCGCAGCTTGGACCCTTCACCGCCGAGCAGACCCAATTTGTTGATAAACTCGGTGGCCTCCTGGCGCAGGACCGTCTCCACGGGAAGATCCCCTTTGGCTTTGAGCAGTTTCTTTTCGTTCTCTTCCCGCTCCAACTCTTCTTTGGTTTTTTTGCGGTCGCGTGCCCAGGGAGAGTTGCGCGACTCGGCGTCCGTCACCTTCTTCCATTGGGCGAAGGTGACCGGATATTTGGCCAGCCAATAGCCATCCAGGGTCACTTCATGGACTGGCCCTTCGTTGGGGAGTCGTCCGACTTCATCGTCGAAGCTGCCCATCATGAAGCGTCCACCCGGAACCCAGAGGAAGGGCATGCCTGTGACCGGCTCGATCCACTCTTTCTTCTCCTGGGTGGCGACGACACTCCGGGCGGTCACCTCCTGCACCCGGGTCTCCTTGACCTCCTGGAGAAACAGGGCCACCTCTTCCGGAGTCACGGCGACTCCGGCATTTTTGGCCATCACCTGCAAAACGGTAGCGAGTTCTGGATGCGGCGGGTTGCTGGCAACAGTTTGGGCTTTGGGTAGCATGCGGCGCAGAGGCTCAAATTTTTTCTTCACCCCCATGGCCAGTTTTTTTTCCAGACGTTGCCGGGCGGTACCGCTGGCCTGGGCTTCCCGACCCAGGATGCTGATCAGGAAGTTGCCCACGTCGTCCGGGTCGGCCTGGCTCAGGTCGAAGGACTTGAAGCAGAGATCTGGCTGGGACTTTTGCGTTTCCTGGAAATAACAGCGCCAGATGGGACCATCGGTCAAGACATAGAAAGGTGTTCCCGGTCGTGAACGGGGAAAGAGGTCTTTGGTGACACTGCCCGGTGGGTGACATTCAAAAATGATTGCCGGAGCGGACTCACCCTGAATGGTCAGGGCCAGAGGAAGGGTTGGAGCGAGGCGACCATCCACGGCTTCAAAGGCGACATTGACCTCGGACGGGTCATGAATGGGCCAACCCAGCTTGACCAACAAACTGCCAATCAGGGAAAAACGAACCTGTACCAGGGAGCGGTAACTCCCTTTGGCCAGATGTTTCTGGATCTCCTGCAACAGTTGCTTCATCCTTTTCCTCCGGACTGCCCTTGAAATGACCTGTCCACGTCTGTAAAAAGCCGCAATTTGCGAGGCATGGCCTGTCTTGGATCACCGCTTCTCCACTTCGGCGTCCAGTCATCGGATCACCGTTCCTTCACTCCGGAGTCCAATTGCGGAACATCATCAACGCCCCATCTCTTTCCATTATGCCCAACGAATTCTCAAGGCGGTAGAGATGGTGATCGCCACCGCCCAACGAAAAGTTTTCCGACGGACGATGGGGCATTGGCAGGGCAATCCACTTCCTCTTATCATGCCGGGAGAGGTGCTGCACAAAAGTCGCGCAGTGACTCTCACGACCGGAGGGTGGAGGGAGGCCTCCCCCATCCATGCGGGTTGTTCTGTCTTGTCACCATGCTTGGGTCATGACATCCACCACTCACCAGGTAACAAACCCATGGCGGGCTTTTTCAAGAACATCTTTGGATCCCGACCCAACGCAGCCGGGCGTTCTTTGCAGCACCCGCGTGACCTCCGCAGAGACGATCTGCTTCGTTTCGGAACCCTTGAGACCCAGGCACTGAGCGGTGGACGTTTTCGGGTCACCGACGTCAATACCTACCTTCTTGGCAATGAACGTCTTCCCAAACTGACTCTGACTGGCGATGACGGTTCCGTCGTCTATTTCTCTCTGGACCTCCGCGATGGTGCCGCTCTTTTTTCGGTGAGTGGTCGTCTGCAACGCAGCGAGGTGGCTCGTTTGTTCAAGCTTGAAGAGTTTGCCCGGCTTTTTGAGGACAAAGAGGAGGCGTTAAGCCTGAGTCGTGTCGAAGAACCCCCTTCCATGGCAGGATGGACAGCACCCCTTTATCATTTGCAGATTGATGCTCTCAAGGGAATTTTTCATAAGGGTGACTATCGCGGCAACGCCTTTTTTCCCCGCCCGCAGGAGGGGGAGGGGATGGACTATTATCTTCTGGTTGACAACAGGGCCATCCATACGATCGAGGTGGAGGTCTACGACGGCGGCGAAACCGAAGTCTATGTCAGCCGCCGGTTTCCCATCAGCAAAATTGAGGAGATGTGGCCAGGATCGTCTGGTTGACACCCGCGACGTGGGGAGTGATCAGAGCCATCCCCTGTAGCTGTAAAGCCAGAGAGCAGCCCATTCATGGCTGGCCGTGGTTGTGTAGGCCAGGGCATTCGGACTGGGCAACATCCCGGGGAAAAGATTGAACCCATATCGGGAGTTTCTCGGCGCAAAGGGAGCAACGATGTCCGTGGTGGCAGGGGTGACGTCCATCTTTAGAGCCTGGAAAACGCCCATCGCACGCGGCATATGCAAGGCCGAGGTGACCAGCAGGATCTTTTTCATGCCAAGTCGGGACACGATCTTTTGACTTTCAAGGCCGTTCTCACGTGTGCTTAGACTCTCTCTCTCCTGGAGGATGGCTGTGGAGGGAACGCCCCACAGCAATAGCAGCCGGGCCATGAACTCCGCCTCCGGGACCGGCTGACCGCCGCCACTGATCAAGATTTTAGAGGCTTTTTTAGCCTGAAACAGGCGAAACCCGTGCAATACACGATCAGATGCCTCGGTAAGTTCCACCTCCAGACGGGGAGGGGATGGTCCCCTGATGGCTCCTCCGAGGATGATGATGACATCGCTCGATGGCAGGTCGGCCACGGGAACCGGAGGATAGCGATTCTCCAGAGGCAGGGCAACGATATCGGCCATTTGGGAGGTGGATACCATCCATAAGAGAAAAACCGTTCCCCAGCCCAGACGTCGTGCGGCAACCGGCCGCCAGCGATACAGGGAGAGGATGACGACCAGGGCCAGCAGGGCCAACGTCAGCGGATTGGTCCAACCTTCCAGTTGGTATTTGATCCAGAGCGGTATCAAGATGCACGTCCTGACATGAGTTGGGCGAAAATTTCAAATGGGTGCAAGCAAGAGAGACAAAGCATGAACGAAAAGATTCATAAAACACTCTTGTCGAAAAGGCTGGTCAGAGGGACACCGCTTTTTGCTTCCCTTACGGAACAGCAACTGGATCGTCTCCACAGGGGAGTTTCCAGAATTCACCTGGAAGACAAACAAATATTGGTCCAATGCGGCCAGGAGTTCACCCACTTTCATCAGGTGGCAACCGGGGTGATCAAACTGAACCGCATATCCTCTTCCGGCGATGAAAAGGTCTTGCGACTCGTCAAGGCCGGCGAAACGTTTGGCACGGCGCTGATGTTCATGGACAAGAAGTGTTATCCCGTGAACGCCGAGGCGGTGCGTCCGAGCGACGTATTTTCCATTCGGGCCAGTCTGTTTCTGGAGATTCTGCGCGAGTCGCCTGAGACCTGTTTCAAGATCATGGGACATCTGAGTCGTCAACTGAGCTGTCACGTCTCCAGCATCGATGGTTTGTGCCTGCAATCCGCCCCCTGTCGTTTGATCCGGTTTTTGCTCGAATCCCTGCCCCCCAATCCGAAGGATCTTTCTGAAATCAGCTTGGACATACCCAAGCATGTTCTGGCTTCGCACATCTCCGTCAAGCCCGAAACCCTCTCTCGCATCCTGCGGGACTTGAGCGACAGAGGCATCATCGAGGTGGAACGCCGCTGCATCCGTATATTGGACCTGGAGGCTTTTCAGCAACAGGGCAACATGTGCGAGGGTAACGTGTGCGGAAATACGGAGTGATCCCCACCCTGCCAGGAAGGGATCGCTCCCTTCCTGGACCCAGGGCAATCGCATTTAAACCGCGTCTATTTTGGGACACGTCGTTTTTTTGTTCGGAAAAAAATGTTGACATGAAAGATTTTAT
>JADGCJ010000043.1 GCA_015229045.1 Magnetococcales bacterium
TTGACAGCTCCCCGAATCACTATTCATGGTCCTCGAAAATCTCAAATGCGATTGCTCTGCCCCTCAACCACCGCTGACGGGCGGAAAAATGGCTATCTCGTCACCATTTTGCACCGGGTCATCCGGGCGGGCATAGACCTGATTGATGGCCACGCGCAGATGCGTCCCGGTCAAGGCGTCGGCGAAGAGATCCCCCTGCTGCTGCAAAAAAGCGAGCATTTCGGTCACGGTAGAGACCTCCTGGGGCAAAGATATCTCCATGTGTGCCTGACCAATTTTTTCGCGTACACGGGAAAAAAACAAGAAACGCGCCATCGGCTCAACTCCCGGAGAACCCACGCTCCAGCCAGCGGTGTGCCATGACCAGATCGTCAGGTGTGTTGATGTTGAAAAATGGATCCGGGGTATCTTCCCGGCAGGGGAACTCTACCACCCGGTGCGGGTGATGGGCAAACCATTCTCCCATGGCCAATCGCCCCGCATCCAGGGCCTGGGTCACCTGGGGCAACAATTGACGAGGCCACAAGCCCACCGTCGGGTGCAGCCTCCCCCCCGAAGCCACGGTGACAGGCCGCGTTGCATCCTTGGCCGCAACACACAGCTCCTGGACAAGATTGCCGGGTAAAAAGGGCAGATCGATCGGCACCACAAACACCCAGGGAGCGGTCACCAGGGCCAGGGCCGTTTCAATCCCCGCCAGAGGCCCCAAAAATTCCGGGCGCCGATCGGGAATGACCTGGATCCCACAGGCAGTGAAACGGCTTGCATCCCCGTTGGCGTTGATCGCCCACACCGTCACCTGTTCCTGGAGCGATGCCAGCGTACGGGCCAGAAGGGTCTTCCCTCCCAGATCGAGGAAGGCCTTTTCCTGACCCGACATGCGCCTGGACAACCCTCCAGCCAGAATCATTCCCGGGACGGTCGCCGGATTGATGCCACTCATACCCTGTCGTCCGTATCATCCTGGGTTATGCGAATTGTTTGGCCAAAAAAAACCCTGTTCCCTGAACTCATTCCGGTTTGGCGTGTCCAAACAGTCAGTACGACAAAGCTTGACCGGGGAGGTGGAGAAAAAGATCCAGCTTCCCCGGGTATCAAGCCCACTCCTCCGTTCTAAAGTCAATCGTTTCAGTCCCATCAGGTGCGTCAAATTCACCTAAAGGCGCCATCAACCACAACCGATGAAAAGGGGGCAGGGATCGCCGGAGAAAAAACAGTCCCGGATGTGGGCAGGTTGCGTCAGGAGTATTCGATCATGTTGCAAAACGAAAGCAGAAAAGCACCCCATCCGGCCCCTGTCAAGAGCATCCGTGCGGAAAAGCCGGTTCGTTCTCCACAGCGTCCACCGGGCAAGTTGCAAAAAGGGGAGCGCCCGGTCAAGGGTCGTGCCCCCGAGATCATCGCCAACGGTGGAAAACATCCCGTCCAGGATCGCCACGCCCCCGTCGAACACACGCACGATGCGCATCCCCACCACGATGTGCATCCCCGCGCCGAGCATGGTCGAAGTGCAGCTGAGAATGACGCCTCCGGTGGTGAGCATCACGCCCGCGCAGTGCATCCCCACGACCGGGGACACCACCTTGATCCTGCCCAGAGTGTCGTGCATCACCGTGCCCACAAGGAGGAGTCGGAAGAAGAGGAGGATCTGCGCAAAGAGCTGGAGATCCTGATCAAAAAAAATGCCGACCGAAAAAAACGGCAGCTGCTGTTCCTTTTTGTCTACGTCAGCCTCTTTCTGCCCGTCAGCTACTATGCCTTTGCCTACTTCAAAATGGTCGACAGACCAGCCGAGGCAACGACTGAAGCCCAAGAAGCAGCCATCGTGCGGAAGAAACCGGACATTGCACGGACCGTCATATTGGACACCAAAAGCTCTCTCGCAGGAAGTCTGAGCGCACACGAAACCATTCCAATGAACGTGGTCGAAACCACGCCCAAGCCCAATGACGCCACCGGCTCCGGACAGGTTCTCCGGGTCGAAAAAGGACCGATTTTAATCACCAATGTGCAGGTGGGGCGAGACAGCCAGGGGAGACTCCATCTGCGTGGTGAACTGTTCAATCGCGGCAAGGTTCCCATTGACCAGGCGACGTTGCGGGTACTCTTCCCAGACCAGGACGGCTCTCCCCTGCTGGTGCAGCAGATCGATCCCCTGGTGACGCAAAGCTGGGTTCTGGGTGAGGTGAGCGCCCCCCTGGAAGCTGGCACATCGCGCACCTTCGATACTGAAATCACGAATGTTCCGAGCAACTGGTCAGGAAACGTCCAAATGGATATCACCCGCTACGAAGTCGTTGAACCCAAGAGTGGCGAAAAACCCACCAGTCCCAACAAGGTGGTGACCACGGACTCCCTGTCTGGCTGATCCGCATGAACCTTGTTTTGGCTTCGACCTCCCCTTTTCGACGGCAGTTGCTGGAGCGTCTGGGCGTTCCCTTCGTGGTGTGCGCCCCCGAAGTGGACGAAACGCCTCTGCCTGGTGAGTCACCATCGACGCTGGTGCGACGCCTGGCCGAGGCCAAGGCGCGTGCGGCAGCTCCTCATCACCCCGACAGTCTGATCATCGGTTCCGACCAGGTGGCCGGGATTGACGGGGCCGTTCTTGGCAAGCCGGGAACACATGCCCGGGCCGTGGCGCAGCTGCAAAGCGCCTCGGGGCGGCGCGTCGATTTCGTCACGGGAGTTTGTCTGCTCAACAGCAGCACGGGCTGCGTCCAGACCGACGTGATTCCTTTCCACGTCCATTTCCGCCCCCTCGACCCCTCCCGGATCGAACGCTATCTGCTCCGCGAGCGTCCCTACCATTGCGCAGGCAGCTTTCGAGCGGAGGGATTGGGCATAGCCCTGTTCCAGCGCCTGGAGGGAGATGATATCACCGCCCTGATCGGTCTGCCGCTCATCCGCCTGGTGACCATGCTTGCGGAAGAGGGAATGGATGTGGTCTGATATCGACACTCGAAGCAACGTCGCACAGTATCCAGACCAGGTTGCATCGCTCCCCATCTCTTCTGCTTTTGGTGATGTTCATGGCATGTTCTTCCGAAGCGGTCGCCGCTTCACGGCAAAATGAGTTTCCAGGCAGGTTTGTCACCACGGCCTGGCTGGTCGACCACCTGCACCGTAAGGATTTGCGCATCATCCAAATGGGAGGCGACAACTATTACGGCAACCTCCACATTCCCGGTGCGCAACTGGTGCGCTACCAGGAGATCGTCACCAGCCGCGACGGCATACCCGCCATGCGGGCCAACGACCTTGACCTGGTGGCCCTTTTCAACCGGCTGGGCATCGATACCGCCACCCGGGTTGTCGCCTACGATGCCACAGGGGGGCTCGATGCGGCACGTTTCGTCTGGACCCTGGCCAGCATGGGACACGATCGGGGCGCCGTACTGGATGGCGGCATGGTGGCCTGGCATCGGGAAAGCAAACCCGTCACCCAGGAGACTCCCGCCGTGGCGTCGGCATCGTTCCGGCTTGATCCCTCGCCGACGTGGCTGGCAACCTGGAACGAGGTCCAGGAGGTCTCCCTGGGTCAGGAGGCAACCGTTCTGCTGGATACCCGCAGCGAAGGAGAGTACCTCGGGCGCAATCTCAATGGTCCCCGTGGACATGTCCCCCGGGCACAACACCTGGATTGGACCGAAACCCTGCGCGATCGACAAATGCCGGTATTGAAAGAGCGGCAACACCTCCTGGAGTTGCTGGCCAGTCGCGGATTGCATGATGTGACACAGCCGGTCATCGTCTATTGCCAAACAGCCCATCGTGCCGCACAAACATGGCTTTTGTTGCGGCATCTGGGATTTTTGCACGTTCGGCTCTATGATGGATCGATGGCCGAATGGGGTTTGCGCAGCCTTCCCCTGGTGGTCGGCCCCCATCCGCAATGAGCGTATCGACGACAGAAGAGGCAGCGCCATGTTTGATGCCCTGAGCAACCGACTCGATGCAGTCTTCAAGAAGCTGCGGGGTCGTGGCACCCTGACCGAAGCCCATATCGACGAAGCCATGCGCGATGTTCGCCTGGCCCTGTTGGAGGCGGATGTCAATCTCAAGGTGGTGCGGGAGTTCATCGCCCGGGTCAAAGAGAAGGCCATTGGCACGGAGGTGCTGGCCGCCCTCTCTCCGGGGCAACAGGTCATCAAGGTGGTACACGACGAACTGATCCACCTGATGGGGGACGCCAACGCCACCCTGAATCTGGCCACCCAACCCCCGGCAGTGGTCATGATGGTCGGTTTGCAAGGCTCGGGCAAGACCACCACCACCGGCAAACTCGCCCGTTGGCTGGCCGAGAAACAGCGCAAGCGGAGCCTGCTGGTCTCCCTGGACATTTATCGACCGGCAGCCATGGACCAGTTGGCCACGGTCGGTCAGCAGGCCGGGGTGACCGTTCTGCCGGGACAACCGAAAGCCGATCCGCGCCAGATCGCCCAGGATGCCCTGCGGGAAGCCCGCAATGGCAGCTACGACGTGCTTTTTTTGGACACCGCAGGCCGATTGCACATCGACGAAGAGCTGATGACCGAGCTGGCCGATGTCAAAGCCCTGGTCAATCCCATCGAGATACTCCTGGTGGCCGATGCCATGACCGGCCAGGATGCCGTGACTGTCGCCGAGCGCTTCCACGAGCGCCTGTCGATCACCGGCGTCGTGTTGAGCAAGACCGATGGCGATGCCCGGGGCGGAGCCGCCCTCTCCATTCGTCAGGTGACGGGAACCCCCATCAAGTTTTTGGGTACGAGTGAGAAACTGGAAGGCCTGGAGCCGTTTCATCCGGACCGGCTCGCCTCCCGCATTCTGGGCATGGGGGATGTCCTCACCCTGGTCGAAACGGCCATCGAAAAGATGGACATGGCCAAAACCGCCCAGCTCCAGGAGAAAATCTTCTCCACCCAATTCACCCTGGAGGATTTTCTCGAACAGATCCAGCAAATGAAAAAAATGGGGTCGATGGGTGACCTGATCGGCATGATTCCAGGGGTGAAACAGGCCCTCAAGGGACAGGACCTTTCCGGCGCCGATGGTCAACTGAAGCGCGTGGAGGCCATCATCCGCTCCATGACCCGGGAGGAGCGGCGCAAGCACCAGCTGATCAATGCCTCACGCCGCCGACGCATCGCCCGGGGATCGGGAACCTCGGTGCAGGAGGTCAACAAGGTTCTGAAACAGTTCGTCGACATGCAAAGCATGATGAAAAAGCTGGGCAGACTGGGCAAGAAGGGCTTCATGCGCGGCGGCATTCCCGGTCTGCCCAAAATACCTGGCATGCCGTTTTGACAGGAGTCCTGCCTCTCCCTGCCCCCGCCCGCCGACAGGTTGAGGAAGGAGAAACAGGTCATGCCAACACATCTCGCGTGTGGATGGCGATCATCATCTCTTCGTTGGTGGGAATCATCCAGGCGGAGACCGGGCTGTCCGGGGTGGTCAGGCGTGGACCGCCCGCCCTGTTGGCAGCGGGGTCGAGGTGCATCCCCATCCAAGCCGACGCGGTGATGATGCGTTCGCGGATGAGCGGCGCGTGTTCACCAATACCAGCGGTGAAGACCAGTCCGTCGATCCCCTCCAGGGCGGCAGCCAAGGCACCCACCTGCTGGCGAATCCGATAGAGAAACAGATCGATGGCCAGTATGGCATCGGGATCGGTGCTCTTCATAAGCTCGCGCATGTCGTTGCTGATACCGGAAACCCCCTTCAAACCGGAACGGTTGTAGAGGATGTCCCGAATCTCCTCCAACGACATGCCGCGCTCCTGGGCAAGAAACATGATGACCCCGGGATCGATGGAACCACAGCGGGTGCCCATGATCAGGCCATCGACGGTCGAAAGCCCCATGGTGGTCTCGACGCCACAGCCACGGCGCATGGCACACATGCTGGCACCACTGCCGAGATGCGCCACCACCACCCGCCCCTGGGCAATCTCCGGAGCCACTTTGGGCAATACCCGGGCGATGTATTCGTAGGAGAGACCATGAAAGCCGTAACGACGAATGCCGGAGGCGGTCAACTCCTTCGGCAAGGGAAAAATGGCCGCCACCGGAGGTTTGTTGGCATGAAAAGCGGTATCGAAACAGGCCACCTGCGGCAACCCTGGATAGATCCCTTCCAGGGCACGGATGGCCGCCAGGTTGTGGGGTTGATGCAGTGGGGCCAGGGGAGTCAACGTCGCCAGATCTTGCAGGATCTCCTCGGTCACCCGCACCGGCTGGCGAAAATGGATACCGCCATGGACCACCCGATGACCAGCCGCATGGATGGTGGTGTGATTTTTCAACCACTCCAGCAAAAAGCCCAGACACGCGGCATGTCCGGCGCGCTCCATGCCCAGGTCGCGATCCTTGTCCAGGGTTCCGTCCGGAGCATGGGCGTCAAACCTGGGTCGCGTGGTGATGCGTTCGATCTGCCCGTGGAGAATTTGCCGGGGTTCCTCGCTGTCGTTGACAAAAACCGTAAACTTGAGGCTCGACGAACCGGCATTGATGACAAGAATGGTCTGGCTGGCCATGGCGACATCCCCCTCGACTCAACGCGCGGCTTCAGCGGCAGCCTTGACGGCCCGGCGCAACCGTGCTTCGACCACGCGCACCGCCACGGCACAGGAGGCCAGGCGGGTATGGGCCTTGTCCGAGCGGCTGGTCAGAATGATGGGCACCTTCGCCCCCAGAACGATCCCGGCCCCCTCCGCGTTGGCAAAGAAGGTCAACTGTTTGGCCAGAATGTTACCGGCTTCCAGGTTGGGCACCAGCAGAATATCGGCATTGCCGGCCACCGGACCTTTGACACCCTTGGTCGCAGCCGCCTCGGCATTGATGGCGTTGTCATACCCGAAAGGACCATCCACCAGACCACCGACAATCTGTCCCCGGTCGGCCATCTTGGAAAGGGCCGCCGCCTCGATGGTGGAAGGCATGTCCGGATTGATGGTCTCCACCGCCGAGAGAACAGCCACCCTGGGATTGTTGATTCCCATGTCGATGGCCAGGTTGATGGCGTTTTGGCAAATGTCGCGTTTGGTCCACAGATTGGGCGTGATGTTGACGGCAGCATCTGTAATCAGGAGCGGACGGGGAAAGTTGGGAATGTCCATCAAAAATACGTGGCTGACACGCCGCCCTGTGCGCAGGCCGACATCTTTTTTGACCACCTCGGCCATGAGCTCGTCCGTATGCAGGCTCCCCTTCATGATGGCCTCAGCCTGGCCGGCGCGGGCCATCTCCACCGCCTTTTCGGCGGCATCGTTGCTGTGGGTCACGGATATCAACCGATAGGGGGAGATGTCCATCCGGGCTTTTTCGGCAGCTTCGCGAATCTTGCGCTCCGGCCCGATCAGGATGGGGTCGATCAGGTTTTCTTGAGCTGCCTGGACAAGACTCAGGATCGATTCAACATCACAGGGGTGAACGACAGCCGTGGTAATCGGATCCACCGGAGCACAAGTCTTGATCAAATGGTCGTAACGCCAATAATTGTCCAGGGTTTTGCACGAATCTGCCTGCGAAGCCTCGGTCATGATACTCTTCCTCTCTCAACACAGTCGTTTATCATTCAGGATGGTGCCCATTTTCTCCATCTGTTTCACCGCTCATCCGAAAATGGTGCCCATTGACATTTGCTGTAAAAATCGTACAGCAACCCTCATGAACGGAGGGTGGAGGGATATCTCCCCCACCCATGAAGGTTGGAGGGGATTTTCAGCACGAATCGTCACGCATGTCCAGGGGTGGCAGAATGAAGAGGAATCAGCCATCCAGGTGAAACATCCGGACGACAACAGGCACCTTTTCAAAACC
Source organism: Magnetococcales bacterium (assembly GCA_015229045.1). Next base: position 7,800 of record JADGCJ010000043.1, read on the forward strand.
ATCTGTGACTGCCCAGGTACCCCCTCAAGAAAGGCCTGGACATGAAAGCCTTTGTCAGGGCTTCGCCCCGAACCCCACCAGGACTCTGTCCTGGACCTGTCCGGTCGCCAGCCCCCTGGACCCCGATTCGTTGCCGGGTGCTGAATAGTTACAACCATCTGAACAAGGAACCTTGACGAGAGGAGCGACTTCGACAACAATACAACGCTTTTTCCGAAGCTGGTTTCAAGCGGTTGTTCCCAATCCACAGTAGGCCGGGCCCAGGCCCCGGGTCATGAAAGGAAACAGAGGAAACGGTATGGCTGTACGCATCCGATTGCAGCGGAGAGGATCGAAAAAACGTCCCTTTTACGCCGTTGTTGCGGCGGACCAAAGGATGCCCCGGGATGGCCGCTACCTGGAAAAATTGGGAACCTACGACCCCCGCAAGGAGTCGGACAAGGCAACGCTGAAAGCGGAGCGGGTCTCTCACTGGTTGGGTCTGGGCGCACAACCCTCCGATCCCGTCGCCAAGCTGATCAAACTGGCTGGCATCGAGCCGGTTCGTCCACAGGCTGCACCCTGATCCATGGCAAACCACGATGTCCGCTGGTTGACACTCGGACGTCTGGTTGGTTCCTTCGGGGTACATGGGGAGGTTCGGGTGCAAACGTTCACGGAAACTCCGGAGCGTCTCCTGGAGTTCCCTGTCTGGTCTCTTGATCTCCCTCGCGGGTCATCCTCCCCGGGGGGGGCTGCCCAAAAGGTTTCTGCCCAAAAGGTCTCTGTGATATCGGGGCGGCGACATGGCAACGACACGGTTGTGGTGCGCCTGACCGATGTCACGACCCGGGAGGAAGCGCAGCTTCTGTCAGGGGCCTGGGTTCGGGTAGAGCGCACAGAGGTCACCGAACCCGAGGAGGGAGCATACTACTGGACCGACCTGGAAGGGTGCCGCGTGGTGACCGATGGCGGCGAGGTCTTGGGTCAGGTGCAGTCCATGCTGGCCACTGGCGCCAACGATGTCATGATCCTGATCACCCCCAGCCAAACGGAACGGCTTTTGCCTTTCACCCGGGAGGTGGTCGAAACGGTCGATCTGCAACAACGGATCATCACCGTCCGGCTCATGGCAGGCATGTAGGTGTCATGGGTACGGCTCTTGGATTGACCATTCTGACCCTGTTTCCGGAGATGTTCTCCGGAGTCCTGACCGGGTCTATCCTCGGGCGGGCACAGAAGCGGGGGTTGCTGACTGTCAGGTTGATACAAATTCGGGACTTCGCTCCGGAACCACATCGCCGGGTGGATGACACCCCCTACGGCGGCGGGCCCGGCATGGTCCTCCGCCCCGATGTCCTGGATCGGGCTTTGCTGCACGCTGTCGCCGGTTCATCGGCACATGTGGTCATGCTGACTCCCCAGGGCAGCCCCTTCGATCAAGAGGTTGCCAAGCGATTCGCCAGGATGCGTCACATCGTCCTGGTGTGTGGACACTACGAAGGGGTGGATGAAAGAGTGACCGACACCCGGGTGAACGAAGAGATTTCTCTCGGGGATTTTGTTCTGACAGGCGGCGAAATCGCTGCCATGGCCGTGGTGGATGCCGTGGCCCGCCTCGTGCCCGGAGTCCTCGGGGATGCTGAAAGCTACCGGACGGACTCCTTTTACCAGGGGGTGCTGGATCACCCCCACTATACGCGACCAGAAAGTTGGGCCGGACACCGGGTGCCGCAGATACTTCGTTCCGGAAACCATGGTGCCGTGGCAGAGTGGCGACGACGACAATCACTTCTGCGCACCCTCATACGACGTCCCGACCTGCTGGGCGGGATGCAGCTGACCAAAGCAGAGAGTCGTCTTGTCAAAGCATTGGCCCAGGATTTGGATGCCCTGGACCAGGAGTTCGTAGAGAATACGCAGGATTGCGGGATTGACGTTGGGAGGAAAGTTTAGATGAACGTGCTGCAAACATTCGAACAGGCAAACATCAAAGAGATGCCCGATTTCAGTCCCGGAGATACCTTGCGGGTCCATGTCAAGGTGGTGGAAGGAAACCGGGAGCGGGTGCAGGTCTACGAGGGGGTCTGCATCGGGCGCCACAACGCCGGAATCCGTTCCACCTTCACGGTGCGGAAAGTCTCCTTCGGCGAGGGGGTCGAGAGGGTCTTTCCCCTCCATTCGCCGCGTCTGGAAAAAATTGAAGTGACACGCAAAGGTCGGGTACGGCGCGCCAAGCTCTACTACCAGCGCGACCGGACCGGCAAGGCAACCCGTATCAAGGAAAAACGGGACTGAAAACCCGGTCGTCCTGACAGGGGCCTGCGCCCAACCATGCCGCGTCCCGACTTCCACATGGAAGAGGATCTCTGTCGATCAGGCCATCGTTTTGTGGGTGGTATCGATGAGGTCGGGCGTGGGCCTTTGGCGGGGCCCGTGATGGCGGCGGCGGTGATCCTCTCCCCGTCTGCCGTGCCGGACGGCCTTGATGATTCCAAGAGACTCACGCCCGGGCTGCGTGAGTCTCTGGTCAGGGAGATACTCGCCCGGGCCGTGGCTGTCGGCATCGGCATGGCGAGCGTCGACGAGATCGATCGCCTCAATATTCGTCAGGCAGCGCTGCTCGCCATGACCCGGGCTGTGGCCCGTTTGCGACGGGCAACCAGTGCAGGCTCTTCCAGGGCCAAGGGAGTTGCCGTCGTCTCTGCTCCTGATGATCCCCTCTCGCCTGGCTCTCTTTCCCCCGATCGGTTTTTGCCTGACTTCCTCCTCGTAGATGGGCGCGATGTGCCACCCGGTCTCCCCTGCCCCGCCCGGGCCGTCATCAAGGGCGACACTCTCAGCGCCTCCATCGCTGCCGCTTCAATCCTGGCCAAAGTCACCCGCGATGCCATCATGGATGAGTTGGCCCGTATCCATCCAGGCTACGGCTGGGAACGCAACAAGGGCTACCCGACCCGGGAGCATGTCGCGGCCCTGCAAAGTCTGGGGATCGCCCCCCACCACCGGCGCACCTTCGGTCCGGTGCGGCGCGTCATGAATGCAGCCGAGTGATTTCAGAGAGTCATCGAAACGGTTCTGGATCCCCGGCACCGACACGCAGCACCTTGGGAACATCGCCGGCAAGATCCACCATGGTCGAAGGGATATCGGCGCTGGGGCCCCCATCGACCAGCAAATCGACGATGTTGTCGACGTGAGGGCGAATCTCTTCGGGGTCGGCAAGAATCTTATCCTCGTCCGGCAGACGCATGGAGGTCGAGAGAATGGGCTGCCCGTACTCCTGCAACAAACCCAGACAGATCGGATGGTTGGGAATCCTCAAGCCAATGGTCTTACGCTTGGGCAGAATGGTTTTGGGAATCTCCCGCGAAGCCTCCAGAATGAACGTATAAGGACCGGGAAGATAGCGTTTGAGCAACCGATAGGTCTTGTTGTCCACCCGGGCATAGCGAGAAATATCCGACAAGTCGGCGCAAAGAATGGAAAATTGGTGGGTGGACGGTAATTTTTTGAAGTGCATGATCCGCTCGACACCCCGACGGTTGAAGATGCCGCAGCCCAGACCATACGTGGTGTCTGTCGGGTAAACCATGATGCCTCCTCCCTCCAGGATGCGCACAGCCTGTTGCAAGAGGCGACGTTGCGGATTTTGCGGATGGATTTGAATATACTCAAGCATGATGGATGCATCCTGTGACGTACAACCCCGCCAGCACACCGGGTCCAGGGATATTGTCCATATTTTTTCACAAGTTGCAAGATCAAACGGAAGATTATTGCTGGTGCCGCACCTGGCGCGACATCTTATGACCTTGATTGTTTTGGGAGCGATCGGCATTCACCGTCGCTTCTGCCTTGCCCGGGCTGACTCCCAGCGCATCGACCAGACCTCTCAGGACCAGATCATAAAGACGCGGCAGGGCAATGCGGTGGGTCTGGCCCGTGGTTGCATAGAGCCAATCCGACAAGGCCAGAAAGCGGGCAAAAGGTGACCCCTCACCCAACAAACAGGAGCGGGTGAGCGAAAAACGCCCCGAGTTGCCGATCAAGTCCCAATAACGGGCAAAGCGTTTGAGACGACGCAGTGTCATGAAATCAAGATGTTTGTTGCTCAAGAGTTCGTAAGGCGGTTCGGGATCGAATACCATGCAAAACGGCTCGACATGGCGCTGGATCGGGGCGCCATGCAGCCGTTTGAGGATACCCACCTGGATTTCGTGCGGGTCGAGCGCCACCAGACGATCAAATCCGGCGGCAAAACCCTGCAACCCTTCACCCGGCAAGCCGACGATCAGATCGGTGTGCAGATGCACCCCCGTCTCCTGCCGCAACCAGACGAGGTTTTTCGCAGCCAGTTCCGTGTCCTGGGGCCGGTCGATCCGGGCCAGCACCTCGGCGTCAAAGCTTTGCAAGCCGATTTCGAGTTGAATACTCCCCGCCGGGAACCGGCGGATGCTCTCGCGCAGGGCCTCCGGAAAGCGGTCCGGAATCATCTCGAAGTGCAAAAACAGATCGGGTGTGAGATGGGCGTAAAAAAAGTCGAGGATGGCCCTGGCCGTGGTCATCTTCAGGTTGAAGGTCCGGTCGACAAATTTGAACTGGCGTACTCCTCGCAGCAACAATCCCTCCATCTCGGCCAGGAACGGCTCCAGCGGAAACGAGCGCACCCCCTGGTCCAAAGATGACAGACAAAAGGCGCACTTGAAGGGACATCCGCGTGAGGCCTCGACATAAACGATGCGTTCACGAACATCCCGCGCATCGTACAGGGGATACGCCGGTTGCAACGTATCCAGCTGCGGTGGCGCAGCCCACACGAGGTGTTCGATGGGGCGTTCACCCACCAGCAGGCGACAACACAGCTGCCGAAACACCACCTCCCCTTCACCGATCACGACATGATCCGCCAGCTCCGTGATGGGCTGCCCGGTGGTTTCATGGCTCACCTCGGGGCCGCCCAGTACCAGGATGATCTCCGGTTGCAGTCGTTTGAGAATTTGCACCAGCTTGCGGGCGGGTTCGGCGTTCCAGACATAAACGCCGAGGCCAACAATCCGGGGTCGGCGTACCAGAATGGCCTCGGCCATCTCAGCCGGGGTTTTTTCCAGATCGAATTCGACGATTGCCGTCCGCTGGGCCAGTTCATCCAGGTTGGCGAGCAGACAGCGCAAACCCAACGCCGTGTGCCGGAATCGGGCATTGATCGTCGTCAGAAGAATATCGATCATGGGTTACCCGGGTGGAGGCACAGCCCCTGATACCCATTCGCATTCATCGCGGTAACTTCGTTAGCTGCGTCGTCGGCTCCTTACCGTACCCAACACGTACTGTCTCGTCGCCCCCTCCTCGCTGCCTCGTTCCCGCATCGACTGCAAATGGGTATGAATGCGTCGCCTTGTCGGCAGATGGCTGGCCAGGATGGTTTTTCCGTTCCCTCGCAACCCCGGCCAGGATGGCCCTGGCCACCTCGGCATAGCCGCGTGCGTTGTAATGGGCTGTCTTTATATCCTGATAGGGAAACAGAGAAAATCGATCCGGATGGTTGGCAAACACCTCCTGGTGCATGTCAAGGATCGGAATCTGGAGAGCTTTCACCAAATTGGTGACTTCGGCGCGTTTTTTGTAGTCATCGTGGTTGACGATCATCTTTTTATAACGATCAAAATCAGGCAGGTAGACAAAGTAAAGCCTGCCGCCCCAGGCTGTTGCCCGGTCCCTGGCCTGGGTCAGGATGTCAGAAAATATCGGATCAACGATAATCCTCTGTTTATACGTCTCATACAGGATAGTGCGCAGAATATGCAAGAAGACAATCTCTCGGGTGGCAGAAACAGGGCGATGGGGATTTTCTGCTTCGTCGTGTATACGTTGCTCAACATATTTTCCAAGTCTGCCGTCAATCTCTGTCTGACGATGGAGCAAATTCTGAGTAAAACCAGGCTGAAGATAATTCATCAACGTGGGTATGGATTTCTCGAAAGGGAGATCATCACTCAGGTCATTGCCCTCAAAATAGAGCCAGAGAACCGTTCTTGGTCTTTTTGATTCGGCATACTCCTTGAGCGCGGCAAGATCGAAGAGCGGACCGTTACCGCCGGAGCCAACATTGAGCACATGCTCTCCGCTCCTCGACCGAATCTGCCCTGAGATCTCTTCACCTGGTTTGACGCAAAACCCCTGGGTAAAGGAGTCCCCCGTCAGCAACCATTCAGGTTGAGAAACGTCCCATTCGGCATCCGGATTGTTGAAACCGTGGCGATCACTCACATAGTGCAGGTGTCGTCCGCCTTCGTTGCAAAAAAGGGTGGTTTTTCCGGATATGCCGCCAAGAGGATAGATCGAACCATCGCCGGAAAGGGCTTTTTTCTTGGCAAAATCTGCCGGACTGATGTACAGCACGACCTCTTTGCCATCCTTTTTCATCTCTTGCAATACCTGGCTTGGTTTGCGCTGGTCAAATGTCACTCTTTGACTCAATTTGGCAACGTTCCAGGCGACCTGAACATGCAAGGCCAGCTCTGCCACATAAACCCCGACCAGCAGACTCGTGAACGACAGAACGATATTCAGTCTGGCTTCGTCCCTGAACCGCAAAACAATCCACCAGAAAACAATCCCGGCCGACGAAACCAGGTAATTCATATAATATCCGGTGTAGGACTCCACAACTTTTTCACGATAATAGAACGACACCAGAAGAACAATCGATACGATCAGGTAAAGCCACGCAACACCTTTGGCAAACCGGGAGAGTTTCCCGGTCATGCCACCCTGGAGTCCTGGATGTTGGCTGTCACTCGACATGTCGTCAACCTGATTGTTGCGATGATTGTTGCGATATTGTCACGATGATGGCAGGCGCCTCAGTCGGATGATACGGCGGCCTGGCCAGATTGCAATGGAAGAGGAGGAGGATCGATGCCATGGAACCCTGGTGCGATCGCCTCTCCGGCCAGGGAGTCGCGAAACATGTTGCGTACCCCCAGAAAAAGAAAAACAGTGATGATCAGTATCGTTGCAAACACAACGACATAAGTAAGATTCAACAGTCCGGATTCACTGATGCTGGGACCAAACATCACGGTAAAGAAAACATACCACAAGATGGATAAAAATCTGTAACGTTCAGAGGAAACGATGATCCGGCGAATGCCGCCCAGAATCAATCCACCCACGAATAGATAGATGATGACACTTTGCAAACCGGCATCGGCAAAGGCCATGCCGACCAGGGTGGGTGCATCGTTACCATACTGGTCAATGCGATAGAACTCGTTAACCAGATCCCCCCGGGCATGAAACGGGTGGCTGGGCTTGTCTGACCAGACGAAACGGGGAATCCAGCCTGTCAGCGTATGAAGCACCACCTTATTTTCAAAAAAGAGCGATGGGTTCTCACTCATGCGGTTGACCAAGTAGGAGTACCCCTGATAAAGGCCGAAAGAGCTGTAGCGGCCACCAAAAGTCAGCATGGACGAAGTCAACATCTCGGACGCCCCTAAATTTACTTCGGCGCCCTGGCCATATTTAAGCTGTGTCTTCAATCCCATCGATACAATCAACAGTATAATAACAAGAATGACGTAACGAAACTTTATATAACTACGCATCAAATCCTGATTAAAATAATAAAGAGCAACTGCAAGCAGAATCACCAAAAAGTGAATCCCGCTTTTACTGAAGGAAAAGACCATAGACACCATGAGCATGACAAAAATAACAAAAAGCTGTTTAAAACGGCTTCCGCCATGAATGGCCACCAACAGGCTCAGGCCCAGGAGAGCGATCTCCATGCCGGAGTCCATGAATCCACCGCCCTCTTTAGTCGCCTGATACATGTACATGCCCGAGAAGTAGTCGTTCAGACTGGTGAACCCCCAGGCAAACATGGCATAGAGCTTCATGCCTATGCCCATCACGACGAGAAAATAGCTCACGGAGACGATCGTATGCCTGACTGAAGGGTTGTTGTCCAGGTTGACGTTGTAGGTCAGACGCCTGGATGTGGGGTCCACGATAAACAACCCACCTGAAAAGGCCAGCAATCCAATAAAATGGACAAGATTGGGGAGAATGCGCAACTCTTTCTCAAGCCCCGCATCCCTGCCGAACAGGGCCATGATATGGAGACTGACACCATCCGAGACGAACACAAGCGCCACCATGGCCATGCCAAGGCCTTCGCACGTCAGCAGACCACGCCACCGGATCAAGGCGTACAGTATCAACAAGTTGAGTAAGAAGGTCAGTTCCCACAGCACGGCGATGATTCATCCACGGGTTAGGGGGAGAGGCGGGTGGTCCTTGGGTATCCTGCTGGAGGTCAGAAGAGAGTCGGAAAGAGCTGCCAGGATGCGCCCCTCGTCCAGGGTGCGCATGCAAACCGGATCAGGACATGAGTAATAAGCCTGGGTGTCAACACAAGGCATACAGGTCAGCTTCTGTTCCGTGCGCACGACCCGGCACTGTTCGTACCAGGGGCGTGTAGCTGTGCAGTTGGTGGGACCAGCCAGGGTCACCACGGGAGTGCCCATGGCTGCGGCGATATGTCCCAGTCCGGAGTCACCGGCCAACAACACCGCCAGCTTGCCAACGACATGGCCCACCGCATTGAGAGAGAGACCGGACGCCACCATGACACGCCGGTCGCCATCGACGAAGTGACCGGCAAGATCGGACTCGTCATCGCCAATGAATACCACCACCCGCGCATCAGGAAAGGAGTCCAGAAAACCCTCGATGACACGCTTGAATTTATCGGGAGGAAAGCGCTTGTTCTTCTGGTTGCTGGAACCACCCGGATGGACTCCAAGCACCGTGTGATCCTGAAGATCAACCTCTTTCCAAAAGGCTTCCCCTTCCGCGACCGATTCGGGCGTCGTGCGAAAAAAAAGCTTGCCGCGCTCGGCATTGGGCAAGAGCAGGCGAAGGATGGCCATGTTCAAATCGACCCGATGCCGGGAGTCGTCACCGACGATCCAGTGTGTGTATCCACGGTGGCGCCCGGCGGCAGAGTCCCCGGCAATGATGGGAATTCCTGAAAACAGCCTCAAAAACAACCCTATCTTGTAAGAAATTCGCGTACAGACAAGGGCAGCATCATATCTTTCCCGTCGCAAGCCATAAAACCATTTAACCAAAGCGGCAAATTTCATCGTGCCCGGGAGCATGACCTTCAGCTCATCGCACAGCGCCGAATCGGCAATGACCTGACCAGCCACCCGGGTTCCCACCACCACACTGATATGGGCCCGAGGAAGCTCCCGACGCAAGGCCGCCAGCATGGGCGTCGCCATGATCAGATCGCCAATGCCCCAGGTTTGAAAAACGATCACCTTGTTCAGGTCCACCCGACGCTCCCCCCCAGGTATGCCTCACTCTCCAATCTGACCTGACTCATGCAACTCTCCCACGGTCTCACGCCGTGCCGGGAGAGAGGTACTGTTTTTTTCTTTTCTGTCTTTGCAGTGCATTTCGAAACAAGGTCACGGACACCCCAACCAAAATGCCAAGGACGAAGCCAGTCATGACCATCATCCTCTTGACGGGCCGAACAACCTTGCCCTTTGGCGACACGACAGCCGGGTCAATCACCCTGAAGGCAAATTCCGTGCGAACATTGGCAAACATGTTGTTCTTGATCGACTCTTCCATCATGACGATCAGGATCTGCCGAATTTCGACCACGGTAGTCTTGGCCAACTCCGCAGTCAAATACTTGACGCTCTCCTGGGTATCCCGGGCAGCCTGCATGCGCAGGTGATTGTTGATCCGTTCCACCATGAGATTGGCCCAGCGCGCGGCTATTTCCCGATCCGGCCACTCGACCGCCAACGTGATCAAGCCAGTCTTGATATCCTCGGACACCCTGAACAAACCTTTGGCAAACTCCACCCCGTGCCAGGGGGTGGGGATTGAGTCGGGGTTACCCCCCCGCCATTGGCGGGCCTGTTCATCCCACTGTTTGGCGAAAAAAACAGGCATGAGGTTCTCTTCGGTGATGAACTTTTCGAGAAAAGCCCGCGACTTCAGTTTGGCCAGGGCAGTCTCCTTGGACCCACTGCCGCTGCTCGGAATCTTGATGCCGACCACAGCGGCCAGGCTGCTGGCCTGATTCATCATGGACGACCGATTCTGGTTTGCATCTTGAGTGACGTATTCGAGCAGAACCTCCGCCCTATAGATGGGAACCATCGTAAAGGCCATGGCCGCAGCCGCAGCAGAAAACAAAAACGCCGTGAGAAAAATCAACCACTTGCCGCGCTTCAAGACCCCCCATAGGGCGAAGAGATCGACGTCATCCTCATCCACCTGGGGGCGAGGAGGCACCACGGACACACCGGGAACATCAGGCGTCGTCGGGGCTGATTGTTGGAGATCTGGCATGGCATTGTCCGTTATTTGACTCGATCGCCGCTCTGCCAACAGAACCCCCGATCAAACGACAAGAAGCGACGACCACAGGGTTCAACTGGCCAAAACACGCTTAGGCACAGCAAGAGCGTCCGAAGTCGGCAACTCAGGCCGCCTGACGGTGCCGCATCCACATAGACGCTGTCAAGGCCCCCCAGAAAACACATCTCCCTTTTGCAGATATTTACTAAAGTTAAAATCTCGACACTTTTTCTCCTTTTTTTATCAACTCAAAAGTAAACTGCCAAGCTAGCAACTGCACCAGAGGAACCTTTGTCAACACTTGATCTATGCCATCCAAGACTGGCAGTAATTTTTCTGCGTAAGCGGCAATAATACTTGTAATATGCCAGTACCTTACCTCGCCAAGATCAAAAAATTGTTTAGCGAATCGAACATCTTTTAAGCTCAAGATATGTTCTTTTTCCCATTTAGTCCGCATTTGCGGTGTAAAATTCCGGTAAATAATAATGAAAGGATTATAACCTAACGCCTCAACAGCAAGCAGCTTTGCCCCTGGCACCATGATGCGGCGAAGCTCGTAAAACGCGTAAGAGAGATCCAAGTGATGTAACATTCCACTGCAAACGATGCACTCGACGGAACTGTCAGGAAATCTTGTGTTTTCCGCATCCGCTTGAAGAAAATAGGTGTTCTTGGAAACTCCCTCCTCCTCGGCATCTTTCTTTGCGTTTTCGATGGAAATTGGACTGATATCCAGCCCGATAGCCAGCTTTGCACCTAGTTTCGCAGCGCGAATAGCCGTATTTCCATTACCACAGGCATAGTCCAAGAATATTTTTCCTTTTACGTTCTCTTCCATCCACTTGTTTACATAATTTCCTGACAACGCACTTCCTTTGTAAAATTTCTTATTTCCATAGAACTTCTCATATTCATTCCTTCTTAACGCTTCTATTCTTTGGCGATCTCGATCTCGATCATGAAAGCTCAATTCATCGATCTTTCTCGAATCCAAACTAGAGACCCAGTCTTCGTTTGATATTCTGCTTATTTTATCCAATTCTCGCTTTAAAACCAAAACATCCGCTCTCATAACCACCCCCGCATCTGTTATAGTACTTACAGCACCCCACTCAAGAGCAACCCCGACGACTCTAGTATGTAGATGAAGTGCTGTCAAGAAATAAACACGCAAGACTCGCACGACGATTCACTCCGTTTGTACTTCCACAACTTTAGCTGAAAATCAGGGACTGCTCGGGGATGTTACAGATGGCTTCTCGCTTTACTTTGATAAATTTTTAGCAACACGCCAATACTCCGGATGCGTGACTCGGAATCGCCGGGCAAAGCGGATTTTTCTGACGCTGGTGAACAACCAGACCCGAAAATCGAACACCGTCGCGACGAGGGCAACCAGACGCCTGTCCAGTCGCGCCACAGCGACGGCCAGGCGCATGACGGGCTTGATCGTCGGATAATCGGGGTAGCGATCCAGACAGGTCAACCCGAAAGCAGCGTCATCAACGTTGCCCCGGCGCAACGAATGCAGGGTCATCATGCGAATCTGATAGGGCAGCCGACCCTGCCACAGCGCGAACACCGCCTGTTTGGTTCCAGCATCCAGCCAAGCATAACCCGTGACAGCATCACGAATGTACCCCCACTCCTCCAGGACCAGCCGCACCGTGCGCGACGTGGAGACCGACTGCTGATTGATGTAAAAAAAAGCCACCGGCGTTGTGGAAAAAACCACCGCAAAACGGGAAGCGATCCGCGACATGTACTCCAGGTCAAAACCGGCGATAGGGGCGATACCTCCCAAGACATCACGGGCAGACGTGCGATAGAGTACCCCCGCCTGTTGCGGCCACCCCTTTTCCCAGAGCAGACGCAACGCCTCGGGAGGGGGATAACAGCCGTCCATATCGTCAGTTCCCGACAGCAGAAACGGCCTGCCTGATCCCTCGATGCAGACGCACATGCCACCGAAGAACCCAGCTTCGGGATGCTTTTCGAGGCTGGCTACCGCCAATTCCAAAAAATGCGGCAGCAGCAAGTCGTCGTCGGCCAGATAGCAGAAATAGGGAGTCTTTACCCTCTCAAAGCCCAAAGTGGTGTTGCGAATGCTGCCGATATTGGTCTCATTGCAATAATACTGAAACCTGGCATCGCGTCGGGTAAAGGCCGCCACGATCTGTTCCGTTTCGTCCTGGGAGGCGTTGTCGCATACATGGACCACGAAACGGGGGTAGGTCTGGTTCAGGACACTTTGCAGGGCACGACCCAGCAGGTCAGGCCGCCGATACGTCGGCACGACGACGGTGACCTGCGGGAACAACGCAACGTTTGTTTCCCTGTTTTGTGCTTGTGTATTCAATGGATTTATTTCACTTATGCCAACGGGATAAACCCTCAACAGGCGACGACCACCCCTCGTGTGCATCCACCCGCACACGAGAACCCTCACACAGGCTATGCACAACGCGGCACCTCAATCGACTCCACCTTGCGATACGAAAGGCGCGACGGCGTGACACGAAAAAACAGAATTTTCACCCTAATAAAGCGCCACGCAACCAAGAACACTGGAACGTGCCCGACACCGATCGTGAGCAAAGCCCTTGCCTGATGGAACCTGGCATGGTACGCTCAACGAAAACGGTGTTCAAGGTAAGACTGGTTTTGCCCTTCTCGTGTGTCGGTATCCTTTCGGTTGGACGCGCTGGCAATCAAGATCGAAACGGGTCGTCGTCAGGTGGCATGTCTGGAAGGTTGGGCTTTTCGTGCTGCCCTCCGCCAGGTGATCGATTTTTTTTATCGTAAGATACTCCCATTTTCGAGGAAAGCTGATGAGTACGCTACGGAAGGTTCCATTTTTCAATTATTCGTACCTTTTCACCCATAGCGAGAAATCCTTCATGGATGTCATCGCCGATGTCGGTCGGCGTGGTGCCTTCATCATGCAGAAGGATCTGAGCAACTTTGAAAAGCGTCTGGCTGACTATACCGGAGCGCGTTACGCCCTTGGCGTCGCCAACGCCACCGATGGCCTGCAAATGGTCCTGATGGCTGGGGGCATCGGTCCGGGTGACGAGGTTCTGTTCTGCTCCCACACCATGGTTGCCACGGCCTCGGCCATCCACTTTGCCGGTGGCGTACCCGTGCCCGTGGAGACCGGCCCCGACCACCTGATGGATCCCACCAAGGTCGAAGCGCACATCACTCCCAGGACCAGGGCGATCATGCCGACCCAGCTCAATGGCCGGGTCGCCAACATGGACGCCATCCAGGCCATCGCCGACAAACACGGGTTACAGGTCTACGAAGATGCCGCCCAGGCCCTGGGCGCCAGATTCAAGGGACGCTGCGCGGGCACCTTTGGCGTGGGAGCCTGCATCAGCTTCTATCCGGCAAAAGTCCTGGGATGCTTCGGAGATGCCGGGGCCGTTCTGTGCAACGATGACGAGGTTTATCGCCGGCTGCTCATGCTGCGCGACCATGGCCGCGATGATCATTCGGGCGATGTGGAGATGTGGGGCTTCAACAGCCGCCTGGACAACCTGCAAGCCGCACTCCTGGATTGTCAGCTCGATGGCTTCCCCCAGGTGATCGAGAGACGGCGCCACATCGCGCAAATGTACCAGGATCGTTTGGGTCACCTGAAACAATTGATCCTCCCCCCCGCTCCGGGCAGCGACCCCGACCATTTTGATATTTTCCAAAACTATGAGATCGAGGCCGAACGCCGGGATGAATTGAAGAAATTCCTGGCCGATCGTGGTGTCGGCACCCTGATCCAGTGGGGCGGCAAGGCGGTTCACCAGTTCCGTGCCCTGGGTTTCAGGCAGTCCCTGCCCGTGACCGAAAAAATGTTTCACGCGCTGCTCATGATTCCCATGAACATGTCGCAATCCGATGACGACGTGGCCTACGTCTGCGACCGTATCCAGGAATTTTATCATGCTTGACCGGCCGGGTTCCGCAACGCCACACCAGGCTCCCTTCAAGTCGGAACTTGGCGATTTTGCCAATCCTGCCTGCTACAACAAGCCCCTGGACATCACCGGGGAGGATCCGCAGGTATTGCTCGCTTTTTTGCGCAAGATGATCCTGATCCGCCTGTGCGAACAGACCATCGCCAATCTGGTGCGCGACGGCGAGGTCAAGTGCCCCTGCCATCTGGGCGTCGGCCAGGAGGCCATCGCCGTCGGCGTGACGCACCACCTGACGCCCCGGGACCAGACATTCAGCGCACACAGATCGCATGCCCATTTTCTCGCCCTTGTCGATGACCCTGCCCCGTTGCTGCACGAAGTCCTGGGCAAGGCCACCGGCAGCTCCCGTGGCATGGGCGGCTCGCAACATCTGATCGCCGCTGACAAGGGGTTCACCGGATCCAACCCCATCGTGGGCGGGGTCATTCCCGTGGCGGTTGGCGCGGCTCTGGCCAACAAGATGGACGGCCAGGGGCATGTGGCGACGGTCTTTTTTGGCGATGGGGCCTCCGAAGAGGGCGGCCTGCACGAGTGTCTCAATCTGGCGGCCAACTTTGTCCTGCCCACCCTGTTCGTTTGTGAAAATAATTTTTACGCCAGCCAGATGGATATCTGCCTGCGCCAGCCGAGCGATCGCATCTCCCGCTTTGCCGAGGCTCATCGCGTGGAGGTTCGCGTGGTGGATGGCAACGATGTCCTGGCTGTCTCGCGGGCCGCCAAGGAGCTGATCGCCGCCGCCCGCACCAACCAGCGGCCCGGTTTCCTGGAAACGATCACCTACCGCTGGCTCGGACACGTCGGCCACCGGGAAGATATCGATGTGGGCATCAAACGCAAGCTGGATGACCTGAAACAGTGGAAACTGCGCGATCCCATCGCCCGTCTGCAATCGGCCCTGCAAGCCGCCGGACATCTGACGCCCGCCGCGTTTGCAGCCATCCAACATGACGTTCAGCTCCGCATCGACAGGGACGTGGAATTGGCAAGGGCTGCCCCCTTTCCGGATCCCGCCGTTCTGCTGGACTATGTGTACTGCCAAAGTGGCTCATGATCATGCAAAAAAATGACGATATCAATTACGGCGAGGCCATCCTGGCCGGTTTTGAATACCTGCTGACCCGCTATCCCAAGGTTTTTACCATGGGACAGGGACTCTGGAGTCCCTGGTATGTGGGCAACTCCATGACCAATCTGGACAAGAAGTTTGGCCAGGAGCGGGTGATCGACACCCCCATCTCCGAATTGTCCACCACCGGCATGGCCATTGGCGCCTCGCTCCTCGGCTATCGCCCGATCATCGTCTATCCCCGCATGGACTTCATGATCCTGGCCATGGACCAGATCGTCAATCAGGCGGCCAAGTGGCGCCATATGCTGGGGGGACAATCCCATGCGCCGGTGACCTTTCGCAGCATCATCAACCGTGGCGGGGAGCAGGGTGCCCAGCATTCGCAGGCTCTGCATGCCTGGTTTGCCCATGTGCCGGGTCTGCGCGTGGTCATGCCCTATTCGGTCCGGGATGCGCGTGACCTGCTGATCGCCGCCGTTCTCTGCGACGACCCGGTCATGTACATCGACGACCGCTGGTTGTACAGCAATACCGACACCCTGCCGCCCGTCACCGAGCAACGTCTGGTCGATCAGCGCCCCGAGGTGCGCCACCCGGGCCAACATATAACCCTGGTGGCCGCCGGTTATTCGGTGCATCTGGCCCTGGAGGCTGCCAAGGCCCTCGAAGAAGAAAAAATTTCCTGCGAGGTGGTCGATCTGCGGGTGATCAATCCGCTCGATATTGCCCCGGTGGTGGCTTCGGTTGCCAGGACCGGGCGGCTTTGTGTCATCGATGGGGGGTGGCGCACGTGTGGTCTGGCTGGCGAGGTGATCGCTGCGGTGGTCGAAAAACTGCCGGTCGCCACGCTCAAGGCCTCCCCGCGCCGACTCACCCTGCCCGATGCCCCGGCCCCCAGCAGCAAACCGCTGGAGGATCTCTACTACACTACGGTCAAACAGATCATGCAGACGGTGCGGGAGATGTCATGAAACGACTGGTCGATATCCTCTTTTCCGCTGTGGGACTGGTGGTCCTCTCTCCGCTCTTGCTGACCTTCATCTATCTGGTTTGGCGGCAGGACCGGCACTCGCCCTTCTACATTCCCTTTCGGGTCGGAAAGGATGGTGTGCCGTTCAAGATGGTCAAGCTGCGTTCCATGGTGGTCAATGCCGACAAAAGCGGTGTCGATTCGACCTCTTCAGGCGATTCACGCATCACGCCTGTCGGTCACATGATCCGGCGCTACAAGCTCGACGAGTTCATGCAGCTGTGGAATGTCCTGATTGGTGACATGTCCCTGGTCGGACCGCGCCCCAATGTGTCACGCGAGGTGGATCTTTACACCGATGTCGAGCGTGGCCTGTTGAAGATCAAGCCTGGCATCACGGACTTCTCTTCCATCGTCTTTTCTGACGAGGGGGATATTCTCAAAGACAGCTCCGACCCGGATCTGGATTACAACCGCTTGATCCGTCCGTGGAAAAACCGCATGGGCCTGTTCTATGTCGAGCACTCCAACGTGGTCCTCGATTTCCAGTTGATCCTGTTGACCATCATGGCCATCGTATCGCGTGACAATGCCTTGAAGGGGGTTTCCGAGCTGTTGCAGCGTTGCTCGGCCCCCGAAGAGATGGTCCGTGTGGCTCTAAGGGATCGCCCCCTGACGCCGCACCCCCCTCCCGGTTCCGACCAGGTGGTCCAGTCGCGTTGACAATAGATCGATTCCAAGCGGGGTCCAGTGGGCTGGCGACCGGGTAGACCCAGGAGAGAATCCTGGTGGGGTTTGGGGCGAAGCCCCAATGAAA
>JADGCJ010000044.1 GCA_015229045.1 Magnetococcales bacterium
GCACAGCCCTTCCCCTTGGATCCCCATCCCAGTCTTTCAATAGTTTTGTAACTATCCAGTGTCCGGCAACGAATCGGGGTCCAGAGAGCTGGTTCCCTGGACTCCGATGCCAAAAAGCGCTCATGGCCTTGGGTGTGTCAGTTTCACATGCGCTTGCCCTGCGGTTGGGTACGGAAGCCATTTCAGGTATGCTGAAACGTTGTTAACCTGTAGAAGGACAATCCTGTGTC
Organism: Magnetococcales bacterium; assembly: GCA_015229045.1. Next base: position 231 of record JADGCJ010000044.1, read on the forward strand.
TGACTGCCAATTGGATCGCCAAAATTCATGACGACATCTCCCCCACCAGAGCCTCCCGATCTTGCCGCCTGCATGGAAACATTCTTTGGTTTTTCCACCTTTCGCGCCGGGCAGTTGGCGGTCATCGAGAGATTGTTGGCGTCACGGTCGGTGTTGGCCATCTTCCCGACAAGCGGGGGCAAGAGCCTTTGCTACCAACTGCCGGCCCTGCTCCTGGACGGCCTGACCCTGGTCATCTCTCCCCTGATCGCCCTGATGAAGGACCAGATCGATTTTCTGACCAGTCGCGGCGTGGCTGCGGCCCGTCTGGACTCCTCCCTGGATGCCGAACAGACGCGGCAGGTGTTCGCTGCCCTCGCCACCAACCAGATCAAACTGCTCTACATCTCCCCGGAGCGTCTGGGCAACGAACGGTTTTTGCAATCTCTCAAACGCTGGCGGATTGCTCTGCTGGCGGTGGACGAGGCCCATTGTATCAGCGAATGGGGACACAATTTTCGTCCCGACTACCTCAAGATTGCACAGCTTGCCCGCACGATCGGTACACCGCGCATTCTCGCCTTGACTGCAACGGCGACACCTCCGGTGGCCCGCTCCATTACGGAGGCTTTTGCCATCACACCCGAGGATGTTGTCCAAACCGGATTCTATCGCGCCAATCTCTTCCTCCGCGTCACCCCTGCGCCCGAAGAGGATGAGCAACGTCAACAACTTCTTCTGCAACGTCTGCGGAGTCGTCCACCCGAATCGGTCATCGTCTACGTCACTTTGCAGTACACGGCCGACAAGCTGGCCCGCTTCCTCTCCGAGCAGGGTTTGCTGGCTCTCTCCTACCATGCCGGCCTGGAGGCGGAGAAACGCCATCAGGTGCAGGACACCTTCATGGCCTCCGACAAGGCGATTGTCGTGGCCACCATCGCCTTTGGCATGGGTTTGGACAAATCGAACATTCGGGCCATCTATCACTACAATCTGCCCAAAGGGCTGGAGAGTTATGCCCAGGAGATCGGGCGGGCGGGACGGGATGGCGAAGCCTCCCATTGCGAACTGCTGGCCTGTGCCCAAGACAGGGTGATTCTGGAAAATTTCACGTATGGGGATACCCCTACGGCCGAGTCCATCGTCTCGCTGCTGCAGGAATTTTTATCTCTTGGCCCCTGTTTCAGTGTCGCCATTCCTGAACTCTCCTCTCGTCATGACATGCGCCCCCTGGTGATCAAAACCTTGCTGACCTACCTTGAGTTGGAAGGGATCATTCAAGCCACCGGCCCGTTTTATGCCCTGTACCGTTTCCAACCCCGAAAAACATCGGCGGAGATTCTGGCCCGCTTCGATCCACAGCGTGCTGCGTTTTTGCGCGGGGTGTTCCGCCATGCCAACAAAAAGATAAAATGGCTGACGCTGGATGCGCATGAGACCAGTCGGGCACTGAACCAGCCTCGGGAGCGGGTCGTGGCGGCCCTGGAGTATCTGGCACAGCAGGGTGACATCGTGCTGGAGAGCATGGGTGTGCATGAGGGGTACCGCCTGTTGCGCATGCCCGATGAGCTTGAATCCCTTTGGCAATCTCTCCATGCGCGTTTCATGAAGCGCGAGAAGCTTGACATCTCCCGGGTTGCCTCCGTGTTGGATTTTGCCCGGCATCGGCAGTGTCGTACCCAGTATTTGCTGGATTATTTTGGCGAGGAGCATGCCCCCTGTGGTCATTGTGACCTCTGTTGCTCCCCGCCGGGTTCCTTGGATGCCATTCCCTCTCCCCGGCAGCACTCTCTGGGGGAGACCGAAGCCAGGCAGGTGACCGATCTCAGGTTGGAAAGGCACGACTCCTTGGCTCATCCGCGTCAGGTGACCCGGTTTTTATGTGGTCTGGCTTCGCCGGCCACCACGCGGGAACGTTTGCGTCACCACCCTCTGTTCGGTACCTGGAAAAGTGTTCCCTTCTATCAGGCGCTGGTGTTCGTGGAGGTCCATTGGTCTTGAAGCGACACATCCATGACATGCTGCGTTTGATGCGCGTGGACAAGCCCATTGGCACATGGCTGCTGTTGTGGCCCTCCTGGTGGGCATTGGCGGCGGCCTCGCCCGGGTATCCGGACTGGAGACTCTACCTGATCTTTGGTCTCGGCACCTTTCTGATGCGTTCGGCCGGCTGCGTGGCCAACGATCTGGCGGACCGGAATTTTGACCCCCATGTCGAGCGGACACGCGACCGCCCCCTGGCTGCCCGACGTATCACGGTCGCTCAAGCGCGATGGCTGTTGTTGCTGTTGTTGCTGTGCGCCTTTGGTCTGGTGCAGACGTTGAACGCCTTGACCATTCGGCTTGCCTTTGCAGGGGCTGGTCTGGCGCTTGTCTATCCCTACACCAAACGTTTTTTGCGGGCGCCGCAATTTGTCATGGGGGCTGCCTTTGGCTGGGGGGTGATCATGGGGTGGGCTGCCGCCAGTGCCGCCGTGCCCCTGGTGGCCTGGCTCATGTTTGCCGCCACCCTGACCTGGGCGGCTGGCTACGATACCATCTATGCCATGCTGGATCGGGAGGATGATCGCAAAATTGGCATTCAATCGACAGCCATTCTGTTCGGGCACCATGACCGGCATGCCGTGGCCATCCTCTATGGTGTGAGCCTGCTGCTGCTGCTCCTGACGGGCCTGCGACTCCACCTGGGATCCCTGTTTTATGTTGCCTTGGGTGCGGCTCTGGGCCATATGTCCTGGCAGATATATGCCCTGAGGGGATATGATCGGGCGGCTCTTTTCCAGGTTTTTTTGAGCAACCGTTGGACCGGCCTGATCATTCTGGCCGGTTTTCTTTTGGGGTAGTTGCCTGATCGGGGTGAAAATCAAGACATGGTGTCACACGTCAGAGATGAAAAAATTCTTTTGCTGGAGGATTCGCGGTTGCTCGCCAACGCCCTGAAACGGGAGATGGAAAAGCACATCTCCTGTCGGGTGAGCCTGGCCGGTACGTTCCAGGAGGCGAAAGGTCTGATTCAGCAGGAGCAGCATGGCTACACCCTGGCCGTGCTGGATCTCACCCTTCCCGATGCCACCCAGGAAGAGATCGTGGAGCTTTTTCGGGAGAGGTCCATCCCGAGCATCGTCATGACGAGCAAGTTTGATGAGGCCCAGCGCGAGTATGTCTTTTCGCGGGGGGTGATCGATTTCATCCTCAAGGAGGGCCCGGCGAGCCTGGAATACCTTTTTTCCCTGCTGGTGCGCCTGCACCGGAACCGCGAGGTCAAAATCCTGCTCGTCGATGATTCCCGTTCCGCCCGGGAGCATATGAAGCGGCTGTTGCACAAGCACAATTTTATGGTATTGGAGGCTGCCAACGGCGTGGAGGCCCTGAAACTTCTCGGCCAGGATGAGGAGATCCGCCTGGTGGTGACCGATTACAACATGCCTGTCATGGATGGCTACGAACTGACCCGGACGATTCGCCAGAAGTGGGGCAAGGATCAAATGGGCATATTGGGCATCTCGTCGCACGGCGCCAATGTGCTGTCGGCGCGTTTCCTCAAGATTGGCGCCAATGATTTTCTGGGCAAGCCGTTTCTGGAGGAGGAGTTCACCTGCCGGGTCACCCGCAACGTGGAAAACCTGGAGCGGATCCAGGCCCTGGAGGATGCCGCCGTGCGCGACTTCCTGACCGGCCTGCATAATCGGAGGTTTTTGCGGGAGGTGGGTTTGCAGCTTTTTTCGGGCATGCGCAGCGGCAAGCTGGCCCTGTGCGCCGCTGTCCTGGATGTGGATTTTTTCAAGAAAGTCAATGATACCCATGGTCATGACGCTGGTGATGCCGTCCTGAAAACCATGGGCACCATCCTCAAGAAACATTTTGCCAAATCCGATGTGGTGGCACGTGTCGGGGGGGAGGAGTTTTGTATCCTGGTGGTCAATCGGTCGAAGGAGGCGTTGCAGGAACTCTTCGAAAATTTGCGCGCCGCCATCCAAAAGACCACCATCATCCACCTGGGAACCACCATTCCCGTCACGGTCAGCATTGGTGTGACGATGCAAAAGGCCGACTCCCTCGATGCGCTGGTCAACCAGGCCGATGCGGCCCTCTATGTCGCCAAGCAGAGTGGTCGCAATCGGGTGGTTTTCCACGTCCCTCACGAATCAGCCGGGACAGAAGGTTAAGTGCATGACGTCTCCCCTCTGGGATGAAAAATATGCCATCGGCATAGAGTCTATCGACACGCACCATAAAAATCTGGCCCAGGCTCTGGATGATCTGGTGATCGCCGCCATCACCCAGGAGGAGGAGCAGGTGCGCGGCGTTTTCGATGCCATAGCCCGTTATGTCGATGAACATTTTCAGGATGAGGAGAGACTCATGGCCCTGGCCCATTATCCGGATCTGGAAGCGCATCAGTTGCTGCATGCGCAGTTCAGGATTCGTTTTCACAAGATTGCCATGGATTTTTCGGCTGGTCGGGTTCCCGAAACCGTCATTGCCCTGCAACATATCCTTTATGGGTGGCTGTTTCAGCATATTTTTCACGCCGATCAGGATTATCGGCCCTGGGTGCTGCGCCTGGAGGGTGTCTCCCGATGATCTCCAAGACCCTGTTCATCACCTGCGATTTGTTCGACGCCGCTGCCCGCATCGAGGCGCAGTTGGGAGCCGAAGAGTTTGCCAGGGAGTTTCTGCCCCGGTTGCGCAGGATTCACGACAATCTGGTCCAAGGGCCCAATCCTGACCTGAGCATCCCTCTGGTGGATGCGTTGGAGTGGGGGTTTCACAGCCCGATCCAGCCGGTCATCGAGACCCTGATCCATGCCCAACGTTTCGATTGGCGCTTCATCACGGGTCGCAGACGACGTTTCAGGGCATTGGCTCCTGGCCAGCCTGTGCCACCCGCCCTGGCCGATCTTTGGCAGAAGGCTTTGGCCAGGTCCACGCAGGTTACGAGTCGCAACACGCCATGAAAAACATGATTTTTCCCGTCATACCGCCGCCGCCCCCTACCCCCATCACCCGGGAGCCGGTGGCGCACCGTTTCTGGGGAGGGGGTCTGCTGGCGATGGTGGTTGGTTTTGCGCTGGGGATCCATCTCTGGGGTCAGCAGTGGGGGCTCTTTTCCTGGACGAACGCCTATCCGGATCTGCGACTGCTGCATGGCAGGGTACAGTTCATCTTGTTTGTCGGCTCGTTCATCCTCGGCTTTGCGTTGCAGGCCGGTCCGCATGTGATCGGAGGAACGCCGCCGCCGTCCCGCTCCGTGTTGCCATTACTGTTCCCCTTGTGGTTTGGCTTTTTGCTGGGGATGATTCCGGATCCGGCCGTGCAGTTTGTTGGCAATATTTTGATTTCAATTGTTTTCTTTAAGTCCTCCGTTGCCTTGGCTGGGGTGGTGCGTACCGCTGATCCGCAGCGCGCCTTGCCGGTGGGCATACCGCTGGTCATCGGTGTGGCCGCGTTCGGCGCACTACCCTGGCTGCCGCTGGGCGAGCCGGGTTGGGCCCTGGCTGCGCTGCTGACCGGGCCGGTCTCTTGCATTCTGGCTGTTGTGCAGCATCTGGTCGCCAACATTCTGGGGGGGCATCGTCCATCGGGGAGGCCTGCACATCTTTTTACCATGGCCTGGTTTGTCGCCTGGCTGGCCGCCTGGGGATCGGCATGGGTGTGGATTCCCTGGTCGTGGACAGGTCTCCTTTGGACCGTGATCACCTTGTGGCTCATCGTTGCTGTCCGCCTGTTTCCGGTTTTGCGGGGGCGGCCTGTGGAGTCGATCGGGGTGGCCCTGGTTGCTGGTCTGCTCTCTCTGCCCCTGGCTGGAGTCTTGCTGTTTTTTGTGGGCACACCTGCCCTGGATGCTGCCCTGCACCTCGTCGCCACCGGCATGGTGGTCACGTTGATCCTCGGTGTCACGGCCCGGGTGGCCGGATTTTTTTCCGGAGGCCTGGTCATGCACGATCGTCTGTTGTCTCTCTTGCTGGTGGCGTGGATGGGGGTGGTCTTGGTGCGCAGCGCCGTTCCCCTGGGCATCTTGTCCGGGGAGTTCTGGGTGCCTGGGGCCTCTCTCCTGGCTGCCTCCGTGCTGGTTTTTTGGGTGGTTCGGGTCAGCGGGCGGTTGTTGGCTTTCGGGCGACGTGCGGCGAAACATGCTTGAAAGAGACTCCGAATGGACTCGGTTTCAAACGGGGCGGGGCAATTTATTTATTGGGCCAGAATGTGTGTGACGACTTGACGACTTTGTATCGTTAATGTTACTTGTCCCGAACGCGCTGTCCCGGCCTCGCGTGGGTGTGACGTTGCCGGGAACCGATACGGAAAGGACGACGATGCTGGAAAATTATTTTCCGATCCTGGTCTTTCTCTTTGTGGCGGGCGGACTGGGTGTTTTCATGCTGGCCGGCTCCTATTTTTTGGGGTTCAAGCGTCCGAATGCCGAGAAGGAGAGCCAGTACGAGTGCGGCTTCAGCCCCATGGAGCGGATCCGGGTTCCGTTTGACGTTCGTTATTATCTTTTGGCCATTTTGTTTATTGTGTTCGACATTGAAACGGCGTTCATGTTCCCCTGGGCCGTGGCCTTTCGGGATATTGGCTTCATCGGTTTTGTCGAGATGGTCCTGTTTTTGGCCGTGCTGTTGGTCGGGTATGCCTACGCCTGGAAAAAGGGGGCCTTGGAATGGGAATGATCGAGGAAGTTCGCCAGGAGTTGGACACCCGGGGCTTCATGCTGACCGGGGTGGACAGGCTGGTCAACTGGGCGCGGACCTCTTCCATGTGGCCGATGACTTTCGGTCTGGCCTGCTGCGCGGTGGAGTTCATGCAGGCCGGCGGCAGCCGCTACGACCTGGATCGCTTTGGCATGGTGCCCCGGGGCAGTCCCCGGCAGTCGGACGTCATGATCGTGGCCGGCACCCTGACCAACAAGATGGCCCCGGTCCTGCGCAAGCTCTACGACCAGATGCCGGAACCGCGCTGGGTCATCTCCATGGGCTCCTGTGCCAACGGCGGCGGCTACTATCACTACTCCTACTCGGTCGTGCGGGGATGTGGCCGGATCGTGCCGGTGGATATCTATGTACCAGGGTGCCCGCCAACGGCTGAGGCGCTGCTGTACGGCATTTTGCAACTGCACCGGAAGATTCATCGCACCCATACTTTCTCGACCGGCTGGGGTGCCCGGACATGACGCCCGAAAAGTTGACCCATCTGGAGAAGGTTCTGGGTGAGAGACTGCCCCGATTGGCGGGGGAGCGGGCCGGGATGGCGCTGGTGATCCGGGTGGCCCCGGAGGATCTTGTGTCCACCATGACGGCCCTGCGCGACGATCCGGAGCTGAATTTTCGTCTGCTGGTCGATCTGGCCGGGGTCCACTATCCGGGACGGGACAAGCCTCTGGAGGTGGTGTATCAGCTGTTGTCGGTGCATCGCAACCATCGCCTGCGGGTGAAGGTGGCGGTCCAGGACGGGGAGTCGCTTCCCTCGGTGATCGGGGTGTGGAGCAGCGCCAACTGGTATGAACGGGAAGCCTATGAAATGTTTGGTATTCTCTTTTCTGGTCATCCCGACCTGCGCCGTCTGTTGACGGAGTATGATTTTTCCGGCTACCCCTTGCGCAAGGAGTTTCCAGTGACGGGTCGTTTTGAGGTCAGGTACGACCCGGACCAGGCGCGGGTGGTGCGCGAACCGACCCGACTGAGTCTCCCGGAGCGGGAGTACTACGGTCGGCAACGGCCCCGATCCTGATCGGCGTGGGGGAGTGAGGCGAAAGTCCGATGTCCGATAGCGAGCAGCTCGACAATTACACGCTCAACTTTGGCCCGCAACATCCGGCTGCGCACGGTGTGCTGCGCCTGGTGCTGGAGCTGGATGGCGAAATGGTGGTACGGGCCGACCCGCACATCGGCTTTCTGCATCGGGGAACGGAAAAACTCCTTGAACACAAGACCTATCTTCAGGGACTCCCCTATTTTGATCGCCTCGACTACATGTCGCCCATGGCGCAGGAGTATCCGTGGGTTTTGGCCGTGGAGCGGTTGTTGGGCATCGAAGTGCCGGTGCGTGCCCAGTACATACGGGTCATCTTTGCCGAGTTGACCCGTATTTTGAACCATCTGCTGTTTTTGGGTGCCCACGGCCTGGATGTGGGCGCCATGACCATGTTCATCTACAGCTTCCGGGAACGGGAGCGGATCCTCGACATCTCCGAGGCGGTGTGTGGGGCGCGCATTCATGCGGCCTATTTTCGCCCCGGCGGCGTGGCGATGGATCTGCCGGAGGGGTTGGCGGAGAAGATTCAGGAGTTCGTCGACGACTTTCCGTCCAAAATCGACGAGTATGAGACCCTGCTGACCGGCAACCGCATCTGGAAACAGCGTCTGGTGGGGATTGGCGTCATCACCCCGGAACAGGCCCTCGACCTGGGGTTTGTCGGTCCCATGCTGCGCGGGTCGGGCATCGCCTACGATCTGCGCAAGGCCGAACCCTACGATGTCTACGACCGGCTCGATTTTGACATCCCCGTCGGCAAGAATGGGGATTGTTACGACCGCTATCTGGTCCGGGTCGAGGAGCTGCGACAGAGTACACGCATCATTCGCCAATGCCTGGAGCAGATGCCCCAGGGTCCGGTCAGACATGACGACTTCAAGGTCTCCGCCCCCTACCGGGAGGAGATGAAGAGCGGCATGGAGTCGCTGATCCATCACTTCAAGCTGCACACGGAGGGGTTTGCCGTGCCAGCCGGGGAGATTTACACCGCCGTGGAGACGCCCAAGGGGGAGATGGGGGTCTACCTCGTCGCCGATGGCAGCAACAAACCCTATCGGGTCAAGATACGGGCGGCCGGATTCAACCATTTGCAGGCGATCGAAACCATGGTCAGGGGACATCTGCTGGCCGATGTCACCACCTGCCTGGGCACCATCGACATCGTGTTCGGCGAGATTGACCGTTGAGCGGCCCTGTCCCCATCGAGAAACGTGAGATGCGCACCCATGAGTGAAACGTACCAACCACCCGGGGGAGACTCGAAACCCAGTTTTTCCGCTGCAGCGCTGCGCGAGGTGGAGAAGATCTACACCCGTTATCCGCCCGAGTACCGGCGTTCGGCGCTGCTGCCTGTCCTGCATCTGGCACAGCGGGAGTTTGGCGGCTGGCTCTCCCGGGAGGCGCTGGCCTATGTGGCCGAGCTGATGGATATTCCGCCGGTCCGGGTCAACGAGGTGGCGACCTTCTACACCATGTACAACCTGAAACCCGTGGGCCAATACCATGTGCAGGTGTGTACCAACATCTCCTGCTGGTTGTGCGGCTCGGATGGGGTGGTGCAGGCGTTGCAGGAGAAGTTGCGCCTGGGGTGGGGTGAAATGAGCGCCGATGGCCGCTTCACCCTGACCGAGGTGGAGTGTCTGGGGGCCTGCGTCAATGCTCCCGCCATGCAGATCAACGATGATTATCATGAAGATTTGACGCCCGACAAGGTGGCGGCAATCATTGATCGGCTGCCCTGATGGTCTCCGGTCCGATGGAAGGTGCTGGCATGCGTGAATCACCCGGGGAGAAGATCGTCTACCGCAACATCCATCGCCAGGATGGGCATCGGCTGGCCGTGGCCCGGGAGCGTGGCGCCTATGCGGCGGCACAAAAAGCCCTCGGCATGAGCAGCGAAGCGGTGATCGACGAGGTGAAGAAATCCAACCTGCGGGGACGGGGCGGCGCCGGTTTTCCGGCGGGCATGAAATGGTCCTTCATTCCCAAGGATGCCAGTCGGCCCCACTACCTGATCTGCAACGCCGACGAAGGCGAACCCGGCACCTGCAAGGATCGGGAGATTTTGCGTCACGACCCCCACCTCCTGATCGAGGGGATGCTCATCGCTGCCTGGGCGGTGAAGGCTGAACGGGGCTTCATCTATATTCGTGGCGAGTTTTATCAGGAGGCGGAGCGGTTGCAGCAGGCTGTCGATGACGCCGTCGCCGCCGGACTGCTGGGCGATGACTGCCTGGGCAGCGGTTTCCGCTTTCACCTGACGGTGCATCGGGGTGCCGGGGCCTACGTCTGCGGCGAAGAGACCGGCCTGATCGAATCCCTGGAAGGAAAAAAGGGTCAGCCGCGCCTGAAACCCCCCTTTCCGGCCAATGTCGGTCTCTACGACTGCCCGACGGTGATCAACAACGTCGAGACCCTGGCGGCGGTACCTGCCATCCTCGAGCGGGGAGGGGAGTGGTATGCCGGTCTGGGTGTTCCCAAGTCGAATGGCACCAAGGTGTTCAGCGTATCGGGCCATGTGGTGCGCCCCGGCAACTATGAGGTGCCGCTGGGCATTCCGCTGCGCAGCCTGATCGACGATTTTGCCGGTGGGGTGCGCGGTGGCTGGGAAAACCTGAAAGGGGTGATCCCCGGCGGCTCCTCCACGCCGGTCCTGCGCGCCGAGGTGTGCGCGACGATCACCATGGATTATGAGGCCCTGGCCAAGGCCGGCAGCATGCTGGGGGCCGGGTCGGTGATCGTCATGGACAGATCGGTCTGCATCGTGCGGGCGATTGCCCGGCTGTCGCGCTTCTACCGGCACGAGTCGTGCGGGCAATGCACACCGTGCCGGGAAGGGACCGGCTGGCTGGCGCAGGTCATGGGTCGCCTGGAGGCAGGTCAGGGCAATCCGGGCGATGTCGACCTGCTGAAGGATATTTGCGGCAACATGTCGGGCAAGACCATCTGCGCCCTGGGGGATGCGGCCGCCATGCCGGTGGCAGGGGCCATCCGGGCCTTTCCCGAGGAGTTTGACTACCATATCAGGCACGGTCGGTGCATGGTGGGATGAGGAGCGACGGAGACGATGCCTACCCTGATCATCAACGGTCAAGAGATCACGGTCGAACCGGGAACGACCATCATGGAAGCCGCCCGGCAACTGGAGATCCACATTCCCCATTTTTGTTACCACCCCGGTCTGTCGGTGGCGGGGAATTGCCGTATGTGCATGGTGGAAGTGGAAAAGATGCCGCGCCCCGTGATCTCCTGCGCCATGCCGGTCTCCGAAGGGATGGTGGTCCGGACGGAGAGCCCCATGGCGCTCCAGGCGCGCAAAGGGGTGATGGAATTTTTGCTCATCAATCACCCCCTGGATTGCCCGGTTTGCGACCAGGGCGGCGAATGCGACCTTCAGGATCTCGCCCTGAAATATGGCCCGGACCGGAGTCGCTATACGGTCGGGAAACGTGAGGTTCGCAACAAGGATCTGGGACCGCTGATCGAAACCGAAATGGATCGCTGCATCCACTGCACCCGCTGCATCCGTTTTTCTGCGGAAGTGGCCGGGACAGAAGAGATGGGGGCCATGTATCGGGGCGATCACATGGCGGTTGGTCCCTGGGTGGAGGGTGCCCTGGGTTCCGAAATGGCCGGCAACATGGCGGAGATCTGCCCGGTCGGCGCCCTGAACGACAAGCCGTTTCACTTTCAGGCGCGAAGCTGGGAGTTGCGCTCGGTGCCCGGGGTGTGCGGACACTGCGCCGTGGGATGTCGGGTGTTCTGGCAGCAGGTGCATGGCCGGGTCAAGCGGGTGCAGGCCGATGCCTGCGAGGCGATCAATGGCGCCTGGATCTGCGACAAGGGGCGTTTTGCCTTCGACGGACTGGAGATGGCGCGCCTGACCGTGCCCCTGGTGCGCAAGGAGGAGGTTCTGACCGCGACGACCTGGAAGCAGGCCCTGGCCCAGGCCGGAGAGATTGTGCGAAGCGTCGCCCCTGATGAAGTGGCCGGCCTGGCGGGAGGGTACCATCTGAGCGCCGAGGATCTCTTTGCCTTCCAGGATTTGTTGCGGCACAGCGTGGGGACGCCGCACCTGGATCATCGTTTGCAGCAAAGGGATTTCAGCGGCGACGAACTCCCCCTGACCCGAAGCGACTTTTTGCTGAACACCCCCCTGGCCGATCTGCCCCGGGCGGATTGCATCGTGCTGGTGGGGTGCGATCCGCGTCGGGAGGCGCCGATCCTGAACTGGCGTCTGCGGCAGGCGGCCCTGGCCGGGGCGAAGATGTTCGCGGTCAACCCGCGTCGTCTGCGGACGACCTGGCCGGGCTTGACGGAGATTGTGCAGCCACCGGGCCGGGAAGGGGAGTTTCTCGACCAGGTGTTGAAGGCACAAAAGGCCAAAAAACCGGGCAACACGCCAGCGGCGCTGGTGGCGGCGGCCTTGAAAGATGCCGGGCGTCCCGTGCTTCTTCTGGGTGCCCTGGCGATCAGCCATCCCCAGGCCGAGGTGTTGCGGCGGCAGGCGGTGGCCATCCTCGATGGTTGCGGCGGCCTGGGCAGGGAGTGGAACGGTTTCAATCGTCTGGCCTCGCCGGGGAGTTCTCAGGCTGCCCAGGATATGGGGGTTGTTCCCCATCGCGGACCGGGTTACCAGCCGTCGGAGAGGGTTGGCCACAACGCCTTGGAGATTGTGCGCCAGGCTGCGGCAGGCAAGATCAAAGTCCTTGTTTTGTTGGCCACGGATCCGGTACAGGATGGCCTCGATGCCGAACTGGCCCGTGCCGCCTTGACGCGGGCACAGGTGATCTGGATTGGCTCGCACCGATCGGCCATGATGGAGCGGGCGGCGGTCGTGCTGCCCGGGGCGGTGGCGGTGCCGGAACAGGATGCCATCAGCACCAACGGCGAAGGGCGGGTGCAGTGGAGCGAACAGGTGGTCCCGCCGCCGGGAGATGCCCGCCCGGCCTGGCGTATCTGCCGTGCCCTGAGCGATCATCTGGCGCGTCCCCTGGGTTATGATACCCTGGAGGCGTTGCGCACCGCCGTGGCCCTGGCCGATCCGGCCTACGACCTGAAACGTCCGCCCGTCGAGGGAGCGGTGGCGGGTGACCATCCGACCGTGACCCGGGGATTGACCGGCAAGACCAAGGTCGTGCCCGCCGTTGCCGGGACGGAGTTGACCCTGGTGCTGGAACCCTCCTTCTGGTACGCCGATGCCGTGGCGCGGGTCTCGGCCACCATGGACAAATTGTCGGTGCGCCGACAGGTGCGCCTCCACCCCGCCGATGCCCGGCGCCTGGGGGTGACGGAAGGACAAAAAGTGCGACTCACCAGCGGCGAGCGTTGCGTGGATCTGACGGCCACGCTCGACGATGCCATCCCCGCAGGAACCCTGTTTGGCCACTATGGCCAGGGAGAGGAAGAGGCACAAAGTGTGTGTGAATGGGACACAGGATTTCCCGCCGTCGATGTGGCGGTGCTGGCGTAGGGGATGAAGACGTGACACGGTACAGTTGAGTGGAACCGGGACAGAGCATGGCTGGATTTTTGGAGTGGATACAAGATAACGGACAGGATCTGTTCGGGGGGCTGTGGCCGCTGCTGTGGACGGTGGTCAAGATTGCCCTCCTGCTGGCGCCCCTGATGTTCTGCGTGACCTATCTGACCTGGGCCGAACGCCGGATCATCGGCGCCATGCAGGTGCGTCCCGGTCCCAACCGGGTGGGTATTTTTGGCCTGCTGCAACCCCTGGCCGACGCGGTCAAGCTGTTCGTCAAGGAGACGATGATCCCGACCGGCGCCGATACGCCGGTGTTCCTGCTGGCCCCGATCATCACCCTCGGGACGGCGCTGGTGGCCTGGGCGGTGGTGCCCTTCTCGGCGGAGCTGGTCCTGGCGGATGTGAACATTGGCATCCTGTATGTTCTGGCCATCTCCTCCCTGGGTGTCTATGGCGTCCTGGTATCGGGGTGGGCGTCCAACTCCCGCTATGCGTTTCTGGGATCGATGCGTGCGGCGGCACAAATGGTCTCCTATGAAATCTCTCTCGGTTTTACGATCATCCCGGTGATCATGCTTGCGGGCAGCCTCAGCCTGAAGGACATCGTGGCCTCCCAGAGTGATGTATGGAACGTGATTCCCCTGCTGCCCCTGTTTGTCATCTATTTCATTTCGGGCGTGGCCGAGACCAACCGCGCCCCCTTCGACATGGTGGAGGCCGAGGCGGAGCTGGTCGCCGGTTTTGCCACGGACTATTCGGCCATGTCCTACGGGATGTTCTTTCTCGGCGAATATGCCAACATGATCCTGGTCTCGACACTGGGGGCGCTGCTGTTTCTTGGGGGGTGGTTGCCCCCCTTGAGCTTTCTGGGCTTTATCCCCGGCATCGTCTGGCTGATCCTGAAAATCGGTGTGCTGCTGTTCGTATTTCTCTGGATCCGGGCGACTTTTCCCCGTTACCGTTATGACCAGCTGATGCGGTTGGGCTGGAAGGTGTTCCTGCCGTTGTCCCTGCTCTGGATCTTCCTGACTGGGGCGGTTTTGCATCTGACCGGGCAGATTCCTGGATGAGGATGATCATGGGCCTGAATCTCAACATGAACATGAGGGATTGGATCGCCAGCTTCGGCCTGCTGGAGCTGTTTTCCGGCATGAACGTGACCTTGAAACACATGTTCAAGCCCAGGATCACGATCGAATATCCGGAACAGAAGACGCCGCTCTCGCCGCGTTTTCGCGGTGAGCATGTGCTGCGTCGCCACGAGGATGGCTCCGAGTGCTGCGTCGCCTGCAAGTTGTGCGAAGCGGTCTGCCCGGCGCAGGCGATCTATATCGAGATCGACCCCACATCGACGGCGGTGCAACGCCTGACCCGGGTGTATGACATTGACATGGCCAAATGCATTTTTTGCGGGTTCTGCCAGGAGGCCTGCCCGGTGGATGCCATTGTCCTGGGACCGAACTTTGAATACTCCGCAGAAAAGCGCGAGGATATGATTTACCGGAAGGAAAAGTTGCTTGCCAATGGGGTGCGCTGGAAACGGCAGGTTGATGATAACCTCAGAATCAATGCCCAATATCGCTAGCGGGGTGAGGGGTCCATGTTTTCGGTGGCGGATTTTGTCTTTTACCTCTTTGCGACCGTCCTGATCGTGGCGGCGCTGCGGGTCGTTACGGCACGCAATCCGGTTCATTCGGCCCTGTTTCTGGTCTTGACCTTTTTTTCGGCGGCGGGGCTTTTCGTGTTGCTGGGAGCGGAGTTTCTGGCTGCCGTGGTGGTGATGGTCTACATGGGGGCGGTGGCGGTTTTGTTCCTGTTCGTCGTCATGATGCTGGATGTGGATTTTGTCGCCTTGCGCCGGGGGGCGTTGAATCATCTCCCGCTGGGGCTGGCCGTGGGTGCCATCATTCTGGTGGAGATGGGAGCGGTGTTGCTGACCTACCATGCCTCGGCGGTTGCGCCCAGAGGTGACGGGGTGGCCAATACCCTGGCCCTGGGGCGCCTGTTGTATACCCGCTATCTCTATCCCTTTGAAATTGCCTCCCTGCTGCTGTTGATGGCCATGGTGGGTGCCATCGTCCTGACCTTGCGGCATCGGCGCGTGATCAAAAAGCAGTGCATCGCCCAGCAGGTGGCACGCAAGCGGGAGGATTCCGTGATTCTCAAAAAGGTTTCCCCCGGGGAAGGAGCGTGACCGTGGTCGGCTTGAACCATTATCTGATCCTGGGCGCCATTCTCTTCGTCGTGGGTCTGTTCGGCATTTTTCTGAACCGGAAGAATGTCATCATCATTCTCATGAGCATCGAATTGATCCTGCTGGCGGTCAATATCAACTTTGTCGCCTTTTCCAGATATCTGGGCGAGGAGACCGGGCAGGTGTTCACCTTTTTCGTCTTGACGGTGGCGGCGGCGGAAGCGGCCATCGGTCTGGCGCTGTTGGTCACCTTTTTCCGCACCCGCGCCACCATCGATGTGGAAAAGATTGACTCCCTGAAGGGGTGATACCCTTAAGACTGCATGCGATTTTCCAAGCGGACGGCTATGGCACCATGAGCATGAACCTGTTGATTCTCCTCTCGCCCCTTGCAGGCGCCCTGATTGCCGGACTGTTCGGCAAGCGGATCGGCAAAGTCATGAGCCAGCGGGTGACCATCCTGGGGGTGACCGTTGCCCTGCTGCTGTCGATCGGGGCCTTTTTTCGGGTGGCCGTCGGCGATGGGGCGACGGAACATACCCACATCGCCTCCTGGATCGTTTCGGGCGGTTTTCAGGTCAGCTTCGCGCTGCTGATCGACCGTCTGACCGCCGTCATGCTGATCGTGGTGACGGGTGTCTCCTGCATGGTCCATGTCTATTCGGTCGGTTACATGGACGAAGATCCCGATCATCCGCGTTTTTTCAGTTATCTCTCCTTTTTCACCTTCGCCATGCTCATGTTGGTGACCGGGGACAACTTCTTGCAGCTTTTCTTCGGCTGGGAGGGGGTGGGGTTGGCCTCCTACCTGCTGATCGGTTTCTGGTTCAAGAAAGAGTCGGCCTGCAATGCCGCCATCAAGGCTTTTCTAGTCAACCGGGTGGGAGATTTTGGCTTTGCCCTGGGTATTTTCGCCATCTACCTGGTGTTTGGCACTCTCGACTACGATCAGGTTTTCCAACTGGCGAAAACCGGGCAGTTCGCCCCGACGGTCGACTTTCTCTTCTGGGGTCCGGTCGATACCATGACCCTGATCTGTCTGCTGCTGTTCGTCGGTGCCATGGGAAAATCGGCCCAGCTGGGTCTGCATACCTGGCTGCCGGATGCCATGGAGGGTCCGACGCCGGTGTCGGCCCTGATCCATGCTGCCACCATGGTGACGGCCGGGGTGTTCATGGTGTGTCGCGCCTCGCCTTTGTTCGAGCTGTCGGAGACGGCGCTCACGGTTGTCACGGTGATCGGGGCGGCGACGGCCTTTTTTGCGGCGAGCGTCGGTCTGGTCCAGAACGACATCAAACGGGTGGTGGCCTACTCCACCTGCTCGCAGTTGGGCTATATGTTCTTCGCCGCCGGGGTGTCGGCCTATGCGGCCTCCATGTTTCATCTGATGACGCATGCCTTCTTCAAGGCCCTGCTCTTTCTGGGCAGCGGAGCGGTCATCAACGCCATGCACCATGAACAGGATATGCGCCTGATGGGGGGCTTGAAGGAAAAGATTCCCGTCACCTACCTGCTGATGATGATTGGTACGCTGGCCCTGACCGGCTTTCCCTTTCTGGCCGGGTTTTATTCCAAGGATGTGATTCTGGAGTCGGCCTTCGCGGCGCACACCATGACCGGGGCCTTTGCCTGGCTGCTGGGCATCGCGGCGGCAGCCATGACCACATTCTACTCTTTCCGGCTGATCTTCATGACCTTCCATGGCCAGCCCAAGGATCACCATGCCTGGCAGCATGCCCATGATCCCTCCTGGAGCATGCGCGGACCTCTGGTCGTGTTGGCGGTGGGGGCGGTGATTGCCGGCTGGGTGGGGTATCCGATGGTCGAGGAGGGGTGGTTCAGGGAGGCGATCTTCCTGGCCCCCGGGCATCGGGCGCTGGCCAATGCCCATCACGTCGGGTGGGTGGTCAGGTGGTTGCCCTTCGGCATGTTTCTGCTGGGCGTCACGCTGGCCTGGCGATTGTATGTCGTGCAACCGGAGTTGCCGGCGCAGCTGGCGCAACGCTGGAAGAGACTCTATCGCTTCCTGGTCAATGCCTGGTATTTCGACCGGCTTTATGACCGCCTGTTCGTGCAACCGGCCCGTATCATCGGTGAGGGGTTGTGGCGCACCGGCGATGAGACCATCATCGATGGTTATGGGGTCAATGGCCTGGCCGGACAGATAGAGCGCCTGGCGGGTTGGTTGCGGCAGTTGCAAACGGGTTATATCTATCATTACGCCTTGGCCATGCTGATCGGCGTGGTGGTCCTGGTGACCTGGTACGTCTGATTCGCCCGATTCGCGGGTCGGGTGGCGTCCCAGTTGGCAAAACGCGGGAGACGAGAGCGGGGATCGTGGCAATGTTGAGTCTGGTGACCTTTCTTCCCCTGGCGGGTGCCTTGGCCATCGTGCTGGTGATTCGGAACGATGCGTCCGCGAAGCTCACCGCCCTTGGTGTCTCCCTGGTAACATTTTTGTTGAGTCTGCGTCTCTATGCGGCATTCGATACCACCACGGCGGCCTTTCAGTTCCTGGAGGAGTATGTCTGGCTGCCCGACCTGGGTATCAGCTACCGGATGGGTGTGGATGGCATCAGCCTGCCGCTTCTCCTGCTCACCACCCTGTTGACGCCCATTTGCATCCTGGCCTCCTGGGAGTCGGTCAAGATGCGCGTCCGGGAGTACATGATAGCCTTTCTCGCCCTGGAGAGCTTTGTCATCGGGGTGTTTTGCGCCCTCGATTTCATGCTTTTTTACATTCTCTGGGAGGCGATGCTGATTCCGATGTTTTTGATCATCGGTGTGTGGGGCGGGCCGCGCCGGGTCTATGCGGCGCTCAAGTTTTTCCTCTACACCCTGGCCGGTTCGGTGGTCATGCTGGTCTCGGTGCTGGTCCTGACCAGCAAGGGGCACACCTTCAGCATACCCGAGTTGATGAAACTGCATCTGCCCATGGGGTTGCAGGTGTGGATTTTTCTGGGCTTTTTTGTCTCCTTTGCCGTCAAGGTGCCCATGTGGCCGGTGCATACCTGGTTGCCGGATGCCCATGTGGAGGCGCCGACGGCGGGTTCGGTCATCCTGGCCGGGGTGTTGTTGAAGATGGGGGCTTATGGTTTCCTGCGTTTTTCCCTGCCCATGCTGCCGGATGCCTCGCACTACTTTGCGCCGTTGATCTATGGTCTGTCGCTGGTGGCGGTGGTCTATACCGCCCTGGTGGCCCTGATGCAGACCGATTTGAAAAAATTGATCGCCTACTCGTCGGTATCGCACATGGGGTTTGTGACCCTGGGTCTGTTTGCCTTCAATCAACTGGGGATCGAAGGGGGGCTTTTGCAGATGGTCAACCATGGCCTGGTCTCGGGGGCGCTCTTCCTGCTGGTGGGTGTGGTGTATGACAGGCTGCATACCCGGGAGATCGCTCGTTTCGGGGGGTTGGCCCTGCGCATGCCGGTTTATGCCACGCTGTTCATGATCTTCACCATGGCCTCGGTCGGGTTGCCGGGGACCAACGGTTTCATCGGCGAATTTCTCATCCTGCTGGGCCTGTTTGCCACCAGCAAGGGGGTGACGGTGGTGGCGGCGACCGGCGTGGTGCTGGGGGCGGCCTACATGTTGTGGATGTTCAAAAAAGTGGTGTTCGGCGAGGTGCGGCACGCGGATGTCCAGACCTTGACCGATGTCACCCCTCGGGAGGTGGCCCTGTTCGTGCCTCTGCTGATCCTGGTCTTCTGGATCGGCTTCAATCCGGATCCGTTTTTGAAGATACTTCATGTCTCGGTGGAAAATTTGCTGACGCAAGTGGCTGTCGGCAAGGCGGCCGGAGGTCACACACTGGCCATGTATTGATGCTGCATCGGGTCCGATCCATGGGGGATCGGGCGTGGGTGATCCGCCGGTGCGGGTTGCCCTGAACTGAATCGGAGACGCTCAAGCCCATGTCTGTTCCTATGCCGGAGATCAATCTGGTTCCCCTGTTGCCAGAGATTGTCATTGCCCTTGCGGCCATGGGCCTGTTGCTCGCAGGGGCCTGGCGCGATAAAGGGAGCGGCGGCAGCCTGGTCGGCTATGGGGCCATCCTGGCCATCCTGCTGGCGGCTCTCCTCACCTGGAGCAGCAGTGGCCCCAACACTGCCGAGACGTTTGATGGCATGTTTGTCCTCGATCCGTTTGCATCCTTCATGAAAATGTTGATGTATGTCGGTGCCCTGTTCCCGATTCTGCTGTCGTGGGATGCCCTGCAACGCCTCGACATGCGTACCGGGGAGTACTTTGTTCTTAATCTGTTTGCCCTGCTGGGCGGCATGATCATGGTTTCCAGCGGTGATTTCTTGACTCTCTACCTGGGCCTGGAAATGATGTCGCTCTCCATCTATGTTCTGGCGGGCTACCGTCGCGATGACGCCTTGGCCAACGAGGCCGGCCTGAAATATTTCGTTCTGGGTTCAATGGCGTCGGGATTGTTGTTATATGGCATCAGTTTGATTTATGGTGGAACGGGCGGCATCACCTTCGCCGGGGTGCAGGAGAGCGTGGCGGTTGCAGGAACTGGCCACCTTGGCGTCCACCTGGGGGTGATCCTGGTCGTTGCCGGTATGGCCTTCAAGGTGGCCGCAGCGCCCTTCCATATGTGGTCGCCGGATGTCTACGAAGGGTCGGCGACGCCGGTCACCGCCTTCATGTCCTCTCTGCCGAAGATTGCCGGCTTTGCGGCGATCTATCGGGTGTTGCCGGGGGCCTTTGCCGACTTGCACGGGCAATGGGGTCCGGTGTTGCAGTTTCTCAGCATCATATCGTTGGTGGTTGGTGCCTTCGCGGCGATACCCCAGACCAACATCAAACGCATGCTGGCTTATTCGTCGGTCGGTCATGTGGGTTATGCCCTGATCGGGTTGGTTCCCGGGACCGTGCTTGGTTATCGGAGCGTCCTGATCTATCTGGCTATTTATTTATTCATGAACATGGGGGTCTTTGCCCTGATCCTGGTTTTTGCCCGTGACGGAATTGGCGAGTCCATCCAGGATTATCGAGGGTTGGCCCATAAGCGGCCTGTCCTGGCGGCGGTGGTGGCGCTGTTCATGTTTTCCATGGCAGGCATTCCGCCGTTCGCCGGATTTATTGGCAAGTTGAATGTTTTCATGGCGGCGGTCAACGGCGGCCATGTGGGTTTGGCCCTGGCGGGTGTTCTTTCCTCGGCGGTAGCGGCGTTCTATTATCTGCGCATCGTCAAGATCATGTACTTCGAACAGCCCGAAGTCGGCTTCCAGATGCGGGTGGGCGGCTTCAGCGGCGCGGTGATCGCCGTAAGTGCCTTCTTGATCCTGGCCTGGGGGATTCAGCCGGGCAGACTGCTTGCCTGGGCGGAGCTCTCGGTGACGCCGTTCATGTAGGCATGACGGGCAGTCTGATTGGTGGCACCATGGTTTCCGTCACGCAGGAAATACTGGATGAGATGGTCTGTGTCATCGTCGAGGCTGTGCAGCCGGAACAAATCGTCCTGTTCGGTTCCATGGCGCGGGGGGAGGCGACCGAGGAGTCCGACATCGACCTGCTGATCGTGGAGAAAGAGGGGTTCACGGAGCGGAGTCGTTGGCAGGAGTTGGGGCGGATTCGTCAGTTGCTGGCCGGATTTCCCATGTCCAAGGATATTTTGCTCTACAGCCACGATGAGGTGATGCGCTGGAAAAAGAGCTTGAATCATGTCGTTGCCGAGGCCATGCAAGATGGAAAGTTGCTTTATGATCAGGATCTTGGTCACTGTTATGGTCATCATGCATCCTCCCGGGTTCCTGCCTGTACGGATGGGGGAGGGGTGGGCGGCATGGGCGATATGGACCAGGCGGAAACATTGCGACGCATGGCAGACAAGGATTATCGTGCCCTGCAAGTGATGTTGGACCCCATGCAGGTTGACGTGGAAGTTTTTGGACTTCACGTCCAGCGAGCCGTTGAAAAAGGCCTGAAGGCGTGGTTGTGTATCCTGGGTGTGCGGTTTCCCAAAAAACATAATCTTGAGGAGTTGGCTCTTCTTCTGAAAAAAACGGGTGCGGTCATTCCGGATGCGTTTATACCCCTGTTGGGTTATTCGGACTTCGCTTCCAAATTTCGTTATGTTTCTTACCCCGAGTTCGACGAGGATATCGATCGAAGCGCCACGGTTGTTCTGGTGGGGGGACTCCTCCGGCATGTGGGTGGCCAATTGGCCGGAGTTTCTCGGAAATGAGTAAAGTTAATTGTTCCTCCTCTATCCAGTATGATACTCTCATGGGGTTGTTTGTCTCGGGAAGGTCGGCTTCCAACAGGTAGCCTGACAAAAAGGGGTGATCATGATTCGGGCGATTGAGGCTGAAATCAGCACGGATGGACGGGTTACCTTGAACCAGCCTTTGGTTCTGGATGAGCGGCGGTGTGCTGTTTTGACAATCATGGAGCCAGTGGCCATTGCGAAGGGGGGAGACGATGAGTTGCAGCGTGGCAATGTTCTGGATGTGCTGAAGTTTCTGAATGAGAACAGGTTGCCTCCCGAGTCACGACCTTCTGCGGAGGAGGTTGACGCACATGTCCAGGAAATACAGGTGGCATGGGAGTGAACGGCTGCGTTTATCTGGACACTTGTATTGCCATTTACCTTGTTGAAGAGCATCCACGCTCCGGAGCCGGTTTATCCGCATGCCGCTGACATGAGGGCATACCATGGTCTAAAAACCCAGGATGCCTTGCACTTGGCTACGGCCATACATCATCGTTGCGCGGAGTTCTGGACCAATGACAATCATTTGGCAGCTATGGCCCCGGGGTTGGTGGTCAACCTGATTGAACGAAAACAACCCGCAGTCTGACAACAAGTCCGAATTGTCGCTCTTGAATAACCCCATGCACCAGATCCTGTCGTGCGCCGCAGTCACAGCCGGTGGCGTGCTGCCGTTCGACCATTTCATGGAACTGGCCTTGTACCATCCGGAACAGGGCTACTACATGCGGCGGCACGCCCGGATTGGTCGTTCCGGTGATTTTGTCACCGCGCCGGAGATCACCTCCCTGTTTGGCGAGCTGCTCACGCTGCAGTGGGTCGAGGTGTGGGAGCTGCTCGGTCGGCCGGCGCGGTTCGATCTGGTGGAACTGGGCGCCGGAACGGGACGTCTGGCCTGCGACGTGCTGATGACCGCCAGACGGTTTCCGGATTTTGCCCGAGCGCTGCACTATGTGATTGTCGAGCGGAGTTGTGACTTTCGTGCCAGACAGCAAGAGATGCTGGCTCCCCTGGAGAGCACCGGGGTTGCGGTGACATGGATGGAGGATCTGGACTCCCTGGCCGCAGCCATGGCGGATGGGGTGGTAGGCGGCATCTTCTCCAATGAATTTTTCGATGCCTTGCCGGTGCATTGGGTGACCATGACCGATGCCGGATTGCGCGCCTTGGGCGCCACCTGGAATGGCGAGTCCTGGCAGGTCGCAGAGACTGCCCTGCCGCCGGAGGTGGTGGCGGACCATTTCTCCCGGCGGGGCATCACCCTGGAGACGGGCTATCGGACCGAAATCGGCAGCCAGGCGATGGCCTGGATGGAGCGTCTGGGGTCGCTCTTGCGGCACGGGGTTGTGCTGACCATCGATTATGGCCATCCTGAACGCGATTATTACCATCCCTCTTGTCGCGCGGGACATCTGGTTGGGCACCGTCGGCATGAACGCATCGATGATCCTCTGGCTTCGCCTGGGGAGATGGATTTGACGGCGCACGTCGATTTCTCGTCCCTGGCCAGGAGTGGGGAGCGCGCAGGCTTGACGACTCTCGGCTTCACGACCCAGGGCTGGTTCCTGTTGGGATTGGGCATCCTGACGCGCCTGGAGCAGCTGCTGGCCCGGGAGAAAATGATTCGGGAAGAGAGAGAACGGTTGCAGAGTGCCGTACGACGGTTGATCATGCCCGATGCCATGGGAGAGCGCTTCAAGGTGTTGGTACAAGGGGTTGGTCTGCCACCCGACACGACCTTGGCCGGATTTAGGTTGAACGATCAGCGGCTACGACTGTAAAATGCCCGGTTTGGTTTCCTGACCGGGCATTGGGGTCAGCTCTGCCCGGCGGGCGGGACATCGCAACGGATGGATGAGGTTGGCCATGGGCATTCTGGATGGGAAGCGTGGATTGATTTTTGGTGTGGCCAACGAGCGGAGCATCGCTTGGGGTATTGCGCAGGCCTGTCATCGGGAAGGGGCCGTCCAGGGGTTCACTTATCTGGGCAGTGCTCTGGAAAAACGGGTGCGGCCGCTTGCCGAGAGCCTGGGATCGACCATGGTACTCCCCTGCAATGTAACGGTCGACGAGGAGATGGCGGCCGTGTTCGCTCAGGCACGAGAGGAGTGGGGAGGCGTCGATTACGTCCTCCACTCAGTGGCCTTTGCCCGCAAGGAGGAGTTGAAGGGGCACTTTTACCAGACCACTCCCGAAGGATTTCGCATTGCCATGGAGACATCGGTCTACTCCCTGGTCAGCATGTGTCGGCATGCAGCACCTTTGATGTCGGCGGGGGGAAGCATTCTGACACTCTCTTACCTTGGTGCCGAGCGGGTGATGCCGCATT
Source organism: Magnetococcales bacterium (assembly GCA_015229045.1). The sequence continues at coordinate 24,199 of JADGCJ010000044.1, forward strand.
ACAACGTGATGGGTGTGGCCAAGGCAGCCTTGGAGGCGAGCGTGCGCTATCTGGCGGTGGATATGGGTCCGCGACAGATACGGGTCAATGCCATCTCCGCCGGTCCCATCAAGACGTTGGCGGCCTCGGGGATTGGCGATTTCAAGGAGATTCTCAACTGGAATCGCGACAACGCCCCCATGCGCCGCAATGTGGAGACAGCCGAGGTGGCAGAAGCGGCGGTTTTCCTGCTCTCGGCCATGGGGGGTGGGGTGACCGGCGAAGTATTGCATGTGGATGCCGGTTATCATGTCGTGGGCATGCGGGCTGAAAATATTGCCGACGAAAAAGAATGAATTGAGAGACTGGAATGGAGGTCCAGGAAGGGCACAGCCCTTCCTGGACCGTCCCGGTCTTTCGATAGTAAAAAATACGTAACTATTCAACCGGCAACGAATCGGGGTCCAGGGGGCTGGCGACCGGACAGGTCGAGGACAGAGTCCTGGTGGGGTTCGGGGCGAAGCCCTGACAAAGGCTTTCATGTCC
>JADGCJ010000045.1:0-11082 GCA_015229045.1 Magnetococcales bacterium
ACAGAGTCCTGGTGGGGTTCGGGGCGAAGCCCTGACAAAGGCTTTCATGTCCAGTTAAAAAACCAGCTTTTGCAGGCCAGGGGGAGGCGATTTTTTTTCCGGAGGGCGTTCCACGCTCACCAGACGCAACCCGACATCGGGGCGTTTGGCGGAAAAAAATTCAAACCCGCGATTGGTGCAACGCAGGCTGTTGGGCGTCGATTTCCAGCCGCCACCCCGCAACACCCGGTAGGGTTTGGTATTCTCCACCGAAGGGTTGTCGTGTCGATGGTTGGCATAGGCCTCTTTGTCGTAGGAGTCCTGAACCCACTCCCAGACGTTGCCGCTCATGTCCCAGATGCCGAGGCGATTGGCATCCCGCGAACCTGTGCGCTGGGTGCCCTTGTTGCTGTTTTCCCTGTACCAGGCCAGCCTGTCCGGATCGCCTCCCCCGGAGTAGCGCACACTCTGTCCGCCATTGCGGCAGGTGTACTCCCATTCGGCCTCGGTTGGCAGGCGAAATCGCAGCCGATCCACATAGAGTTGGTTGAGCTTGTCGACGAACCCTTCAATGTCATCCCAGGCGACCTGTTCCACCGGGTATTCGTCGCCATTGTGAAAATGGGCCGGATTGTTGCGCATGATCTGTCGCCACTGTCCCTGGGTGATCTCATGGCGGGCGATCCAGAAGCCGGTGAGACACACTTCATGGACAGGTCCTTCGTCGACCTCACGCCCCTCGGTTTCCGGATGACTGCCCATTTTGAAGCAGCCGGGTGGAATCCAGGCAAAAGCGATGCCGCTGACCGGCTCCAGCCACTCCTGACCAGGGGTGACCTTCGTGGCCGGCTGGCGTCCGGCGGCACCCGTGTCGATGGCCTCCCACTCGTTGATGAGGAATGCCGACGCGGCCACAGGCAGCAAAAGGATCAGCAGAAAGAGCGACAGGGGTTGAAGGCGCGCCATCACTTTTCTCCCCCGGCGCGGACCAGGCGAATTCTCGCAGGGGTGGAAAGATAGGGGTAGGTGTCCGGGTAGTTGAGGCGAATTTGCTCCTGGGTGTAGTTGAAGGCTTCGGTCAGGTCGATCCAGCCATTGCGGCCACTGCCTCTGCCGGTGCTTTCGTCGCCGACGTCCGCCTCACCGAGCATCCCCTTCAACAGGTAGTAGGTAAAGGCGCGTTGCCGTCCCGGACCATAGATGTCGGCATCGCCGGTGGCTGCGGCCACTCCCCAGGCTTTTTGGCTGGCAAAGAGCTGCGTTGAGGGTTGTGGTCCAGCGAAGGGTTGGCGGACGGCGCAGACCTCCGAACCATTGAAACAGGTGTCAATCAGGAGTGCAATCTCCTGATTGGGAAGCTTCTCCAGGGTCTCTTTCAGTGTCATGAGCGAGATGGCGTTATCGGCATCGATCCCTTCCCCGGTTGTCTCGACAGGAACCAGGAAGGCGTCGGTCACCTGGGTTTGATCGGCATTGTAGCCGGGAGCGCCATGGCCGGAATAGTAAAACACCAGCATGGCATTCGGGTTGAGGCGTCCTTGCTGTACCAGCCAGTCGAGGTCGTTGCGCAGCTTGGGCAATGTTGCCTCTTCGTTGATTCTTACGCGAACATGTTCATCGTCGTCGATGAGCTGGCCGCGTCTGGTCAGCAGGGTGCGCATGTTATTGGCGTCCCGGTCGGCAAAATGGCGTCCGCGCACCTTTTTGTATTGGCTGATACCGACGAACACGCCATAGGCATCGACACGTTTTTGCCATTTTTCCAGGGGTGGCTGGGCGGCGATGAACTCATCGAGGACATGGCGTTGATCGTCGACATCGCCTTTTTTGGCCCATGCCTCGTGGGGGAGGGCGATGGAAAAGGGCACCTCCGCGTCGGGATCCAGCTCTGCCGTCACCAGGCGATCCTTGGCTTCCACGAAGGCGGGTTCGCCGGGGTACTCCTTGACCACCTGGCTGACCATCTTGCGTACCGCTTCGAGTCCCTCGCCCCGGCGAAATTTTCGCCACGAGGTCTCGACGACATAGCGCACGGCCTGATCCCGCCAGGTCTGTGCCCGCACACCCTCCAGGTGCGCCCGGTAGAGCCAGTCATAGGCCTCCATGTAGCGTCCCATGCGAAACAGGGAGTACACCTTGGTGTGGGCCAGGGAGAGGTTGTTCTTGTTGCGTTCCAGACCCTTGAAGGCTTCGATGTGGGCACTCTCATCGTCCCCCAGATCAAAGTAGACCCAGGCCAGATTGGCATGGGTTTTTACATGGTCGGGAAATTTTTCATGGGTTTTTTTCCAGGTATCGCGGGCCTCCTCGCGGCGATTGCTTAAATAATAGCCAAGCCCGAGATTGTATCCTACAGCCAGATCGGTCGGGCATTCGGCATAGGCGCGTTCCAGCCCCTGCAACCCTTTTTCCGGTTGATTGGTAAACAGGTCGATGCTTTTGGAGGCCAACTCCCGGGCGACAGGACACGAGGAGAGGTCGGCGGCCACGCCGCGCCCACCTGTCTCCGGAAGGCAGACCAGCATCACGACTGCAGCCCACAGCGGCAACCGGGCACTCCGCGCCAGCAACCCGGCTGACTTTGGCAGCGACCGGGCACTCCGCGTCGACAACCCGATCAACCTCGATGGCAGACGGGCGTCTGGTATGTGCAGCCGGGGCATTGTGCGGCAATCAGGCGACACGTGGATTCAGGGTACCGGCGGCGTAGCGTTCCGCCATCCTTTCCAGAGAGATGGCTTTGATGCTGGACCCCCATCCCGCCGAACCAAAGGCCTCGTAACGGGATTTGCACACGGCATAGGCGGCATCCTCGGCGGGACGCATGTACTTGCGGGGGTCAAACTCCAGAGGGTGGCTGGCAAGGTGTTTCCGGATGGCGCCGGTCATGGCCAGACGGAGGTCGGTATCGATGTTGACCTTGCGCACACCGTATTTGATGCCGACGATGATCTCTTCGATCGGTGTGCCGTAGGTTTCGGGGATGGCGCCGCCGGATTCGTTGATGATGGCGACCAGATCCTGGGTGACGGACGAACCGCCATGAATGACCAGGTGGGTATTGGGTACCCGGGCGGCGATATCCTTGATGCGGCTGATGGGCAACTGATCGTTGGTGGGTTTGGCGCTGAACTTGTAGGCCCCGTGCGAGGTACCGATGGCAATGGCCAGGGCATCGACACGGGTGGCCTTCACGAATGCCGCCGCCTCTTCCGGATCGGTCAACACGGTCTCCGGTTTTGTTGATTTTCCGGCTTTGTCGATGCCATGGTTCTGGTTGACCACGCCATCCTGCAGCGGACCCATGACGCCCAACTCCCCTTCGACCGAAATGCCGATGGCATGGGCAAACTCCACCACTTTCCGCGTCACCTCCACGTTATAGTCATACGAGGAGGGGGTCTTGCCGTCTTCGAGGAGGGAGCCGTCCATCATGACGCTGGAAAAGCCGCTCCGGATGGCCGCCTGGCAGACCGCCGGAGTCTGGCCGTGGTCCTGGTGTACCGCGATCGGCAGGTGGGGATAGAGTTCCAGGGCAGCCAGTATCTGATGGCGCAGGAACCCTTCGCCGGCGTACATGCGTGCCACGGTCGTTCCCTGCAGGATCACCGGGCTGTCCGTATCGTTCGCCGCCCGCATGATGGCGCGTGCCTGTTCCATTGTGTTGACATTGAAGGCCGGGAGTCCGTAATCGTGCTCCGCTGCATGGTCCAACAGTTGCCGCATCGATACCAGTGGCATGGATCCCCTCCTTGAGAGTTGGTGTGCACATGATGGGTCGACGACGCCATGTCTCGAAAGCGGCGATTATAAAGAACGCCGCCCCATATCAACAGGAGAAACATGCCGAAGGTGCAAAAAGTCGAACAACCTGCCAGGGTTGTCGCACCGTATCATTCCAATTCCAGATCAGGATGGATGCGAGGCGACAACGCGTGAGCGACGAGACCTAAACCCGGTACGCAGAGGAAACCATGGTGCTGAAGGAGGCACATTTTTTTCCGCTGCGGACCAGATTGGGTGAACAGGGCGCGGCTGAACCGCTGGCAATGTTGGCGGGGCCATCCCAGGCCAGGTCCGCACAAACCACGCGAATGGTGCCATCCTTCCGGCGCAGGGCCAGGGAGAGGGTGACGCACATGCGGGCATCCGGCAGTGACAGGTAGGAGTCTGTCACTTGCACCTCGCCGGGGCGGGCCATGGCACGGCGAAAATATTGGCGTCGTGACCAGTCGGCGCCGTGGACTCCGGCCATGGCGTGGTATTTTTCCGCCTGGATGGTTGTCACGGTATCCGTGGTCATGTTCTCGCCGATTTGGTGGCCCAACCCATTCAGGAAGTAGCAGCGAATCACCCCCGGCATGTTGAGAAAGCGTGTGCAACCGGCAATGAGGGCGGCATCGTCGTCGCTGTGCTGCAGGTTTTCCAAAAAAGGTTCCAGGAACCAGGAGAGGTCTTGCATTTGCCGTTTGCCATCCGTGGTTGCCGTGTCGCGGAACTCCCGGGCCAGAAAGTCGACCCGTTTTTCGCCGGCCCCTTCCAGGGCATCCAGGTCGCACTCCGGGGTGGAAAAAAAGTAGCCTTGCACCAGGTCGGCATCGGCGTCGATGGCGATCATGGCTTCCTCACGGGTTTCGATTCCTTCGATCAGGGCCAGACAGCCGGCCTCGTGGATCAGCGAGACGAGTCTGGGCAACATGCGCCGCGCCTTCTGATTGTGAACCGAGTTGACGATGATGGCGCGATCCAGTTTGACAATCTCGGGTTGCAAACGCCAAATCCGATCAAAATTGGATTGCCCGGCGCCAAAATCATCCAGGGCGATCAGACAACCTGCCTTGCGGTAGTGGGAGATGGTCTCCAGCAGCAACTCTTCGTCATCAATCTCCTTCTCCAGGATCTCGATCACGAGACGGTGGCAGGGAATGTCCAATCGGTTCAGCAGGGAGGTGATCACAAAGGCCCCCGGTCCACGTCCTTGCATGACCATGCGCGGATTCAGGTTGAGGAACAGCCAGCCTTGCGTCGGTGCAAAAATGTAAAAATTGAGGATGTGCAGCATTTGGCAAAGCCGATCCAACTCGACCAGCCTCTCCGCACTTTCCGAATGGTCAAACAGCTCTTTGGGACTGACTTTGCGTGCATTGTCCGCAAGGACCGCGCGAACGAGTCCCTCAAAACCGACCGGCTTCTGGTGAGACAGGCTGAAAATGGGCTGAAAGGCGCTCCTCAGCCTGAATGGCCCAAAATCGCTGATGCTCCAGGAGCCATCGGACTGAAAGTGGGTCGACAAAAAATCGTCCAATTCCGAACCATCCAGCATGGGTGTCAACCGCTCCCGCTCCACCATGATCTTCTTCCTTCTTTTTTGTAACGTCTTGATCAGCGTCTTGTTCTTATCGATTGTCTTTTTCTTTTCTACAGGTAGGCAGATGGACACCCTTCCTGTCAGGTGATTTCCTCCCGCATTCACAGATCATGCCAAACAACTTATTTATTGTCTTTCATGACGTTATGATAAGTTTTTGCCAGACATGAACCCTCCTGATGTCCAAGAGACGGGCAGGAGTGTATAAATAACAGGCAATTGCTTTGGAAGGAAAAAGAGAAAATGAAAAAAGTCAATGAACAGTTTGGGTTTCCTCAGCGTGGGGAGCCGAGGTATAGTCGATCGGGGCCGTCGGTGGGGGAGGGGGGCGCAAGCCAACCTGAGTGAACCGTTCAAGGGAGATGTCGCACATGGCCACTGATTCAACCTCGACCTCGAAGGATGGATTTCTGAGAGTGTTTTCCCTGGAGGATTTTCGCCAGACCATGTATGCCCGCCTGCGCGATGTCGGCATTCCCGCTTTGCACGGTCAGCACGTGGGGTTGGTGGAGATCATGGTCTCCCTTTATGGGGAGGTCAAAAAACTCCAGAAAGCCGCCCCCGGCAAGGAGGATCTCGTCACCCTCCGCCGTGCCATAGACGAACTGAAAAGCTACGCGACCAGGCACTTTCAGGAAGAGGAAGCCTACATGAAAAACATGGAGTTTCCTGCTGTGCATTCGCATATCGCCGCGCACCAGGCCTTTGTGGGCGGGCTGCTGGAGGTGGAAAATCGCATCTGGAAGGAGTCCGTCTCCTATGTGATCGACCTGCTGCATCTGATCGTGGGCTGGCTGTTCGAGCATATCAACCAAATGGACATGGTCTATGCCCGTTTTTCACGCGGGGAGAAGGTGACGGTACCGCCCCTGGCCAGGAGCGCCCCTGTGGCACTGCCCGCCCAGCCCAAGGCCCCCGATGGCAAAACACCCGATGGCAGGAAAAGTGCTTCCCAGGCGGAGTTCAGGGACTCCTTGCGGCGCCGTTTGCGCATGACGGGCATCGCCCCCATCGACAAGGAACACCAGCAACTCCTGGAGCGCATCATCGATCTGAATCTGCTGGTCGAAGAGTTGTCTTTGCGCAAGCCGACAGCCAAGGATTGGCAGGTGATCGACCGGGCCATCCATTTTCTCCACAACTACGGGCGCGACCACTTCAGAGGCGAGGAGGCCTGGATGCGCAATGTCGGTTACCCCGGACTGGCTGTCCATGCCGACGAACACAAGCGATTGTTGACCCGGTTACAGGATCTGGCAGCCAAACTGGCCAAGGATCGCCAGGTCTTGTACATCGTCGATATGAATTTTTTCCTGGTGGAGTGGCTGCTGACCCACACCGTCCGCTCCGATTTTCTTTACGTGGAGTTTGCCAAAAGCAGGAACATATCCAAGACCTGATTGGCGGTGTGCGTCACTGCATGGCGTCGAGGAGCCTGATCTCTTCGGGCCAGAGGGTCTCGTCGATGGTCTCCAGGATCAGGGGCATTTCGTCCATGCGCGGGTCTTGCATGACGAGGCGAAACGGTTCCCAGCCGAGAAGCCCCTTGCCGAGGCTCTCGTGGCGATCCACCCGGCTGTTCAGCCCTTTTTTGGCGTCGTTGAGGTGCATCCCCTTCAAGTAGGCAAAACCGATGGTCTGCTCGAAGGCGGCCATGGTGGCGGCGTAGGTTTCGGCTGTACGCAGGTCATAGCCTGCCGCGAAGGCATGGCAGGTGTCCAGACAGACGCCGACCCGGCTGCGGTCCCTGACCCGATCGATGATGGCCGCGATGTGAGCGAAATCGTAGCCCAGATTGCTCCCCTGACCAGCGGTGTTTTCGATGACGGCCACCACCCCTTCGGTTTTGTCCAGGGTCTGGTTGATGGCGTCGGCGATCAATTCCAGACAGCGTTCCGGCTCTATCGTCTTGAGATGACTGCCTGGATGAAAATTCAGGCAGGGCAGACCCAGTTGCCGACAACGCTCCATCTCATCGATGAAGGCAGCCAGGGACTTTTCTCGTGCCTGGGGATCGGGATGGCCGAGGTTGATCAGATAGCTGTCGTGCGGCAGGACATCGGCCGGTCGGTAGCCGCAGGAGGCCAGATTCTCCTTGAACAATCGAATATCCTCCGTACTCAGGGGTTTGGCCTGCCACTGGCGCTGATTCTTGGTGAACATGGCAAAGGCTTTTGCCCCGATGCTCTTGGCGTGCAGAGGGGCGTTCCAGACTCCGCCTGTTGCGCTCACATGGGCACCAACCCGTTTGGTCATGGCTATTTTTCTCCGCCGGGCAAGGTAAAATGGAAGGTGGCCCCCTGGCCTATCGCAGCCTCGACCCAGATACGTCCGCCGTGCCGGTTGATGATGCGCTGAACCGTGGCCAGCCCGATACCAATGCCTTCAAAGTCACGCGATTTGTGTAACCGCTGAAAAGGATGAAACAGCTTGGCGGCGTGGGCCATGTCGAAGCCGACTCCATTGTCACGAATCGAATAGACGATCTCCCGACCTTCGTGGCGGAAGGCGATTTCGATGACGGCGCGTGGACTTTTGCTGGTATATTTCCAGGCATTGTTCAACAGGTTTTCCAGGGCGGTCTTGATCAGGCGCAGATCACCAAACACGCGCATGCCGGGCATGACCCGCCAGGTGACCGGGCGTTGCGGGGTGGAGCGGCCCAATTGGGTCAGGATCTCCTCGGACAGGGCCGACAGATCGATCCCCTGACGCAGGACATCACCTTGAGTGGAGCGTGACAGCCGCAACAGGCCATCGATCAGGGCATTCATCTCCTTGCAACTCTGCCGCAGGTTGGTCAGATACTCCTGGCCGTCGGCATCGAGCCGATCGCCATAATCTTCCAGCAGAATGTCGCTGAAGCCGCCGATCGAGCGCAAGGGTGCCCGCAGGTCGTGGGAGACCGTATAGGCGAAGGATTCCAGCTCCTTGTTGGCCAGTTCCAGGGCCGAGGTGCGTTCCCGGATGCGGCGTTCCAGTTCCAGGTTCATGGTGCGAATCTCCTTTTCTGCCGTCTTGCGCAGGGAGATGTCACGCATCACACCAGAGAAAAACTCCACCTCGCCGTGGGTGCCGCGATGGGCCACGATCACCTGGGAGACAGGAACTTCGCCACCCAGGGCATCCATCAACGCCGTTTCGCCTGTCCATACTCCCTCATTGCGGGCCGTTGGCAAACCCTGGGCACGCACCGACTCCCAGGCCCATCCCGTGTGCAGATCGGCCAGGGTCTTGCCGGAAATGTCGCCGCCACCCGATGGCCAGCGCAGCATGTGTCGTCCGGCACGGTTCAGATAGACCAGCCCCAGATCGGGGCCAACCATGCACACCAGGTCGCTGGTCGATTCCAGAATGGCCACCAGTCGATCCCGTTCGGCCCCGGTGCGGGCACGATCGACGATATTGGCCAGGGTGCTTGCCACATGGCTCAGAAAAATCTCCTCTTCGGCGTCGTGGCGATGCCCGGCCTTCAGATACAGGTTCAGTATTCCCAGGGCCTTTCCCTGGTGCAAAATGGGTACGCAATAGTGCCCGTGTTCCTGCATCCCTTCGTAGCAGGTCCCGTGGCGGTGATCCAGGCTGTCGGAGAAGACAATCTTGCGTGTCTTGGCGGCCAATCCGCACAAACACTCCCCCTGCTGGATGCGGGCACACTTCCGCAACGGGCCATCCGGCAAATCTTTTTGCACGACCAGGAAATACTCCCCGTTTTTCCGGTCAACCAGAAAAATGCCCCCCTGCGCCTTCAGAGAGAGCCAGGGGATGGAGAGGACCAATTCCAGGGCCTGATGCAACTGTTCGAGGAGGGTCAGAGGTTCCAGGGCCATGCGCAACAGCTGCCCGATGATCAGGGTCGATTCGTGGATACGCTCCTTTTTTTCTTCCAGGGATTGCCGTTCGCGGATCTCCTTTTCCAACTCCTGGTTTTTTTGATTCAGGGCGAAGTTGGTCTCTTTCAGGGCCTCGGTGCGCTCTCGTACCCGCTGTTCCAGGAGTTCGTTGGACGAGGCGAGGTGTTCGATACGTTTCAGATCACGATAGCCACGCAGACCCGTGATGACGGCCGAAAGAAATTTGTGTGCCTTGAAATCTGATTTATCGATGTAGTCGTTGATGTCGTATTGCAGAACCACATCGTGTTCGGGTGCCATGGCCGACTGTCCCGTGCGCAGAATGATGCGTACCAGGGGGTTTTGCATCTCCTCCCGGACGAAACGCACCACGCTCAGCCCCTCCAACTCCGACTCCATCACCACATCCAGCAGAAGGATGGCTGCGTCGGGATGTTCGGTCAGCAATTGCCGGGCATCCGCTCCGGAGTAGCCGTCGAACAAACGCAGGGGAATGCCATCAAAAGTCAAGTCTGCCAGCAAGTTGCGTGTCAATTTGTGTATCGACACATCATCGTCGACGACCAGCACCTTCCAGGGTGATGCCTCCGGTCGGGCAGCCGACGCATCGTCGACGGAGGTCTTTGATGGACGAACGTTCCCTTCAGGAGCAAGCCGGGGATGAGAGTGTTCAGGACTGGTTTCCGGCTCGGACATCGTGGCATTCCTGTTTGGACGTTTCCCCGGTGCGGGCTGGCACGATGAGGAGGTCTTCATCGACGTTGGCAAACACATCGGCCAAGGCTGTCAACGCTGTCTGCAACTCCGACGAGGCCAAAACACGACCCCTGTCTTTCGCAGATAGCGTCGCGGAAAAAAAACCGATCGAACGGGTCGCATCCCCAGGCACGATTGCAGAATCGATCGCAGGGGGTACCAGAGAGTCATTTTCTGTCGCATCTTCCTCAAACGACATCACGGACTTTTTTTTTCTGCTGCCACCATGCTGGTGTTGTGGGTGTCAGGGGCAGCAGGTGTATCGGCCAGATCGGCCGTCGGCAAGGTATCGACCGCAAAAGCCGGGTCTGCAGCGGAGGAGGAGGGGGCAGCTGCGTCAGCAGAGGGTTCCGAAGAGAAGGGGGGTTCGGCCCGCCGGGGTTCGTCGTCGAAGCCAAAATCAATCGTCGCATCGTGGGCATGCATCAGCTTGACCCCGCCACTGAACAAAAGATCGTTGCCTGACTCGGAAAAACCGAGGTCTTTTCTGACGACGACCAGCTCTTCCGGTTCTGTTGGGGCAGCGGGTTCTTCTGTCGAGGAATCCCAGGTGGTGGCAGTGGCGAACGTCTCCTCTGTCTCCCTCTGCGCGATTGGCTCCCCGGGTGGACCCCCGGCGGCAGGTTTGCTGTCGGGGGTGTCCCTGGCAGGCAGGGAGTAGATTTTTTTGCCGGATGTGAAGAGGGTATTGCGCACATCCACCGACAAATCCGGCTGCACCTCATCCACCAAGGTGTTGGGTATGGCTCCCGGCACGAATGGACAGGCTTCCGCATCCCTTTCCGAAGCCGGATAAGACGAGAGACAGCTCTCCTCGGATTGACCGGAGGTCTCTGCAACAATCCATTCCTGATGCAGATTTGCGTCAAGATTGTTGCCGCGAGAATCCATATTTTTGAACGGGGGCGTGTTTTGTCCTTGCTCCGGAGGAACTCTCCACTCGGAGGCCGGGTGCTTTTCAGCCACTTCCCAGGAGCTGTCGAGTTGGACATCCGAGGCTGCACTGGGGGGCTGTTCCGGTGTGGCATCCCAGGAGCTGTCGAGTTGGGTTGCCGAGGCTGCGTTGGAAGGCTGTTCCGGTGTGGCATCCCAGGAGCTGTCGAGTTGGGTTGCCGAGGCTGCGTT
>JADGCJ010000045.1:11178-24368 GCA_015229045.1 Magnetococcales bacterium
CGTTGGAAGGCTGTTCCGGTGTGGCATCCCAGGAGCTGTCGAGCTGGGGGGCGTCAGTCGCGGCAATAGCGGCTGCGTCGGAGGGTGCTTCGGGAGTCTCCCCGGAACCCTCGGCCATCGATCCGGCATCGAGCCCTGGAGACTCGGCAGGTGTCGGCTCTTCCACTTCTTCGCTGGGGTTGCTGGTCAAGAGGTCGTCGGTGACGGGAGGTGTTTTCTTTTCCTCTCTGGTACGCGCTAGGGGAGCCTCTTCGATGGAACAAACCGGGGGTGCCTTGGTGACGGGAGGGGGTGTCTCCTTGGTGGCAGCAGCGGGAATTTTTTTGGCGAGAGCGGCAGGAGGTGGCGGATAGGGTGTGGGATCCTCTTCCGGTAACACCAGGAGGTGATCCTCTTCGGGTGGAGGCGTTTTCGGCAATTTCGGGGGGAGCCCCTCCTGTTCCTGAGAGGCCTCCTCGGGGCCGAAGGTGAACAGGGCGCGGGTGTCGAGAATCATGACGAATTTTTCGCCATGGCGACCCATGGAGCGGATGAAACCCGCCCCTGGCTGTTGGCTGGTCCGGGGAGGTGGCAGGAGGGACTGGGGCGACATGTCCACCACCTCATCGACACCGTCCACCACGGCACCGAAGTAGCGGCTTCCTCTGCGCCAGGGGAGATCCAGAATGATGATGGCACTGTCCCGAGTCGGCTCGATGGACTGATGCCCCAGGCGTTGACGCAGGTCGACGACCGGCACCACAACACCACGCAGCCGGATGATGCCCTTGACATGCATGTCAGTTCGGGGGACAGCCGTGAGGGGTATGAATTCGAGAACCTCCTGGACTTCGTCGATATCGACACCGAAGGTTTCGCCCTCCAACTTGAAAGTCAATAATTTCATCATCGCATGAACATGGAAACAATGAACAGGAACGAAAAGATCACGATGGTGATCACGGTGCCAAAATGACCCTCGCTTTTGACATTTTCGAGCCGCTTGTCAATTTTGGCTTGTTGTTGACGCACCTTTTCCAACTCCTCCCGTGTGACCCGGATGGTCTCCTGCATTTTGGTCAGCATCTCGTTTTTCTTTTGGGCCTCTTCCAGATTTTCGGGGGCCCCGAGGGCATCGAGACGCTCCTTGAATCTGTCGACCTCTTCCTGCATCAATGCAAATCTGGCCTCAAAGTCCTTCAAGAATTTGACGAGAATCGCATTTTTGTCTTCATCCATGCCATCCTGCCTTGCCGATTGATCGATTGATGGACTCTTGACCAGGCCAATCAGCCCCAATCCCGTCCATTTGCCATGACGCCCTTCGATTGCCAGGAATTATCGCACACTTCATTCTGCATGGGAATCGGGACTTCAGGCAATCAATTGTTGAAATGTTCGTTTGTTCCTGTCCGGAGGGTTTCCAGGGATGTCAAAAAAAATTGCCGGGGGGCATCAGCCATGCCCGGGAGACGGGTCACTGCCGTTTTTTTTTCGATTCGGTTGATGGAGGCTGTTGTGTGTCGTCGGGGTTGGGTGGTGGCATCCACTCCTTGCCTCTGGCTGTTTTGACGTCCGCATTGTCGCCCTGGAGCAGGGAGTGTTGCCAACTTTTCTGGCAACCGGCCAGCAGGGAAAACACCAGGAGCAACAAAATTTTTTGGTTCATGGTCCAATCCTTCCGAAGGGGGGATGCGCATCCATTCCCGGCAGATCACGAACTGATCATAACTGATCATAACTGATCGGCAGGATCTTGCCCAACCCATACCGACAATGGCATGGTAAAAAATGACGGTTTGAGTCCTCGCAAGGCGGAACGAGGAGGGGTCTCTTCTGGAAACAATCGGATAAGAATAAATCCAGGCGGTTCTGGCAAAGCCTTGACAAGAGGGTTGCAACTGACGCATTCGAGACCGGGGGGCTTGCCTCTTTGACGTACTGTATGCAGGGTAAGGTGCGAGGAGTGCGCAACATGCAGGATAGCACACCGACCTCTGGAACGGTTTACTGGATCACCGGACTGGCCGGTTCGGGCAAAACCACCGTCGGCAGTCGATTGGCCAAAAAGCTTCGCTTGTTGGGGCGTCCGCCCGTCTTTCTCGACGGGGACATGCTGCGCGACATATTCGGGGCGCAGCAGGCCCACTCGCCCGGGGAGCGTTTGGTTTTGGCCATGCGTTATGCGCATCTGTGCCGTATGCTCGCCAACCAGGGGTTCGACGTGGTCTGTGCGACCATCTCCATGTTTCCGGAGGTCTGGTCCTGGAACCGGAAGAATATTCGCAATTATCGGCAGATCTATCTGCGCGTGGGCATCGATGTTCTGGTTCAACGCGACCAAAGGCAGATATACAGCCGCTTTCTGGCTGGAAAACTTCAGCACGTCATGGGTATGGATATTCCGGTACGAGATCCTGAACCCGCAGACATCGTTGTCGACAACGATGGCAGCAAGACGCCAGATGCCATCGTCGAAGGCATCCTGGATGCCATTTCCCTGAAGGGGCGGCACCCCTGACGGCACAGACGGCGCTTTGTGTGTGCAGGCGGGGTTTTCAGGCCACCGCAAGAAAAACGACGTGTTCCAAAGACGCGGTTCAAGTGCGCCCGCTCCGGCTGATTGGACTCTTGGCCTTGACCCTTGGATCGAATCGTGGCAGCATCCCCGCGTTGTGCTTGGCTTGGGGCCGTTAGCTCAGTTGGTAGAGCAGCTGACTCTTAATCAGCGGGTCGTAGGTTCGAATCCTACACGGCCCACCAGGATAGACGCACACCCACTCGTGATCTTTGTGTCCGGCGCTCGGATGATGAGACAACCTGTGTACCCATGACCTGCAATATCATCGGCATATCAGCCCACTATCACAATGCCGCCGTCTGTCTGATGCGGGATGGCGAAGTTGTCGCGGCGGCTGAAGAGGAGCGTTTTTCGCGCATCAAACACGATCCGTCCATGCCCAAGGCCGCGACCCGTTACTGTTTGCGACATGCCGGGCTGACCATGGCGGATGTCGATTGCGTCGCCTACTACGAACTTCCCTGGAAAAAACTGGGACGACAAATCTGGATGGGGCTTCCTGGTTTCGCCCGCCGGGCCGACGAAATCGGCCGCATGGATCCGCAACGGCCAGAGCGTGAGATTCGTGAAATCCTCGGTTTTGCGGGCCCCGTCGAGTTTGTCGAGCATCACCAGGCCCATGCCGCAAGCGCCTACCACTTTTCCGGATTTGCGGAGGCGGCCGTGCTCACCGTCGATGGCGTCGGCGAGTGGACCACGACCAGTTATGGTCGAGGGCAAGGCAGCAGTCTGGAGCTGTTTGAGGAGATCGAGTTTCCCAACTCCATCGGGCTGTTTTACAGCACGATCACCAGCTATCTTGGTTTTCGTGTCAATGGCGGGGAGTACAAGGTCATGGGGCTTGCTCCCTATGGCCAGCCACGTCATGTCGACGCCCTGCGTGCCATGATTCAGGTCGAGGCCGGAGGTCGGTATCGGCTTGACATGCGCTACTTTGATTTTCTCCAAAACGAACGGATGTATTCCGATCTCCTGATCGAAGTCCTCGGTGCCCCGTCCAGGGAACCGGAGTCGGAACTCAAACCGTTTCACCTGGACGTTGCGCGCAGCGTCCAGGTGGTTCTGGAGGAGGTCATGCTGGCCAAAACCCGCTACCTCCATGAGCGGGTGCCGTCGGAAAATCTTTGCCTGGCGGGTGGCGTTGCCCTGAATTGTGTCGCCAATCGCCATATCCTCGAAAAGGGGCCTTTTCGCAACCTGTTCGTGCAGCCCGCCGCCAATGATGCCGGTGGATCGCTGGGTGCTGCGGTCATGGCCCATTTACGCCGTTCGGAGACTCCTCTGCCAGGAGAGCGCCTCTCTCACGTTTTTCTCGGCCCGGACTATGTCAACGCCGATATCCACCGCATGCTGGCGTCCACACCCCTGGCGTATGAGGATTTTCGTGGTCGATCAGACGAATTGTTTGCCAAGGTGGCGGCCAGCATTGCGGCTGGCAAGGTGGCAGGTTGGTTTCAGGGACGCATGGAGTTTGGTCCACGCGCCCTGGGTGCCCGTTCCATTCTGGCTGATCCGCGCAACCCGATCATGCGTGATCACATCAATGCCCTGGTCAAGAAACGCGAGGCCTTCCGTCCCTTTGCCCCGTCGGTGCTGGAAGAAAAACAGGCAGAGCACTTTGACCTGAAACACCCCTCTCCCTTCATGCTGGAGACCTGTCAGGTCAACTCATCCCTTGATCTGCCGGCCATCACCCATGTCGATCTTTCGGCGCGGGTGCAGAGCGTCAGTGCGGTCGACAATCCCCGTTATGCCGCATTGCTCGAGGCGTTTTATCGGCACACCGGCTGTCCCATCCTCTTGAATACCTCCTTCAACATGCGCAGCGAACCCATCGTCTGTTCGCCGCAGGATGCTCTTTACTGTTTTGTGCGTGCCAATCTCGATCTGCTCGTCCTGGAGGATTTTCTCATCGAAAAAAGCGCTGTCCCGTCCTTCTGGAACGAGGCACTGGAAATTCTTGGCAATGCGCATCAACAGGGGATAACCCATCGGGTGTATACCTTTTTTTAGTGTTCTTGTTTCGAGAGTATCCAAGACCTTGTCACCATTGGATCTGTCATGAGCATGCCCCCGCCTGAAGCGGCCAAAACATTGGCCAACCACCTTGCATATCGCCTGGCGAGTGTCGACCATGTCCCTCATCTGCTGGACGCCATGCGCCAATTGGGCATGTTTGGCGGCAGGATGGAGCTTTCCGCCGGTCAGACTCAGGCACTTCCGGCGTTCAGTCCAGGCAACGCATCGACCCGGATCGGTCTTTGGGATCCGGTCGTCAAGGATGGCCACCTCAGCCACGAACGCATCGCCGCCGACCATTTCAATGCCTCGCGCTGGTCGAACAGGGAACGGATTCCCCCGAAGAGCGGCAAAAAACGCATCGTCTACCTTGGGGAGTCGGTGGCGCGTGGATTTTTTTTCGATCCCCACTTCAATCCGGTCATGGCGATGGAGAGCCTGCTCGCGGGGGAGCATCACGGCGCCGACCATGAAATCATCGACCTGGCCTGCAATGGCCAGTTCATGTCGGCCATGCTGAAGCTGGCCTGGGACGCCCTGGCTCTGCAACCGGATATGCTGATCTTCTTTGTCGGCAACAACTGGCTGGAACCAAGGGCTTTGTGGCAGGAGGCCGGTCCTGGCATGATGGCGGCCCTGCGCGACCATGGTGGCGCCCACGGCATGAATCAGGTCATCGAAAGCTGGCTCGACAGGCGTGTTGTCGCGTTTGTCGAGCAACTGGCAAAGCTCGCCGCAACACAGCACATTCCGGTGGTCATGGTTCTGCCCGAATTCAACCTGCTGGATTTTGTCACCGACAACATCGCCGCCACACCCCGTTTCCCGACAGGTGGCGACGTCCAGACCCGCTGGTATCGAACATGGTCCGATGCCCAGGCCCTCAGGCAGCAGGGACGGCATGCGGAGGCCGAAGCGTTGGCCTTGGAACTCACGCACCTCGACCAGGGGACCACCTCGACCAGTTTTTCCCTGCTGGCCCGCTGTCAGCTGGACCAGGGGAGGAGCCAGGCAGCCCGACACTCCCTTGAACAGGCGCGCGATGCCATGCTCTGGTGCTGGCCTCTGCTGACGCCACGTTGTCCGGCCGTGGTGCGGAGTGCCATCAGGCGGGAGATCGACAAGGGCTTGCAAGGTGTCTCCGTGATCGACCTGCCGGAGTGCTTCGACACCTGGCTCGATGGCGAACTGCCGGGACGACGCCTCTTTTTTGACTATTGTCACCTGACGGTCGAAGGTACCGCCGTGGCGGCAGCGGTCATGACGGCAACCATCCTGGAGCGTCTGGATGGTCACAAGGCCGACTGGCGCGTTCTGGCTGCGCAGGCCCCCAAACCGGCGGGGACCGTGATCAGCCGGGCGCATCTGTTTGCCGCCATGCACAACGCCTCCTGGGGACAACCCGCCGGGCTGGTACGCCACCATGCCCGCAAGGCCGCTGAACAGGGCGATCAGGTTGTTCTTGCATCGACCATGGCGGAGCTGGGCTGTCGACGCCTGCCAGGTGCCTTGTGCGACATATTTCCCGAGGTTGTGCAGGCCAACGACCTGTTTGCCATTTTCCGGCTGGCCGACATGGGCGCACGTCGCCATGACCTGCTGGTTGACGAACTGACAGTGGCTTTTCAGGACTTGAATCCAGGCCTCTCTTCGCACATTCACCAGATCCGCCTGCAGGAGTACGGACTGAGTGATACCGGCGTTGACCTGTTGGAACCCTGCCATCACATCGCCTCCTGGTGTCAACCGGAGACCGATTGGTGGAAGAGATCCGTCCATTTCAAGGCTTATACCGTCGAGAGTCGGTTCTTGCTCGTGTGTGCCGATCAGCCCCGCGACGTTGAGCTGACTCTTACCTGCCGCCTGCCGATGCGATCGTTCGGCGAGGCCGTGGTCGAGGTATGCATACACCATGAAATCATTCAACGCATTCCGCTGCGTGCCGTGTGGAGCACGACCCGGTTGGTGGTCTCTGCCCGGCTCCTGGCCCCCGGCGTGAACGACATCATCCTGCGCTGGCCCACGGATAACCTTTGTCAAGAAGAGACCAGCCATCTGGCCGATCGGGCTGATGCGGAGGGAGCGCCCGTGTTGTTTCAGCCGTTGGGAGAGATCGCCACCTTTCTGGCCAGACCGCTTGCGTGATGTCGCCGGCCTGTCCTTCACTGACTTTTATACGCCTGCCAGTCCTGGTAAAAAACAAAGAGCATCATGAGAATGCCATCCAAGGAGTCATCCTGTGGAGATAAGGTGGTCAAAGGCAGCGCATGGCTTTCATCAGGCAACCTATCCGAACAAAAAATATCGGCTGTTTGTCACCCTTGTTCAGGAGATTGTGGTCGGTGGGAAAACGGAAGAGCGCCTGATACCTCTTGGTCGTGTCGATGTCGAAGAGACGATCGATGGCAGCCTGAATTTTTTGTTTGGCAGCCAGATTGCCTTCTGGCCAGGGGTCCACAAGAAACTTCAGGAGATTGAGGCATCGCCGGAGGAGGTGGAGAAGATTGTTGCTTCCATAGCGACCAGGATCCCCCCCCCGCCGAAGGATCAACCTCGTCCGCTGATCATACGTGGGTCTCGCGTCAGCTCCCTGTTGCTGTTTCTGGCCCTCTTTTTGGCAGGAAACGTCGGTGCGGAACAAAAGGTCTGGTTTGTGCAGCCCGTGGCCCTCCCGGCCAGCAGGCTGGAGAGCATCCGACTGGCCACCGACAGGAAGTGTGGCCCGGAACAGGTGTTGGTGGAGGAGTTTTTTTCTGTAGCCACCTACGATCTCGCCGAGCTGCTCATGGTGCGTGAGTCCGAGGTTGGTCGCATCACCCGTCAACCTGTGCAGTGGGCCGATGCCAATGGCCGTATCGTCCATGCCTACTGTGCCGAGCGTACTCTCGATACCTCTGTCAAAACCTGGTTTTTACGTTATGACGGCCATGCAACTCCGCCCCTTGGTTATCGTATCCAACTCAAGGAGCGCACCGTCGAAGGTCCGGCGACCCCTTTGCTGCCGGTGCATCGCAAGACCCGCTACCAGCAGTTTGTGGTCAAGGAACACCCCGAGAATGGCACCTGCTGTTGGCACTATCTCTATGCCTATTACTCTCCGCCAACGGATGAAACAATGACCTCCTTGTCGATTCCCCTTACCTTCAAGGAGGCCCCACCGGCAGGAAGTTACATCTATTTTCAATTTCATGCCGCCATCAACGGTACCAAATTTTACTTTGGGTTGCAGACCGATCTCTTCAAAAAGGGACAGGTACAAGGCCCAGGTGTCATTTTTTCTCGTTGGGATACCCAGGATTCTGCCGATTTTCAGGTCGTACCCGAAGGTTATGCCGAAATTGGCGCCCATGAAGGGCGTTTTGTCGGTGTGCGCCGGGTGGTTGCCTGGGGAACCGGCCAGTGGACTTTAAACCTGGCCGTTCGTGACCAGAAAGAGGTACAAGATCCGGAACATGTCTGGCTGGATATGACCCTCGGGTACAACGACGAGAAAAAAACGCCTCCGCTGGCTGTTGGTTCCCTGCGCTTTCCTGGTCGCGCGGCCCGTTTGACAAAAGATATAACCGTAGTCGCCGAAAGCTATGCGTTCAACTCCGGACTCCGCGCCAACGTCTGGCAGTTGCCGAAGTTTGATCTCGTTGTGCAAACGCCGCTATTCAACGGAAAACCCCTCGTCAAACCACCCCGGATCACCTATCCGGCGGATACGCCCCGCGTCGTCGAGGCTGTCGTGCAAAACGGTGGGATACGTATTCACCGGGAGGGTTTGTTGCCGTAGAACCTTGCCCAATATTGAAAGAAAGACGTAACCATTCAGCACCCGGCAACGAATCGGGGTCCAGGGGGCTGGCGACCGGACAGGTCCAGGACGGAGTCCTGGTGGGGTTTGGGGCGAAGCCCTGACAAAGGCTTTCATGTCCAGGCCTTTCTTGTAGGGGGTACATGGGCAGTTACAAAAAAACGACGCATCCCGACATGGATTTGGTTGACCAGTTGGTTATGTGTGGAACGGGCCGTGGTTTGTCATGCACAGCGAAGAAAAAATTGCCAAGGAGAGCGAAAAAAAAGAGACAGGTATCGCGCTTGCCGATGCGGCGCGATTGATCGGTCACTTCACCCCCCATTATCGTGTCGTTCGTTCGCTGGGCAGGGGTGGGTTTGGCCATGTGTTTCTGGCCGAAGACGACCTGAAAAAGGTTGCCGTCAAGATCATCCCCCTGGCTTTCCGCAGATCGGGTCCATCCGGTGTTGTCATGGACAACCAGGAGAATGCCATCATTGATTGGGTGCAGCTGAAAAATTATTGGACGTCTTTGAACCACGCCAGTCTGGTGCGCATTCGGGACTATTTTCAGTTCCAGGAGACCGATCCGGACGCCTCGGTGACACTCTATGGCCTTGTCTACATGGACTACTGGCCCTGGCAACTGGAAGGGTGCATCAAGCATCTCCAGAAGGAGAAATGCTACACCCCGGCGCGAAAACGTGCCCTGCTCCTCAACCTGGCAGAATCCTTACATCGATTCCACCAGGAGACGGGTCTTTTGGTCACCGATCTGAAATCGGCCCATTTTTTATTCCAGCAGTGTCGGCAGGGGCCTTTGCTTCCGGGTGTGATCGATGTGGGTGGCCTGTATCCCGGTGATGCGGCGGATCGTTCCCGGGGGGTGGACATCACCCCCACCTTCATGGCTCCTGAACTTGTCGACAAGAAGACATCGCACATCGACGAAACCGTGCTTGTCTACAGCTTTGGTCTCATGGGCTTTTTCATTTTGGAGGGGAGTTTTCTCTTCCATGAGGTGCCCACTGCCGATCCGCTTTGTCTGGCCATTCGCAAGCACCACGGAGCCAACTGGTCGCCGGAGGTGCGCCAGAGCATGCCGGATTGCGTGGCCATCATCGAGCATTGCCTGCGGGAGGATCCCCGGCAACGACTCCCCACCTTCGCGGCCCTTGTCACTGCGTTGCAACGCGAGCGCGATGCCGCGCGTGACCGGGGGCAGGCAGCCAACATCTCCCTGGTCAAGGCGACGCTTCCCAGGGTTGACTCCTTGCCCGTGCCGGGTACCGTCTGGCGTGAGCCGGTTGCCGGTCTGGAACTGGTGTGGATCCCGCCTGGCACCTTCATGATGGGTCAGTCTGACGACGAGAAAGAGTTGCTCACCAAAGCGTTTGGCGAGAAACGCTACGCCGACTGGTTTGCCCAGGAGTTGCCGCGCCATCGCGTGGAGCTCGACGGCTTCTGGATGGGTCGTGTGCCCGTGACACGGAGTCAATGGCAGCAGTTTGCCGAGGAGTCTCTTCATCTGACCCGTGCCGAAAAGATGGGCTTTGCTGTCGGCATGGGAAACAAAGGGTGGGGAAAACAGGAAAATATCAATTGGCTGCACCCCGGTTTCAAGCAGGATGACTCCCACCCGGCGGTCTGCCTCAGCTGGTTTGATGCCCAGGCCTTTGTCGCCTGGCTGAGTCAAAATTCGGGCGTGACCTATACTCTGCCCACCGAGGCCCAGTGGGAGTACGCCTGCCGCGCCGGGACGGAAACCCCCTTTCACTTCGGTGCCATGCTCCATACTGATTTTTGCAACACCAACGCCAGTGGGGTTTTTGCCGCCGCAGAGAAGAGAGAGAGACGCCGGGGGACGACCCCGGTGGGCATGTTTCCGGCCAATGCCTTTGGTCTGCACGACATGCACGGCAATGTCTGGGAGTGGTGTGACGATGCCTACGACAGCCACATGTACAGCAAACCCGCAGCAAGCCAGAAAAATCCCTGCTGCCGTGAGCAGAGGCCCTACCGGGTGCGACGCGGTGGTGCCTGGATCTTTGAACCTGCCTATCTGCGTTCCAGCTATCGCAGTCAAAGTTTTCCTGATCAAAGCTCGGCAGATGGTGGCTTTCGTCTGGTGACCACCCTGGCTGAGGAGGCACCAAGGCGCTAACATGGCACGAGTGGGAGACGCCTCCCTCCACTCTCCGGCCACAAGGGACGATCCACGCTTCGTTCGGCACCCTATTTACAGAAACGAGGAGACCAACCATGAGTTCGGAGCAACTTCCCAGGATTTTTGTTTCCGTCGCCAGTTATCGCGACGCCGATTGCATCCGAACGTTGACCGACCTCTTCGCCAAGGCACGCCACCCGGAGCGGGTGTATGTCGGCGTCTTGTGGCAGGTTGCCCCCGAAGATGACGGAACCCTTACCCAAAGACCCGAAGCGTGGCAATTACACGTGCGGGGCGAAATCGTCGATGCCGGAAAGAGCATGGGGGTGTGCTGGGCGCGGCACCGCATCCAAAAGCACTTCTGGGAGGGTGAGCCATACTATTTCCAGATTGACAGTCACAGCCGCTTTGATCCGGAATGGGACGAACGGCTGCTGGCCATGTTGCGCCTGGCCCCTTCGGAACAACCTGTTCTCTCTACCCATCCCCATGAGTTCAAGCAGCCGGACCAGTTGATGAAGGTCGGTCTGCCGATCATGAAGGCAGGTCGTTTCGACGACAACGGCATCCTGATGCCCGACGCCAAACTGCACTCCCTGGAAAATCCTCCTGCCCTGCCCATGTACTCTCCTTTCATCGGTGCCGGGTTTGTCTTTGCCCCGTCGTCGATCATCGAAAAAGTCCCCTATGACCCCTTTCTCTATTTTCAGGGTGAAGAGATCAACCTCTCGGTTCGCCTCTGGACCTGGGGTTACGACATTTTCAGCCCCAACGACGTGCTGGTCTATCACGACTATGCCAACAATGTGCGGCGGCGACACTGGGATGACCATATCGATTGGCCCCGAATCAACAGCCGCTCCTTTGCCCGGTTGCACCACCTGCTCAATGTCCAGAAGAGTGCCGATCCTGAAACCATTCAACAGTTGGAACTCTACTCGCTGGGCAATGTGCGTACTCTGGAAGAGTATGAAACCTTTGCCGATATTGACTTTCGCAAGCGGCACATCGGCATCCGTGCCACCGATGCCCTTTTTCCCACGCCTCCTTCCACCCAACGTGACACGGTCGCCATGCGGTACTGTTTCACCAGCATTTACGATCACAACCACTGGCAGTCACCTGAGACCCGCAGTGGGCCTGGCTCCGCACCCCAGGTCACGGCCACCCTGCGCGACAATCTGTCGGCGCTCTGGCAAGAGCTGAACATTCGCACCGTGGTGGATGCCGGTTGCGGGGATGTGCGCTGGTTGGAGGCGATCACGAGCGGTCTTGGTCTTTATCTGGGGTTTGACCTTGTTGAAAAATTGATCAACAACAATCGCATCATATACGGTGGTCGCAAAAACCATTTTTTCAATACCGCCGACATCACGCAGGATACTCTGCCCCAGGGAGATATTCTCCTGTGTCGAAACACCTTGACCCATCTTCCCAATGCCCTGGTCCAGGCGGCCTTGGCCAGGTTCTGGGCCAGCGGGTCGCGCTATTTCCAGGCTACCACCTTTCCTGGTGTCGTCAACGCCGATATCGAACCCGGCCATTGGCGCAAGACCGATTTGACGGCTCCTCCTTTCTCCCTGCCGCCTCCCTTGAGGATGGTGCAGGATGGCGACAGCAGCAACGGTTGCTACCAGGGCGTGTGGGCAATCGCCGATATCCAGGGTGTCGCAGACGGGATCTCCTGATGGTGACAGATTTTATGGAAAACCTATAACCAATGGCTTATGGAAATAGGTGAAAATAGTAGATAGCATGCACAATGCCTCGGTGTGGGTGAAGACAGGTCCATGACGGGTGCTGTGACCAGAGTGTGACGATGATTGGGTAACCGGGAGGGTTTTTCAAAATGGCTGAAGACGTTCAAAATAATATGACTGCCGAACAGAGGGAATCTGCACAGGTTCTCGATGATTTGACCTCCCTTAGTCAGCCCAACTCCGTAGAGTCGGGGCCGAGTGATGCGATCGAACAGGCAGGTCGCATCGAGACTGCCGATCACTCCGATCTGGCGAACCTGCAGCCCAACCACCTGAACTTTGAGCCTCCTGCCCGTGACGTGCCGCAGGGTGCTCCCGATCCTCGTGGCATTGGTATCGTTGCGGACCAGGCTGCTCCCATTCCGACCGTGCCGCCGATTGGCAATCCCAATGGCCAGGCCCAGGAGCCGGTTCCACCACCGCCGACCGGCATCCCTGTCTACGAGCCGATCAAATTTGTTCCTCCGGGGCAGTTGGCTCCCGATGGTCAACCCGTGGCACCAGAACGGATAGAACCAACTCCTCTGCCTGCGACCCGCCCGGATGCGGTGCCTGAGGCCGGGCCAGTCAGGGCCGGGCCAGAAATAACGCAACCTCCTGCTACCAATCCACCGACGCCTGAGCCGACGCCAGCGCCGACCGAGTTGCCCGTTGCACCGACGCCTGAGCCGACCGAGCCGCCTGTGACGACGGCGCCACCCGTGACGACCGAGCCGCCGGTGACGACCGAGCCTCCGGTAACGACCGAGCCTCCGGTAACGACGGCCCCACCCGTGACGACCGAGCCTCCGGTAACGACCGAGCCTCCTGTGACGACGGCGCCACCCGTGACGACCGAGCCTCCGGTAACGACCGAGCCTCCGGTAACGACCGAGCCTCCTGTGACGACGGCGCCACCCGTGA
>JADGCJ010000046.1 GCA_015229045.1 Magnetococcales bacterium
TCTGTCCTGGACCTGCCAGGGAGCCAGCCCCCTGGACCCCGATTCGTTGCCAGGTACTGAATAGTTGCCAATAGTTTAAAAAACAAATTTGGTTTGGTTGGAAAATGGATTTTGACCCATGGCCAGGGAGGCTTCCGTTGTTTGACTTGGACTTTGCAGGGAAAGCGCTGGGTGTGGCGCCAATTTCCCCCAGACCTTTTTCGCCCCAGACCCCACTGACCTCCGTCACCATCGACAGCCGCAAGGTTGTGCCCGGAGCCTTGTTCGTGGCCATTGCCGGTCCGCGCTTCGATGGGCACGATTTTGTTGCCGAGGCCGTGGCCAAAGGGTGCGCGGCAGCGGTGGTGAGCCGTTTGCCGGGTGACCCTGTGCCCGTACCGCTCTTTCTGGTGCCGGATACGCAGGTTGCCTTGACACGCCTGGCTGTGGCCTGGCGGGAGCGGGTCAAACCCCTCGTCGTGGCGGTGACCGGATCCTCGGGCAAGACCACCGTCAAGGAGATGATCGCTGCCTGCCTGGCCGTGCGGGGCGGGGTACATGCCACGCGGGGCAATCTGAACAATCATCTGGGGTTGCCGCTGACCCTGCTCGCCATGCCGGCGGATTGCCGGGTGCTGGTGGCGGAAATGGGCATGAGCGCGGCCGGCGAAATTCGGCATCTGGCGAGCATCGCTCCCCCCGACGTCGCCGTGGTGACGAGCGTGACAGCGGCTCATCTGGAACACCTCGGCTCCCTGGACAACATCGCCCGCGCCAAGGCGGAACTGCTGGAGGCCCTCGCCCCGTCAGGCCTGGGAATCATTCCGGGCGACAACCCCTTCACCGATCTATTGCGCCAGGCCTGCCGTGGTCGGGTGCGCACCTTCGGTTTCGCGGCGACCGACCCCTCCCGGGCCGTGGATGTGTCTCCCGAGGGCGGTGACCAGAAGTTTCGCCTGCATCTGGAGCCGGAAGGGGTGACGATGGCGATGGTGGTTCACCATCCGGGTCGCTTCATGGTTGCCAATGCCGTGGCAGCGGCGACGGCAGCCCACGCTGCGGGCGCGGATCCCTCGGCGATTGTGGCCGCTCTGGGCGGTTTTCATCCGGAGGCGGGGCGCGGCGGGGTGCGCCAAAGTCGCCACGGCTTCAGCGTGGTGGACGATACCTACAATGCCAATCCCGGCTCGATGGCCGTGGCCCTGGAGTCGTTGGCGCGTCTGGCCCCGCCGAGGCACCGCGTGGCCATCCTGGGCGATATGCTGGAGTTGGGTTCCACGACGACGACGATCCACGCCGAACTGGCCGGATCGGTGCGCCAGGCGGTGGTGGATCGGCTCTTCACGGCTGGCCCCTGCATGGCCGCTCTGCACCAGGCAGTCAAGGATGATCCTGGCCGGGTCTGCCTGCATCAGGACGACCCGGCCCGGTGGCTGGGAAAAATACGTTCCCGGCTGGGCGCAGGGGACGTGGTGTTGGTCAAAGGTTCCCGTGGCATGCGCATGGAACGTATCGTTCAGGATCTTCTGGCAGATTGAGAAAGCAAAACGATGCTCTACCACCTTCTTTTCCCCTTGTCCGAATGGTCGGAACGTCTGTCTTTTCTTAATCTTTTCAAATATATCACGTTCAGGACGATCGGGGCGATCCTGACCGCCCTGGTGTTGTCCTTCCTGCTGGGACCGTGGATGATCCGTACCTTGCGGGTGATGCAAAAAAAGGGGCAGCCCATTCGGACGGATGGACCGCAGCGGCACATCATCGAGAAAAAAGGCACCCCCACCATGGGGGGAACCCTGATCCTGGTGGCCCTGGTGGTGCCGACCCTGCTGTGGGCGGATTTGAGCAATGTCTTCATCTGGATGGTTTTGTTCACCACGCTGGGTTATGGCGCCATCGGTTTTTGGGATGACAGCCGCAAACTGCTCTGGAACAATCCCAAGGGGGTGCCTGCCCGGACCCGACTGGTACTCCAGATCGGCATCGCCCTGGCGGCGGCCTTGCTGCTGAAATATCATGGCAGCGGCCAGTTTGGCCTCCTGACGGTGCCTTTTTTCAAGCACATCTCCCTGAATCTGGGGTGGCTGTTTTTTCCGTTCGCGATACTGGTCATTGTCGGCAGCGGCAATGCGGTCAATCTCACCGATGGCCTCGATGGCCTGGCCATCGGTCAGGTGTTGCTGGTGGCGGCCAGTTTTGCCATCATCAGCTATGTGACGGGGCACGTCCATTTTGCCAACTATCTGAGGATTCCCTACGTTGCCGGGGCGGGCGAGATGACCATCTTTTGCGGGGCGATGCTGGGGGCGTCGCTGGGATTCCTCTGGTTCAATGCCTATCCGGCCCAGGTCTTCATGGGTGATGTGGGCGCCCTGGCTTTGGGGGCGGCTTTGGGGAGTGTCGCCCTGGTGACGCACCATGAAATCGTCCTGGTCATCATCGGTGGTGTCTTTGTCATGGAGACCTTGTCGGTGGTGTTGCAGGTGGCCTCCTTCAAGATGATCGGCAGACGGGTCTTTCGCATGGCCCCCATCCATCACCATTTCGAGCTGAAGGGGTGGGCCGAACCCAAAATCATCGTCCGTTTCTGGATCATTTCGGTGATTCTGGCCCTGGTGGGGTTGGCCACTTTGAAGGTTCGTTGACGTTTTTCTCTTTGTTTTTTGGACGGTCTCCATGGTCGACATTCACACGCAGAAGGGACAAGCCGCTCACGCGGCGCCAATCGGGGTGGTGGGATTGGGCCGCTCCGGCATCGCCGCTGCCCGATTTTTGGCCGAACGCCGCCATCCGGTCCTGGCTTGCGACGAAAGTCTCCACGCCTCCGGCGCCGAGGCGCTGGCCGCCCTGCCGGGGATCGAAGTCCATCTGGGGCCATTGCCCGCCGCCCGGCTGCGCCAGTGCCAAACCATCCTGCTCTCGCCAGGGGTGCCGAGAAATCACCCGGCCCTGGCCGCCACCAACCCGATCAACGACGTGGAGTGGCTCTACAGGTGGAGTCGGGAGCAGCTCGCTCCGCCGCGCTTTATCGGTATCACCGGCAGCAATGGCAAATCGACGGTCACGACCTTGACGGGTCTCATGGTGGCGGAAGCAGGAATCCCCGGGGCGGTGGGTGGCAATCTGGGCGATGCGGCGCTCTCCCTCTGGCGCCCGGAAGTCACCCTCTATGTCCTGGAACTCTCCTCCTTCCAGTTGGAGAGCATCGATCGTTTTCGACCCCAGGTGGGGGTGATGCTCAACATGACTCCCGATCACCTGGATCGCTATCCGGATGCGGCGGCTTATCTGGCGGCCAAGGAGCGTCTGTTTGGCAACCAGGGATCGGGAGATGTGGCCGTGATCAATGCCGAAGATCCGGCCCTGGCCACGACCCGGGCCAATCTGGCGCGTGGTGCCGCCAGAATCATCCCTTTCGCCATCGACGCTCCGGTTCCGGGTGGGGTTTATGTCCAGGACGGATATCTGGTGGATCATCGCTTCGCGTCGCCCAGGCCTTTGCTGGCGGTGGCCGAAATTGCCATGACCGGGCGGCACAATCAGGCCAACGCGGCCGCTGCGGCTGCCGCAGCCCTGGCGGGTGGTGTTCCGGCGACGGCGGTGGTGCGGGTCTTGAAGCGCTTTACGGGCCTTGCCCATCGCATGGAGCTGGTACGCACCCTGGATGGTGTCCGCTATTACAATGACTCCAAAGGGACCAATGTCGGCGCGGTGGTGGCCTCTCTGGGGTCGTTTGAACGGGATGTGGTCCTGATCGCGGGTGGGCGGGACAAAAACAGCGATTTCGCCCCTTTGGCCGACCAGGTTCGCGAGCGGGTCACGGCTGCGGTCCTGATCGGGGAGGCGGCTGACTCCCTGGAGCAGGTTCTGGGCAAGGTGACCCGGGTGGTGCGGGCAACCAGTATGGTCGAAGCCGTGCGACTGGCCAGGGGTCTGGCCCGGCCCGGAGGCGTGGTGCTGCTCTCTCCCGCTTGCGCCTCTTTTGACATGTTTCGCCATTTTGAGGATCGGGGAGACAAATTTCGGGAGGCGGTCCATGGCATCTGACAAGAAATCCGTTCTCAATCAATTGAGCCAGATGGATTTTTGGCTGGCGGTTTCGGCCTTGACCCTGGTGGCCATTGGTCAGGTCATGGTCTATTCGGCTTCGGTTCCCATAGCCATGCGCCGTTTCAACGATGCCAACCATTTCGCCGTGCGCAACCTGCTTTTTGCCTTGATCGGGATTGTCGTGGCTGTTGCTGCCAGTCGGCTTTCGGTGGAGTCGATTCGCCGCCTGGGTCGTGTCGGTTTCTGGTTTGCCTTGGCGACTCTCCTGATTGTCCTGATACCTGGCCTGGGGATCGAGGGGGGAGGTGCCCGGCGCTGGATCAATTTTCGGGTTTTTACCATCCAGCCGTCGGAGCCTTTCAAGGTTTTGCTGGTGCTGTTTGTGGCGCATGTCCTGGAGACCGATCCTGGCCGTGTCTTGCGACTGAAGGGGGGATTGCTTCCTTTGCTGGTTCTTTTTGGCGTGGCGGCTGCCCTGCTTATGTCCGAACCTGATTTTGGTGCCACCCTGATCAGCGGTACGGTGGTGTTGGGGATGGTCTTTGTGGCCGGCATTCCCTTTGCCTGGATCGTCTTTTTGATCGTGGCAGCTGTTCCTGCCGCTGCTGCCGGAGTGATCATGGCTCCTTATCGGTTTCAGCGGGTGATATCTTTTTGGGATCCCTGGGATGATCCTCAGGATTCCGATTTTCAATTGGCGCAGTCGCTGCTCTCTTTTGGCAGTGGTGGTTTGTCCGGGACTGGTCTGGGTGAGGGTCGCCAGAAGCAATTTTATCTGCCGGAGGCTCATACGGATTTTATTTTCTCCGTGGTCGGCGAAGAGCTGGGTCTGTTTTGGATCCTGTTGATCATTGCCCTGTTCGCGGTCATGATCTGGCGGGCTTTCCTCATTGCCCAGAATACGCCTGATCCCTATGTTCGACTGGGGGCGGCCGGTTTGGGAATCTTGTTGGGCACCCAGGCCATCGCCAACATGGGGGTGGTCATGGGGTTGCTCCCCCCCAAGGGACTCACACTGCCCCTGGTCAGTTATGGTGGATCATCGCTGATCATCACGTTGGGCACGGTGGGTTTGTTGTTGGCCTTTTCGCGTACTGTTCCACCCTTGCACCACGCCAGCCGGGTCGGGCGAGAATAGGAGAAGAGTGTGACTGGATCCCTCTTGCAAAAGCCTGACAAGCTGGGGTGTGTGGGATCGGAACTTGATGTTTCGGATCGCTCCGGATCCGGGTCGATGCAGCGGCTTTTGATCGCCGGGGGTGGGACCGGAGGCCACCTGTTTCCGGCCATGGCCGTCGCCGATGCCTGGAAAAAGACCACCGCTGGCGAGGTTCTGTTTGTCGGTACTCCCTGGGGACTGGAGAGTCGCGTCCTGCCCCAGGAGGGACGGCGTTTGGCGACTTTGCGGGTGGGGCAGCTCAAAGGGAGCGGTCTGTGGCGGCGTGTACGTACCCTGGCTGGTCTGGTCCCGGCCCTGTGGGGGGCGTTGGTCATCTTGCGGGAGTTTCGACCCCATATCGTGTTGGGGGTGGGGGGGTACGCTTCGGCACCGGCGGTGGTGGCGGCGCGGCTTTTGGGTTTGCCAACGGTTTTGCATGAGCAAAATGCCCTGCCTGGTCTGGCCAACCGCTTGCTGGGGCGTTTCGTACAAACGGTCTGTTTGAGTTTTCCCCAGGCGGCGGTGCATTTTTCCGGTCGGCCGGTCTTGACCACTGGCAATCCGGTGCGTGAAAGCCTGGTGCAGGCTGCAGCTGAAGAGGGAGAGGTGTCATCTTTGGCAGCACCTTTGCGGTTGCTGATCTTTGGAGGCAGTCAGGGGGCACAAATATTGACCGATGTGGTTCCTGCCGCCTTGGCTGACCTGGTCAAGGGGGCTGGTCAGGCCTCCATTCGGGTGCAGCACCAGGTGCGTGCGGCCGATGTCGAATCGGTGGCGGCTTTTTATCGCCAGGCGGGGATCGAGGCGAACTGTGCCCCGTTTTTTCGTGACATGGCCCAGGCCTATCGTGCGGCTGATCTGGTGATTGCCCGGGCCGGAGCCACGACATTGGCGGAATTGATGGTCATGGGCAAGCCGGCTTTGTTGATTCCCTATCCTTTTGCTGCCGATGATCATCAGACGGCCAATGCCCGCGCCCTGGTGGAGGCGGGTGGTGCCTGGATGCAATCCCAGGCGCATCTGACTGTTCCCTGGTTGACAGAGTTTCTGGTGCAGCGTCTGGCTGATCGGGGGGGGTTGCTCGATGTCGGATTGCGGGCGCACTCCCTGGCCCATCCCGAGGCGGCACAGCGGATTGTTGCCACGCTTCTGGGTTTGGTCCAGGGCAATCGCATTTAAAAAATCAGGTAACTGGGGGTTCAGGGGGCTGGCTCCCTGCCAGGGAGGCAGCCCCCTGAACCCCGATTCGTTGCCGGGTGCTGAATAGTTATACCGTTTCGGTAAATTTTTGGCCTGATGTGATGGATCTAAATCACGCGGATAAGACTCCAACCCATCCTTGACATGCCATTTTATTGTCAATTTAAAATCAACAAGTTGCGTGGTGATTTTTCGGCGAATGGCACTACAAACATGTCATTCTTCGATTTGATGGGTTCAGACGAGCATTTTTTTTACTCCACCGGGACTGGAATCAAGGCCAAGCGTTTGGTAGATCATTTTCTGGTTTGGTTCTGCCCGAGTTGCTTTCCGTACATGGAGAGTCCGGCCATTCGTCCTATGATCAAACCCAAGGCGGCAGACCGTTGTGGACCTGATGGCACTACAAAAAGAGGTTAAAAAATGCAGTGTAAATAAATCAACATGTTGAAACGCACAACCCAGTCAAAATCAGCCAGGAACGGCCAAATCATGTTGAACATGGGCCAGGCCCCGCCAAGGGAGCAGACGGCTTTTGGGGCTTTGCTCCCCTTTTTTCTCTTATGGCTGCCTTGTTTTTGGTGTGCGCCAGGTCTGCCACAACCCCGCATGGGAGAAACAACCCCATCCCCAACGAATCCAACCCAGAGTCGCCGAAGCCAGCCAAATGGCCCAAAGAAGCATCGCCAACCGATAACCGAACAAGGGCAGCGAGAGCAGCTCTCCCTGGGGAAGCTCCGTACCCATGCGATCCTGAAACCATTGCAAATGATCGCTGCGAGAGTGGTTGCCCATGATCTTCATGTCGGGAACCCCGGACAGCAGGCCATAGGTGACGATGTCGAAAAGGGCACCCACCGCAGCGAAACTCCAGGCCACCAGAAACAGTTGACGCAGGTTGAATCGCCAGTGCGTCACGCTGGCCGCCGTTTCGCGTCGCCAGCCGAGCAGCAAAAACCAGCCGAGCAGGATCAAGGGCATCTCAAGCGGTAGCGTACTGATGCCCAGCCCCAGCAAAATCCAGTGGCGTGTGCGCAACGGAGTCCAGGAAATGCGACCCAGGGCCGGGGCCAGAATCAACATGACGACCAGAGCACCCCAATAGAGTATGGCCGGTCCCAGGGTGGGGCCCGAGGCCCAAAACAGCCAACGACCAGGCGTCAGGAGTACCTGTACCGAAGCATTGACCCCGGGCAACCCCACATCCACCTGCGGTGTCTTGTAGAACAACCCAATGCCACCAGGTTGCCGCCAGGTCAGGCGAATCACCTGCTGACCCGGAGCGATCGGCAAAAGGAGGCTCTGACCATCCTGGCGCAGGGGTTCCTCCCGATCCTGAATGCGGGTGGCAAGAAGTTCCGCCCCCTGTGGCAGGCGGATGGCATGTTGCCCGCCATGACTGCTGCGCAGATGCAAAACAAGAGCGACATCCGTCGCGTGAATGCCCGGGGTGACCACCAGATCGCTCTTTTCCAGGGTCAGGGTGGGGCCCGAGACCCCCTCGGGGCGCTGAATGTGCATGACGACCTGTTCACCAGGCCAGGGGCGCCACTCCGGTTGTCGCCGCCCTGCGCCATCCTGGTGGCGGATCACGGGAATCCCCTCGTGCGCAAGATGCCAGACCGGACTGACATCGACGCGCCAAAGTTCCACCCATTGCGTGGTTTCCGGCGCCTTGAGGGTGAGCGTCGGCGTCGATTCAAGGACAGAGTGCCAGGTCAGAAGGGTCTGTTCCGGCTTGAGATGAACCCGTGCCTTGCCCTGAGTCACCGGCACATGGGCAGTGGTGACCGACTCCCCGGCCAGCAGGGGGATCTCCAGCAGAAGGGCGGTCCCCGGCTGGGTCAGACGTTTGACGTGGGTCTCCACCCGCCACTGCAAATCCAGGATAAGATGACGCTCCACCTGGACAAAGGCAGGCAGCGGCTCCGGCGTGACAGGGGCGTCCGGATCGCTCCGGGAGTGCAAACGACGCAGTTGCAGGCTGGAGTTGACACCGCCATTGTCGAGCAGACCGTCCACCTGCCATCCCGCAGCCTGAAGAACAGTCACGCGATGGGGTTGCAGGGAAAAGGGTATCTGCATCGTCTCCCGGGGCGGCGGCGATCCCTCCAGGAGAATGTGATGAATCCCCTGGGAAACGCGCACCCACAAGACCCCCTGACCATCGCGTTGCAAGTGCGAAGCCGGTTCTCCATCCAGGATGACCTTGCCGGGCAACCACGCATTGGCATTGCCGGGCAGGGGAATGGCCACCGCCTGCTCGGCATGCACTTCCAGCAGCAGGCGTACCATGTCGGGGACAACCTCCACGGTCATGCGTGGCATGTCCGCACAAGCAGGCAGACAAACGGGCGGAGCGGTCAGACGACTCTCCAGGGTTTGCAGCATCTCCGGGGCAACCATCTCCGCCCGGGCCGGGGCCGCAAGAGCAGACAGGCCGCTTCCCAGCAGACAGGCCAGGAGAGCAGCGGAAACAGGCCCCTTTTGACCACCGGCCAAGGACCAGGCTCGCGCCGCCGATGACCACGCTGCCCCCATGACCCGCCACAGAAGGGCCAGGAACAGGACAATGCGCAGGAGATTCAGCAGGCGGCTGACAAAGGGGGGCATCAGGTAGAGCGTGAGCTGTTGCTGGCGCAAGACAGGTCCATTCCAGCGCAGGGTGACGGTGCGCCATTGCCATTGGGGGATGCCGTACCCGGTTTGTATCTGGGCGTTCGGGTCGTTCAGGGCCAGGGGTCGCGATGCGCTGCCGGACGAAGAGGGTTTGGCAGCCAAAGGCTGCGGGGCATTTGCACTCAGGGAGCGCACGACATCACTCTTCTTCTTGAGCGCCTTTTGATCGGTGGCGGGCGGTGCTGCGGCCCCTTCTGCCGTAGCCACCTCATCGTAGACGTTGGACTCCGACACCTGATTGGCCACCTGTCCGCGTTGCGGGATATCCACCCCCAGAGCAAAACCGCCACCCCGGGTTGCATCCAGTTGAGGGTGAAGTCCCTGTTGCGCCTGGGCAATCAAAAAGGGGATGGCAACCAGGATCAGAAACAACAAACTGACGTTGCGCCAAAGACGAATCACCCGTTGCAGGGTATGAGCCTCGGGGACGACACGCAGCAGAGCCACGGTGGCCATCAGGCTGAGGAGCGGCCAGACCAGACTCTTCTCCTCGTGATAGATCAGGGCCAGGGTCAGCAACGCGAGCAGACCCCAGATGTTGCCCCACAATTTTTGCACGGCCAAGGCCAGGATCAGAGCCAAAAAGAGATCCAAAAGGGTCCAACGACTCACCCATGTGTCATGAATGGCATCGGCACCCGAGGCGTGAAACAAATGCCATCCCGGCGGCAAACGCAGGGTGGTGGAGAGCTTTTGAAAATCCTGCTCCCACCCTACGGCAGGCAGTGTGCCGTCACTCCTGGCCAGTCGGCTGTCGGCGATCACATCCACCTGGCTGTGCCGGATTTCCGCGCCGGTTCGCGGCGAGTCGGGCAGACGGGTGATCAACGACCCTTTTCTGTTGACCTCGACCCGTCCCAACTCCACGGGTGGATTCATCTCCAGGCGCCAGGCCCGACTCGTGGTGCCACGGATATGATCCTGGATCGCATAACCGCCCCCGTCAAAATCCAGCCAGAGAGTGCGCTGGAGTTCCAGGCGGTCCGGATCGGGCTCCGGGTTGCCGCGTTTTTTTTCCGCCAAGGTGATCCGGTTGCCTGGCCGCATGATGTAGGTGGGATAGTGTCGCCAGGGTTCGGGCAGCAATGTTTGTTGGGGATCGACGGCTTCGGCGCCCGAGAGGGTGACCGTGCGCAGGGCAGGATCGGCCTGGAAAGCCCACAACTCCTCTTCGGGCCAGGGCGCGACGATCTGTTTGGGCAGCTCCAGAAAGGCGACGGGGGTCGTGCGACGCTGCTCCAGAACCAGTTCCCACTTGCCTGGGCGCGCCTGAATGCGCACACGACCATCGGCCTCCATTCTGGCCGGCAGCGGCGACACCAGACGCATGGGAATCATCTCTTCCAGGGGAGGTGTCAGAAAAATTTCGCGATTTTTGCCAGCGACGTGCAGACTGAGACGGGTTTCGAGCGTCACCGGCACACCATCCTTGATCAGACGATGCACCGTTACCTCCAGGTGATCTTCGGTCCGGAGATCGGTACGCTGGGTGTGCAACCAGAGCTGGCCCTGCTTGTCCAGATTGGGAAACGGCACCGTCTTGCCATGGATGGTGAGATCGACAAGACCCGACGCCGGAGAGACGAACAGAGACTCCGGCAACTCCTTCCAGGGCAGGGTACCACTGACGCGATGCGACCCAAGGGCGAGGCGCACACCGGGTTTGCCTTCGCGAGCCGTGACGGGGGCCGGTTTGCCATCCACCAGGACCGCTTCCGGCCAGATGCCGCCGGTCCCTCCCGGCAGGGGTATCCAGGACTCTTGGACGATCTGCCAATCCTGGCTGAAGCGACCCGATTGGGCGTTCAACTCCAGGGTGAGACGTGCCGGCCAGGTACACAGGCGGCGTTTGGCATCGTTGTGGACCATGGGGCAGAGGCTCTCGTCATGATCGAACAACACCCACCCCACCCAGGGCTTGAGGGGTTCCGGGACTTTGTCCTGGGTCAGGGGTGCAGCGTGTCCCGCACTCAAAAAGAGCAGATGACTTGCGGCAAGCCAGATGACAACAAGAGAGCGCACCATGATTGTGTCCGATTCATCGAAAAATGTGTGCTGTTGGCGGGGTGAAAACCGATCGTGGCAGGTAACAGTCGGGAGGAGGAGCCAGTCAAGGTAAAATCTTGCCCGGGTTGAAAAGGGAAAAATTCGGCTCAATTCGTCTTATCTTCTGTTTGCCCCCCCAGCCCCAGGGATTTCAGCTTTCGATGCAACGCCGAGCGCTCCATCCCCACAGCCTCGGCGGTACGGGAGATGTTGCCCTGGTGTCGGGCCAGATGGGCACCCAGATAGTGCCGCTCAAACTCCTCCCTGGCCGTGCGCAGGTTTCGGCTTTCCAAAAGCTGGTCCCACGGTGATTGCACACTCCGGTCACGTCGAACGATGAACTCCGGCAAATCCTCGGGACGAATCACCGGACCCGGAGCCATGATCAACAATCTTTCGACGAGATTTTTCAATTCGCGCACGTTGCCAGGCCAGTGATACGCACCCAACAGGTCGAGGGTTTCTTGAGCAAAACTCCAATTGGGTGACGCATTTTGGTGCTGACTGATGAAAAAAGTGACAAGCGCCGGAATATCCTCGCGTCGCTCGCGCAGGGGGGGAACGCGCAACGGAATGACGTTCAAGCGATAAAAAAGATCAGCACGAAAACGCTCCCGGGCAATCAACTCCTCCAGATTTTTGTTGGAGGCGGCGATCACCCGCACATCGACCTGGATCTCGCGGCTCCCCCCCACGCGCTGGAAACGCTGTTCCTGGAGGATGCGCAATATTTTTGCCTGTGTATTCAAAGCCATATCGCCAATTTCATCCAGAAACACCGTGCCTCGATGTCCCTGTTCAAAACGGCCCACGCGCAAATCCTTCTCTTCGCCCATGCCGCCAGCTTCGTGACCAAACAGCTCGCTTTCGATCAAATTTTCCGGAATGGCCGCCGAATTGACCGTAATGAACGGACCCTCCGCCCGCTGCGAAAACTTGTGGATACGCCGGGAGGCGACCTCCTTGCCGGTGCCATTCTCTCCGGTGATCAAGACCCAACCGCTGGTCGGGGCCACCCGGCGAATTTGTTGATCCAGCGCCCGCATGACCGGCGTATCGCCGATCATGGGCTGTTCGGTGACCACCCGCGCCTTGAGATCGCGATTTTCCCGCACCAGAACCAGCTCGCGAATGGCCCGCTCCAGGAGCAGCAGAACCCGATCCAGAGAGAGGGGTTTTTCCAAAAAATCATAGGCACCGCTTTTGGTGGCCATCACGGCGGTATTGATGGTGCCATGCCCCGACATCATGATGACCGGCGCATCGGCATTGCTGGCCAGGATGCGCACCGAGGCATCACCAGTGCCATCCTTGCTCAGGAATGAGCGATTTTTTTTCTTGATCCGGTCGAGGGTTTCGATGCCGTCGATACCCTCCATCCAGATATCCAGCAGGATGGCATCCACGGGTTGGCGCACCAGCAGGCGCAGGGCCTCCTCGCCCGAGGCCGCCTCCACCACCCGATACTCCTCGTCTTCCAGAATACCGCGCAGACTGGTACGAATGGACTCCTCATCATCCACGATCAAAATGGTGTGACTCATGGTCGTCAAACGGGTGGGGCTGGAAAGGTTGATACCGAAGCCGGACCGCTGATGGGGAGCTGGAACTCCACCTGCACCCCCTGCCAGGGAGATTCACGCAGCCGCAAGGTGCCACCATGATCCTCGATGATCTTTTTGACAATGGCCAACCCCAGACCCGTGCCCTTTTTCTTGGTGGTAAAATAGGGTTCCCAAACCCGCGAGCGATCCTCCGGCAGGATGCCGACACCGTTGTCGGCAACCACCACCCTGGCCCACTGCCCATTCTGCGTAAGTGAGGTGGAAATGACAAGTCGGCCAAGTTCGTTTCCGACCCCCTCTTTTTCCCGACGCTCACCGGGGGCGACCCCTTCTTTTTCCCGACGCTCGCCGATGGCAGCCAGGGCATTGGCAATCAGGTTGGTGACCACCTGTTTGATCTGGCCGCGATCGTAGGGAAAAGGAGAGAGTCCCTCCATGAACTCACTTTTGAAATCGATGGATCGCAACTCGGTATCGTAGAGGGTCAGCACTTCGCGGATGGTGGCGTTGAGATCGTCATTTTTCAAATCCGGACGCGGCATGCGCGCAAAGTTGGAAAATTCGTTGACCAGCACCCGCAACTCCTCAACCTGACTGATGATGACCTGCGTTCCTTCATCGAGGATGCGCCAATCTCTGCGCTCCTGTCCCGGCTCCTGCAAATATTTGCGGCGCATGCGTTGCGCCCACAACTGGATGGGAGTCAGTGGATTCTTGATTTCATGGGCGATGCGTCGAGCCACATCGCTCCAGGTTCGGGTACGCTGGGCCTGGAGGACATCGGTAAGATCATCGAAGGTCAAAATGAACCCGCTCCCC
Source organism: Magnetococcales bacterium (assembly GCA_015229045.1). The sequence continues at coordinate 13,498 of JADGCJ010000046.1, forward strand.
TCCTCCTGGCGATTTTCCAGCATGGTCAGGCGGGTCAGGAGGATCAGATGGCTCTCCGGACCCTGAATCTGGATCTGGGTCGAGAGCATGTTGCCCCCTTCGCTACCCGGACCCGAGGTGCGCTCGGACGACAGGGTGACATTTTTCAGCGTGGCATTTTTCAACAGGGTGCGTACGGGTTCCAGGAGCTCTCCCGGCAACGTCTCCGTGTAGGGACGACCGATGGCTGTGGCCAGATCGACTCCCAACAACTCTCCGGCCACGGGATTGATCAGGGTGATTTCGTCAAAGCGATTGACGCTGATCACCGCCGAAGAGATGTTGCGCAGGATGGCGGCCATGAAACGCCGCCGTTCCTTCAGCAAGGCATTTGTGCTTTGCAGATCACGCTGATTTTCGGTCAGTTTCTGGGTCATGGCATTGAAGGCGGCCTGCAAGGTGGCCAATTCGTCATCGCCGGTCACCAGCAGGGTCACCGACAGGTCACCGGCTGCAACCTTGCGCGTCCCTTCAACAAGTTCAGTGATAGGATCGGTAATCTGCCCGGCCATCCGAAAGCCGGACCACATCGCCGCCAGCAGCAGCAGCAGGGTGATCAAAACCAGGGTCAGGGCATGGCTGTTTTTGAGCAGGACATGCGCCGCCCGCAACTGGTTGTAGTCGACATAGGCCGCTTCGATCACCTCCATCTGGCTGATGATCTGCCGGTCGATCCAGCGGCCTGTGCTGAGATAGACGTCCCCTCCCAGGTAGACAAAGGCCCGTACCCGCGTTCCGGTGTCGTTGCTCACCAGGAGCGCCCGTGTCGAGCCATCGCGCAGCGTCGTCAAATCCGGCAGGGGATCGGGCGGCAGATCCCCCGATTTGCTGATGCGCGTGCCGTTGCTGCGCTGGATGACAATTTCGTCCAGCCCCCGCGCCAGACGTTCCAACTCCAGGACTGCCGTCGTCGCATCCCGATCCTGCAAGGCGACGCTGGAGGTGATGGTTCGATTCCTGGCGATATCTTCGGCGTCGTGGCGAATGGTGCGCTGGCTCTCCTGGTAATAGGAGCGCGCCACTTCCAGGGAGTTGGCCAGGGATTGGGTGATCCGGTCGGAAAACCACGAATCGACGCCACGGTTGAGCAGCTCCAGCGACAGGATGGCCACCACCACCGTCGGCACGAGGGACATGGCCACAAACATGGCCACCATGCGTGTGCGCAGGCGCGACCCCGCCCGCTGCTGGCGCCGGTCCAGCCACAATCGCGACAGGTTGCGCACGACCAGAAAGCCCAGCGCAAACAATAAAAACAGATTGACATACAACAGGATCAAAAACGCCAGACTGTAGCTGCCGCCCGCCGCTGTCTGAACTTGCAGACCCAGTCCGGTCGTCAGGGTGGTGGCCACCACCAGAAACAAAAACAGCGTAAACAGCCAACCCCGTTTCGAGTGTGCCGCCCACGCCGCCCATTTGACCAGCCGAGTCTTGCTCATCAACGATGGAACTCCGTCTCAAGACGATAATCCACCGGCCGCCAAAAGGTGAACAATCGGTTCAGGAATCGCAGCGGCCGCGATATACCCTCCCGCTCCAACTCAAAACGCGCCTCCAAAAAATAACGCCGCCCGGAGACCGGAAAGTTGGTGGCTGCCCTGTTTTTGCTGCCGCGCTCTTCCAGGAGAACATCGCGCGGATGCCCCAAAAATTGCAGGGCCTCGTCATCATCGTCGGTGTAGGAGGTCTGCCCCCGGGTGATATCCTGCATCTCGAAGCGTTGCGTGATCAGATGCAGACGCAGCCTGCGTTGCAGCGTCAACCGCGACACCTCCCGATCCGGCAGGAGGGTACGCCCCTCCCGCAACCGAAAGCGATACGTCGCCTGGATTGGCTCTCCCTGTTTCAAAAGCTCCAGGGTTTCGCGCTGGAACTCCGGCGAGAGCAGAGCCTGGGCGTACAGACTGCTCCCCTGCAGGGAGGCTGCCACTTCCCGCAATGGATTGGGGGGCACTCCCCCCCCTCCTTGACAGGCCGTCAGAAAGGAAAACAACACCATCCCGGGGCCAACCTGTTTCAGCCACGCCATCAGTTTGGAAAGGCCACCGCCGGTCCACCAATCCCCATTGCATAGGGTTGAAACGCTTCCACGGGAAGCTTGAACGACTCCCCCTCGACAAACTCCCAGGAGCCTGATTGGGATAACAATTTATGCAACAGCATATTGTTCATGGTGTGACCGGAGCGCACCCCCTCGAAGTGTCCCAGGATCGGGTGGCCGAGGAGGTAGAGATCCCCCAGCGCGTCCATGATCTTGTGGCGGACGAACTCATCTTCGTAGCGCAGGCCGCCATCGTTGAGGATACGGTAGTCGCCGATGGCAATGGCATTGTCCAGGGAGGCACCGCGTGCCAGGCCGTTGGACTGCAACTTTTCCACCTCGTTGAGGAAGCCGAAGGTACGCGCCCGACTCACCTCCTTGACAAAGGCGGTCTCGGATATCTCCAGATCGACGTGCTGTTCCGTCAGCATGGGGTGATCAAAATCGATCAGGAAGCTGACCCGGAACCCATCGCCGGGATAGAAAGCGGCCCGTTTGTCCCGATCCTCGACAATCACAGGTTTTCTGACACGGATCCATTTTCTTGACACTCTCTGTTCCACCACACCTGCGCACTGAATCAAGAAAACAAACGGCGCAGCGCTGCCATCCATGATGGGTACTTCGCGCGTGTCCAGATCGATGAAGGCGTTATCCACGCCCAACCCGGCAAAGGCGGCCAGCAGGTGTTCGACGGTGGAGACCTGCACCCCATTGTCGTTGGCAAGCGTGGTGCAAAGCCTTGTGTCGATGACGTTTTCAACCCGGGCCGGGATCAAGGCACCCCGACAATCCGTGCGGCGAAAAACGATGCCGGTATTTTCGGGAGCCGGGCGGAGCGACAGATAGGTCTTTTCGCCGCCATGCAGGCCGATGCCAGTACAACGAATCGTGTTTTTTAAAGTTCTTTGCAAGTACATGAAGAAGCACCCTGGATTCCGTTCCGACCCCCGCGTGGGGCCTCCATAGACAACCCAGTATGGATTATGGAAAAATCGTGCCAAAAATTAATCCTGTGCGGACCGCACCCACCCCCGCAGACGGGGATGGCATTTCACCATCCTTTGACCATAAAAGCCGCCGTGCAACCTTTGCGGTCAAACGACCCCAAAAACAGGGCGACCCAAAAAACGAGGCAACCCAAAGGGGGAACGACTCTTTACGAACGCCCCCCTGAACGACATCGGACGGCCTGGGAGCCGTCCGATCTTGTTGTCACACATGTCAATCCAGTTGTCGACGCAGGAAGGTGGGGGTATCCAGCACATCGGTATTGACCGAGGTGAACTCCTCCAGGTCGGCGCGGCGACGTGGTCGACGATTGTTTTTGCTCATGGCTTCGGCTGGTGTTGCGTTATCCAGCTCTTTTTCCGGCTGCGCATTGAGCTGCCGAACATTTTTCTGCTGGTGCTGGGCGTTGGGGTGGGTGGCGACCTTGTCCCGGCTGGGGAAGGAGACCTTCTCCGCGCTGCCGATGCCGGTCGCCACGACAGTGACGCGCACCGAGTCTTCCATGGCCTCGTCGAGGACGGCGCCAAAAACGATGATGGCATCTTCGTGGGCCATGTCCCGGACCACGGTGGCGGCTTCGTCCACCTCGTGGAGGGCCAGATTGACACCGCCGGTAATGTTGATCAGGACGCCCCGGGCGCCATGAATCGAGACATCGTCCAGCAGGGGGCTGGAGATGGCCTGGGTGGCGGCATCCAGGGCGCGGGTATCGCCCGAGGCCTCGGCGGCGCCCATCATGGCCTGGCCCATTTCGTCCATGACCGTGCGCACGTCGGCGAAGTCGACGTTGATCAGGCCGGGGATGGTGATCAGGTCGGTGATGCCGCGCACCGCCTGGTGCAGAATGTCATCCGCCTTGCGGAAGGCTTCCAGGATGGTGGTATTTTTCCCCACCACACCGAGGAGTTTCTGGTTGGGTATGGTGATGACCGTATCGACATGTTTGCGCAGTTCGGCCAAGCCGTCTTCGGCGAACTTCATCCGGCGTTTGCCTTCAAAGCCGAAGGGTTTGGTCACCACGGCCACGGTCAGGATTTGCATCTCCTTGGCGATTTTGGCGATGATGGGGGCCGCTCCCGTGCCCGTGCCACCACCCATGCCGGCGGTGATGAAGACCATGTCGGCGCCTTGCAGGGCGTCCTGGATGCGTTCCCGGCTCTCTTCGGCGGCACGCATGCCCATGTCGGGTTTGGCGCCTGCTCCCAATCCGCGCGTCACCCCCTCGCCGATCTGGATGCGCACGGGGGCCAAATTACGTGTCAAGGCCTGGGCGTCGGTATTGGCAACGATGAACTCCACCTTGTCCAACTGGGCCTGGATCATGTTGTTGATGGCATTGCCACCGCCTCCGCCAACGCCGACGACCTTGATCCGCGCTCCCCTTGATTCATCGTTGTGTTCAAATTCAATACTCATGTGACCCCCTAACTTTCATGGATGGGGGAAACCTCCCTCCACCCTCCGACCATGAGAGTCGCTACGCGACTTTCACGATGAAATGGCCTGAAATTTGGTCATCATACCTCAAAAAATTTCGCCAAACCACTCCCGCATGCGATGCATCACCCTGCGAACGCCGCCGGTCTCCTCGGGAATGAAGCGCGTGGGGCGATCCCGATCGAAGCGTGTGGCAAACTGCACCAGACCCACCGCCGTGGAGTATATCGGGCTGTTGACGACATCGGTCAACCCGCCGACACCCTGGGGAAGACCCCGACGCACGGGTTTTTGGAACACATCTTCGGCCAGCTCGACCATGCCCTCCATGATAGCTGAACCGCCGGTCAAAACAATGCCTGCCGCGATCTGTTCTTCAAATCCGGAGCGGGCGATCTCCCGTTTGACCAGGGTGAAAAGCTCCTCGACGCGCGGCTCGATGATCTCCGCCAGGATGTGGCGGGCCAGGGTACGCGGTTTGCGGTCGCCGATGCTGGGGACTTCGATGATCTCTTCCGCGTTGACCAGGGAGGAGAGGGCAGCCCCGAAGTTTTTTTTCAGTTGTTCGGCTTCCCGGGTTGGGGTACGCAGGCCGACGGCGATATCGTTGGTGATGTGGTCACCGCCGATGGCCAGGACGGAGGTGTGTTTGATATGGCCATCGGCGAATATGGCGATATCCGTGGTGCCGCCGCCAATATCGAGCAGGCAGACACCGAGTTCCTTCTCGTCCGAGGTGAGGACCGCCTCGGCGGAGGCCAGTTGTTCGAGGATGATATTGCCCACATCCAGGCCGCAACGGTTGGCGCATTTGATGATATTGTGGGCTGACGAGACCGCGCCGGTGATGATGTGGACATTGGCTTCCAGGCGCACACCTGACATACCCAGGGGTTCCTTGATGCCATCCTGGCCATCCAGGATGAACTCCTGGGGAATGGTATGGAGGATCTCCCGATCCTGGGAGATGGGTTGGGCCCGGGCGGCATCCAGCACCCTTTGGATGTCGCTGGCCGTGACTTCGCCCTCCTTGGTGGCCACCACGCCGTGCGAGTTGCCACTCTTGATGTGGCTGCCGGCGATGCCGGTGTAGACCATATTGATCTCCACGCCGGCCATCATTTCCGCTTCTTCCACGGCCATGCGCATGCTTTCGACCGTGGAGTCGATATCGATCACCACGCCTTTGCGCAATCCCCGTGAAGGGTGGGTGCCAATACCAATGACATCAAGGCGGCCGTCCTGCTGCAAATCGGCGACGATGCAGCAGATCTTGGTGGTCCCGATATCAAGGCCGATGATGAGGTTCTGATCCTGTTTCGCCATAGTGCTTCCGAATCGTCCTGATCGTTTGAGGCTTTGTAGGCGATGCTTCCTACTGGCATCCCGGCGCTCTCCCTGGCCAGGACGTGGGGGTTTTCTCTCTCAATCCGCGTCTATTTGATCATCCATTCTTTTCCAAAAGAACAAGTGCCAATCCCTATCTCTGCCCTTATCTTTGCAAACGCGACTCAAAGCTGTTTCTCGGCGGGCAGGGGGCGAACGGCCACCAGTCCCGACACCCGCATATCCACCTGCCGCACCCGGCGATCCAGGATCCGATAGCGGTCTTGCAACTGCCGCAGCAGGTTCATCTCGGCCTCTGCACGTTGTGAAAACAGGATCCTGACACCTTTCTTCGTATACATGATCCATCGGTCCCCGGGGATGCTGATCGCTTCGGAAAGCTGTTCCCGCAGCCAGGGATGCTTGCCCAGGAGGTTCATGAGTGAAACAACCGTTTCCGACTCCAGCACCGACTCTTTGCGAAACACCACCGGCATGCGCAAAGGATCGCCCTTTTCCAGGGATTTGATCGGTTTGCCATACTCATCCAGCAGGGTCAGTTGCTCCCCCTGCCGACTCATGCATACCGCCACCTTCTCCACCATGGCAATGGCCAGGACATCCGGATAGATCCGCTCGATACGCACCTTCCGGATCCAGGGCAGCGTCGCCATTTTCTCCAGAACCAGGCGCGGATCGATCCGCAACAAATTGGTCCCCTGAACAATGCCAATATCGCGCAGAGCACCCAGGATCACCTTCTCATCCGTGTGTACCCGGCCCAGCAACCGAATCTCCTGCAACTGAAAGTGTCCGGGTTGACGGGCCTCGCGCCAGCCCAACGTCACCCCGCCAGCAACAACCACGACAAAAAAGAAAGTCAGCAGACGGGACCACATGATTTCAATGCAGCACTCCGCAATATTCGTGCCACAAGCTGATCAAAACTCATCCCCATGGCAGCGGCAGCCTTGGGGGCCAGACTGAGTTCGGTCATACCAGGCACGGTGTTGATTTCGAGAACCCATGGTGATTCAGCAGCATCCAGCATGACATCGACTCTGGCCAAACCGCGGCAGCCAGCCACGCGATAGGCCAGCAAGGCCGCATCGCGCGAGCGCTCCAGGGCCAAAGCGGAGACATTCTGGGGAGGAATCCGGTATTCGGTTCGACCGGAGGTGTACTTGTTGGTAAAATCGTAAAAGCCGCTGATGGGATGGATTTCGATGGGTGGCAGGGGCTGGTCATCCAGGATGGAGATGGTCAACTCCTTGCCATGAACCTCCGTTTCCACCAGGATGCGGGCCACGCCATCGGCGGGCAGGTCGTTGGTTTGTGCGGCCTTGAGCAGGGCTTCCGGCAGTTGGGCACGCTCCGTCACGCGGGTGACACCCACGCTGGAGCCGGAGTTGGCCGGCTTGACATACCACGGGGGTGGCGAGAGCACCTGGGCAGCCACCCGTTCCGGATCGCCGCCCGTTGCCGCCAAAACCACCTCCTGGCCCGCAGGTGTCGGTACCCCACCGTCACGAAACAGACACTTGGTCAAGGTTTTATTCATGCAGACAGCCGAGGCCGCCACGCCGGATCCGGTATAGGGGATACCCATCACCTCCAGGAGTCCCTGGACCGTGCCATCCTCTCCCAGAGGTCCGTGCAGGGCCATGACGGCAACCTGGATTCCTTCCCGCATCAGCACAGCAGCCAGATCCCGACCCACATCGATCGGCACCACCTGATGGCCAAGGCGTTCAAGGGCGGCGGTCATCGCTCGCCCGCTCCGCAGGCTGACCTCGCGCTCCGCCGAAAGGCCCCCCATCAATACCCCAATTTTTCGATCCCGCCATTCCATAGTCAATCTTCTTCCGACCCGTGGGTCGCTTCCCTGCGCTGCCGTTGACGGATGCCATAAGGTAGGGGTTTCGGTCCTGAGACGCAAGTCATTCCTTCTCCCCTTTCCTCTTTTTCATCGTGCCTGTCGCTAACCATTTGGAGATACAATGCGAACTTCAAGCTTCAGCTCGATATGGCTATTTTTGAACACTTTTTCACGTACCAGATCAAACAGGATCAAGAGATCCCGACTCGTGGCACCACCACGATTGAGGATGAAATTACAATGCTTTTCCGAGATCTGTGCCCCTCCTTGCCACACCCCGCGCAGGCCGGCATCGGCGATCAGTTGCCAGGCGGCTGGTCCGCCCGGAGGATTGCAAAAGACACTCCCCGCCGAGGGGTGTTGCAAAGGCTGGCTGGCCACCCGGCGCCGATTGAAATCCTGCATGCTACGACGGATCGTTTCCGGATCCCCGGACCGTAGGCGAAAACGCCCCGACAAAAACATCCAATCCGCAGGGAGCCGGGTGTGGCGATAGGACATTTCCAACTCCTGCGGTGTCCGGTCATGGATCTCACCCGTCGGATCCATGACACGGGCATCGAGGAGAATTTGCCGCATATCGCCCCCGTAGGCACCGGCGTTCATGCGCAGTGCCCCCCCGACGCTGCCGGGAATGCCAGCGAGAAACTCCGCCCCCGTCAATCCCTGGCGGCGGGCAAAATGGGCCAATGCCCGGGTCGCAACCCCGGCCTCGGCTTCGATGGTGCAGGCATCCGTCAAGCGGATCTGGTCCATCCCCGATGTCAAATCCACGACGACGCCAAAAAAACCACCATCGTCGATGAGAACGTTACTACCTCCGCCCAGAATCAGCCACGCCACCTCCCCCGCCAGGTTGCGCACCAGATGGGACACCTCTTGGACCGAGGAGGGGCAGACCAGCCAGCGGGCCGGACCACCCACCCGCCACGTCGTGCGCCGGGCCAGGGAAACCTGCTCGACCACGGGCCGCAGGAGCGCCGGAAACCGGGGCTTTGTCTCGACCATCATTCCCCCGACAAAGACCCGGCAAAGGCTCGTGCCCGTTGGGTGATGTTGCCGGCCCCCAGAAAAACCACAATGTCACCCGGCTCCAGATAAGCCGTCAGGGCGGCAATCCATTCAGGTCCGCCGGGCAGGGGAGCGGTACGGGTCTGGCTCTGTTCCCGGATGGCCGTCATCAACATCTCCTGGCCCCGCTCGCCCAGGGGAGGATCACTCGGCGGAGTCTCTCCCGCCGGATAAATGGGATCGACCAGCACCAGATCGGTCCCCACAAAACTGGCGGCAAACGCCTGAAAATGGTCGCGAACCCGGGTATAACGATGCGGCTGGAACGCCACCACCAGGCGTCGTTCCCGGCCAAACCCCGCCCGCACCGCCGCCAGGGTCGCCTGAATCTCCACCGGATGGTGGCCGTAGTCGTCGATCACCACCCGTTCCGGGCTGTCGAACAGCAGGTCAAAACGCCGCTGCACCCCTCTGAACCCGGCCAGGGCGTGAATCACCGTCTCCCAGGGAATGGCCAGCTCCCAGGCCACGGCAATCGCAGCCAGGGTATTGGTCACGTTGTGCAATCCGGGCAGTGAGAGCGCCACCGGACCCCAATCGACCGGCGCGCTGTCCGGATCCGCTGTCACTTCGACCCGGAAGTGCGTGTGCACCCCCTCTTGCACCACATCCACCGCCCGGATGTCCGCTCCCGGCTGCAAACCGTAGGTGACAACACGTTTATCACCCAAATCCGGCAGCATGGCCCGCACCTCGGGGTGATCCCGGCACAGAATGATCAAGCCGTAGAAGGGAACCTTGGAGACAAACTCCCGAAAGGCCCGGCGCACGGCATCAAAATGGCCGTAATGCTCCATGTGTTCCGGATCCATGTTGGTGACGACGGCCATGGTGGGAAACAGCTTCAAAAAGGAGCCATCCGACTCATCCGCTTCGGTGACCAAAAATTCACCGCGCCCCAGGCGGGCATTGCTGCCCATCGATTTGACGATGCCGCCGTTGACGACCGTCGGATCCATGCCGGCCTCGCCCAGGAGGGTGGCAATCAGGGAGGTTGTCGTCGTCTTGCCGTGGGTTCCGGCGATGGCGATGCTGTATTTGAACCGCATCAGTTCGGCCAGCATCTCCGCCCGGGGCACGACCGGAATCCGCCGATGGCGGGCCGCCGCCACCTCAGGGTTATCCGCCGTCACCGCCGATGAGGTCACGACCGCATGGGCTTCTCCCACCTGATTGGCCGCGTGACCGATATGGACGGTCGCGCCGAGGTTGCGCAGGCGTCGGACATTGGCGTTTTCCGCCATATCCGAGCCGGAGATCACGTAGCCCAGGTTGATCAGCACTTCGGCGATGCCGCTCATGCCGATGCCGCCGATGCCTACAAAGTGCAAGCGATTGATTTTTTCGTACATGGAGACCGTGTCCGCTCAAGGGGTGTACATCAAAAAACATAGAAAAAACATAATAATTAAAAGGGGCGAAGCCCCCAACACCTTTTTTGTATTAAAAGGGGTTGGGGGATCCAAGGGGGAGGCTCCGCCTGCCCCCTTGGTGG
>JADGCJ010000047.1 GCA_015229045.1 Magnetococcales bacterium
CGCCTGACGTAAAGGGCACCAATACCTTTTGGTCCATAGATCTTGTGGCCAGAGATGCTCATCAGGTCAACGCCTATGTCGACGACATCGATTGGCCAAAAGCTTAGCGCCTGCGCTGCATCTACATGGAAAGGGATCCTAGATGATCGACATAAATCAGCTATCCGGGCGATTGGTTGAACTGTGCCGATCTCGTTATTAACCGCCATTACAGATACAAGGGCGGCGTGCTCATCGACAACTTTGGCGACGGCATCGAAATCGATCACCCCGGCACTACCGACCGGAATCAAGGCAACTTCAAAACCATCATCCTCCAAGGCGCGGGCGGCTTCGAGAACGCTCTTGTGTTCGATGGCGCTGACGACAACCTTCCTGCGCTCACGATTTGCTGAACGGGCCATTCCGAGTACTGCCAAGTTGTTTGCTTCTGTCGCTCCCGATGTGAATATGATTTCGTCGGGATCAGCACCTATTAAATTTGCCACGCCTGCCCGTGCCGCATCGACGGCCTTGTCGGCGGCCCACCCGAAAGCGTGCTCGGATGCATGGGGATTGCCGCAAAACTCTGTCCAATATGGAGCCATGGCGACCGCAACCCTTGGATCAAGCGGGGTCGATGCCTGATTGTCTAGGTAAATGCCTGCGCCGATGCATCCTACCGGCTTGCTGTGTGCCATCATTGCCATTCTCCGGCTTCCATCGACTGGCGATACCCTCCAGTCCGTGACAAGTTGACAATTCTCTCCAAACGGAATAGAGTCAAGCCAAGATTGCCCGACTGGTGACATCCACCAGTCGCGGCTCACCATAACACCCGAACAGCCAATGTTCAATTGGTTTTATCTTTTTTGGGACTGCCATGGCACGACTCCTCCTTGACGATGTGCGATTCAAGCTTCAGTTCGCTGGACATGAGACATTTCCCCTAAGGTACGGATGGTTGAAAAAATCATTCGATCAAGTTAAGCGCATGATTGAATCCGGCAGCGGGGATACCAAAGCCGTGTTTACCGATGATGCAGCTATCGCGCTTTTTGGGGTTGGGAAGAATATGGTGGTATCGATGCGTCACTGGTCATTGGCCGCTGGCATCCTGAGGTTTGAGGAGAATGACGGGTCGCGCCAAGGTCAATTAGTCATTTCGCCCCTAGGATATGCACTATTGGACAATAGCGGTGATCCTTACTTGGAACATTCTGCATCACTTTGGATGATTCACTGGCACCTTGCAACCATTCCAGGACGCACGACGACATGGTATTGGGCATTCAACGAGTTTAACGAACCGGTGATGGATCGTGACTTTCTTACAGAACGACTCCTTCGCCGGATAAAGGCGCTAAGAGAATCGGGTCGAATGAAAGAGTCCCGCATCACCGAAATCACCGTCAAACGGGACGTGGAGTGTTTTGTTCGTACTTACCTTGCCAAGTCGCCATCTGCCCGGGGATCGCATGAAGATAATCTTGAGTCGCCTCTATGCGAACTTGGCCTTATGCATTCCATTGATGTTGGATCAGCCTTCAGCTTTTGTCGCGGACCCAAGCCAACATTGCCTGACGAGGTTTTTCTTTTTGGACTGCATGATTTTTGGGCACGCATATACCCGACTCGTCGTGAGCTTACAGTCGAGACGGTGACGCATGAGCCGGGATCGCCCGGCAGGGTCTTTATGCTCGACGAAGAGTCAGTCGCTGATCGGTTGGCGGTATTAGCGGACCTGACCAAAGGCGCCATTCGCTGGGACGAGAGCACCGGGATGCGTCAGGTCTATGCCCATGATCTTTCCTCCGTCAATCCCCTGGAGATGGTTTCCGACCTCATTCGAAGATCGATGAATTTGAGGACGGCATGAGAACACTTGCCGATATCATTTGGGTAGAACGGCGTTTCCGGCGTTCTGTTCGCATTGATGCTGATATGGGGGATTCTACGGCACTAGATGGCTTTGTATGTCCGCCATCCATCGTCGATGCAATGTTGTCAATGGGACGACAGTTTGCCGAAACAGGCCACGGAGCATTTACCTGGACTGGTCCCTACGGAAGTGGCAAGTCCAGCCTTGCGGTGATGCTCGCGGCACTGCTTGGTTCGAACGAGGAAATGAGGGGCAAGGCCAGGAAGGCGATTGGAATAGAAGCAGCCAATCGTATTGTGTCGTTGATGGGAGCTGTTGAAGGAGGATGGACCGTATTACCAATCATAGGACGGCGCGGCGATCCTGAGAAAGCAATCACCGACGCTTTGGAAGTAGCGTATACCAAGGAACATAACTTCAGATTCACGCAATCTGACGTCTCCTCTCGTATAATTGAAGCTGTACACTCTGTTCCTGGTACCGGGCTTTTGCTTCTTGTGGATGAGATGGGGAAGTTTCTGGATCATGCCGCGTTGGGTGGATCTGATGTCTACTTGTTCCAGCAACTAGCCGAGACTGCCAACCGTAGCAATCAACGATTTGTCGTCATTGGTATTCTTCATCAGGCGTTCGACGACTATGCCAACAAGTTGACAAGAGAAGCTAGGGACGAATGGCTCAAGATTCAAGGTCGATTTGTTGATATTCCGATCAATGTAGCTGGCGAGGAACAGGTTTCCCTCATTGCCCGAGCGATCCAGAGATCTGTTCCTCCCCCAGATAGCCTTGTTCCCGAAGGGATTGCCAACGCTATTAGGCGGAATCGTCCTGGGACTGCCACCTCGCTTGGAAATGAGCTTGCCTCCTGTTGGCCCCTCCATCCTGTGGTTGCAAGCTTGCTTGGCCCTATGTCTCGACGCAGGTTCGGGCAGAATCAGCGTAGCGTCTTCGGGTTTCTAAATTCAGCTGAACCATTTGGGTTTCAGGACTTCCTGCGCTCATCGCCAGAGGATACAGTTGTCGAGTATCGTCCCGTGCGTCTTTGGGACTATCTCAGGGCCAACCTGGAATCTTCCATATTGGCGTCTCCAGATGGTCACCGGTGGTCGCTTGCGGTCGATGCCATCGAGAGATGCGAGGCTTCGGGTGGCGACGTTGAACATCTTGAATTGATCAAGACCATTGCGTTGATTGACCTATTCAAAGAGCGATCCGGTCTGTTTCCAACCATGGAGGTTCTCTCGCTTTCCCTGCCAAAGATCGATATCGAGAACCTTGAAGCTATGCTGGAACAGCTTCGCAAGTGGTCTGTGGTGATATTCAAGAAGCATTTGGGTGCCTACGCCATCTATGCTGGCAGCGACTTCGATATCGATGCTGCAGTCGATCAGGCGATTGCACAAATGACAGGTGTCGATTTTAATAGGCTTCGCAGCGTAGCAAGTCTGCAACCTCTCCTGGCCAAGCGGCACTACCACGAGACCGGTGTGTTGCGGTGGTTCGAAGTCGATATCGCCCCTTTGTCCGAAGGGGAGGATTTGGTCCGGAAATACCAGGCCAAAAATGGTGCCGACGGTCTCTTCTTGTTGCTGGTGGGTATGGAAAATGAGCCAGAGTCTAAAGCTCAGCGTCTCTGGAAGGCTGCTGTAGACGCAGTGGGAGACACCCCGGTCGCAGTCGGGTGGACGAGAAACAGCATTTCTATTCCTGGACTTGCGTCCGAGTTATTGGCTTTGGAAACTGTGCGGTCCGAAAGGACAGAGCTGAATGGTGATTCTGTAGCCAGACGAGAGGTTGGAGCACGAATTACCCGTGCTGCCGCCGAGCTTGAGGAGCAGGCACGACAAGCGTTTCTGTCTGCCGATTGGCTGGCAAGAACCGGGCCCGGGGACCATGGTTTATTGAAGATGTCAGGGCGTACCGGTTTGGCTGGTCTCAATGCAATAGCCTCTCAAATGGCATCTGCCAGATTCTCCAATGCCCCGAAGATATTCAACGAACTCTTAAATAGGCTCAAGCCTTCCAGTAATGCTATTGCCGCCCAGAAGATCCTACTTAAGGCAATGGTCGAGAAGCCAATGGAACCACGGGTTGGCATTGAGGGGTATCCGGCGGAGGGTGGACTTTTTGCGTCTTTGCTTGAGGTGACCGGTCTTCATCGAGCAACCAAGGACGGCAAGGGTTATGGGTTTCATGAGCCTGCTGAAGATGATCCCGCCAGGCTGGGTCCGATGTGGAAATCAGCTGAACATTTGTTCCGCAAGGCGGGAATCGGAGGTGCTGACATAAGGCGTTTATACGACCTGTGGCAGGCACCTCCGTTTGGTGTCCGAGACGGGCTTCTGCCGATCTTTGCCATGGCATTCATTCTCTCCAAGTTGGAACGCTTGGCAGTCTATCTGGATGGCACATTCCAGCATAAGCTCACATCTCTGCTGATTGATCGTCTGACGCAAGATCCTGCATCAGTTCGCCTCCGTTGGAGCAACGTCTCGGATTTTCACAATAAGGTGCTGAATGGCATCGCCGAAGTGATCGCCAAACAGCGTGGAGATACAGCTGGAAGCGTCTTATCCGAACCTCTGGATTGCGCCCGTAGCTTGGTCGGTATGGTAATGGGACTGAAGCCATGGGCCCTCAAGACGACGGATCTCTCCGAGACGGCCATCAAAGTCCGAAATCTTGCAAAGATGGCTCACGACCCGAACAAATTCCTGCTGGATGATCTCCCCTATATGTTTGGTGTCAAAGGTGAGACGGATATCGATGCAGAAAAGGTTGTAGACGCAGTCCGCGAGGGACTTGCGGAACTGGTGGCTGCCTATCCCCGCATGCTTAGTGAACTCGCTGCGGTAATGCTTCGTGAGTTGCGTGTCCGAGCCGCCGATCCAGAGGAGCTTGCCGAACTGCATCTCCGAGCTGAAACCGTCAAGGGACTCACAGGCAACTACCGTCTTGATGCCTTCGCGACCCGTCTTGCGGTTTACTCGGGAGTTGCTGAAGAAATCGAAGGCATCGCGAGCCTTGCGGCCAACCGTCCCCCGCGTGATTGGGTCGACCGTGACATCAACCAAACTCGCGTCGAACTAGCTTCCCTTGCTCAGGATTTCCTTAAGGCCGAGGCCCTCGCTCACGTCAAGGGGCGGAGCGACAGGCGGACACACATGGCGATCTATACCAGCGATCCCGACCGCCCCACACCGTTAGCCCCTGACTTTAGCGTGGGCGCAAATCAACGAGCTGAAGTCGACAGGCTTGTTGAGCTGCTTTTTGAGGTGCTTACAAAAGGGCGCGTTGAAAGAGATGTGGCGCTGGCGGCAGTGGCCGAGTTGGGATCACGACTCACAGAGGCTTCTGTTGAGGATCTCAATCAGCCCGTGCGGCAAAAAAGGAGGCAGCGAGCATGAGCAATATCCGCCATCTGCTGGGACTCTCGGGTGGGCGGGACAGTGCCGCACTGGCCATATACATGCACCAGAACCACCCAGAACTTGACGTAGAATACTTCTTCACCGACACAGGGAAAGAGTTGCCTGAGGTCTACGAGTTTCTCGGTCGTCTGGAAGGTTTTTTGGGGAAGCCGATTGAGCGGCTAAACCCTGACCGGGATTTCGATTTCTGGCTTACCCAGTACAAACACTTTCTCCCCTCTGCAAAAAGTCGATGGTGTACTCGGCAGCTCAAAATCCGTCCTTTCGAGCATTGGGTGCGACCGCACATTGAAGCGGGGGGCAAGGCGGTAAGCTACGTTGCGATCCGATCAGACGAGGACTATCGTGAGGGTTATTCCTCCACCCATCCAAATTTATCGGTGCGGCTGCCTTTTCGTGAGGCGGGTATCGATAAGACAGCCGTCTTGGATATCCTAGATGCATCTGGAGTGGGGCTTCCCGAGTATTACCGTTGGCGATCCAGGAGCGGATGCACCTTTTGTTTCTTCCAGCAGAAGATCGAGTGGGTCAGACTGATGGAGGAACACCCTGACGCTTTTAACGAGGCTAAAGCCTACGAAAAAAAGGCTGTTGATCACGGGTCTCCCTTTACATGGAGTCAAGGGGAATCGTTGGACCAACTTGCCTACCCGGATCGTATTGCTCAGATCAGGGAGGACCACAAGAAGAGGTTGGCACGTCTGAGAGACCGTCAAGCACTCAACCCTCTCCGCTCCGGCAACGAGCCTCTGGACTTGGACATTCTGTACGGCTCGGCAAAGGTTTGCGTCAGTTGTCATAAATAAAACGCAATCCATAAATAGAACAAATTACTGACCTTATTATGGTAACAATGAAGATCCTGACAACAGGATATCTCTAAGCATTGGATCGTGGTCTAACTCGCCGATATTATAAGGAAAATACACCTCAAGCGATTGCTCGTTTCCCTCAAGTGAGACAAAAATGAGATTCTGAACTGCCATGAGAAGCAGATGTGTTGATGCCTCTACCAGGGCTATGTGTGTCTTGTACTCGCCATCGTCGTCGAAATCTGGAAGCCTAAAGGAGCCATGAGCTATTGCATTTCTCAGGTGTCTAATGGCGTTCAACACAGAAGCAGCATTTTCTGTTTTATCTTTAAGAGCCTCCAATGCTTTCTGATGATGCGGATGTTTATTGCTAATAGAATCAATCAGCGATGAAAACCTGTTTGTATATTCCAACAACTCATCGTACAGAGTGTGCAACTGATTACTCATGGATGATATTTTTGCAATAGCAGCATTGACTTTACCATTGCGTCTAATTTCTGCAGCATCCACTACTCCGTTCACAACGCACTCAAAACCTGCCCATGAGAGACTGAATATACTGATGCATGTCAAATGGGATGACCAGGACTTTGACCGTTCATCTTCAAAATCGGCAACTGGCTCACAATATTCTGTAGACGGATCAAATTGACCAGTTACAGCCTCGACATGAACAATCGAAGACGCTGCTGCGAACCAATCAGATGCGTCTTTGAGTGCTTCATCCCTACGCTCTTCATACAAGGTAGCGCACACTCTTGAAATTAAGTCCGCGTGCATCGCTATATTATTCAATCACGTCACCCGTTCTAATGGCAGCTACAGCTTCGACGATATCTGAATCCGATAAAAAGGGGGCCTGAGCGAAGACAAGTCCTTGTTCCCCGTTGAGTTTTGCTGCTAAGTGTCCCCTGCCAAGAAGTAACTCGGCTCCAGGACGGTCCATGGCGATCTTCGATGTCGCTTCGCTTGCAACTTTCAGGATCAACCGGTTTCCTAGGTTCTCCCGCAACTGCATCGGCATGACGTCCTTATCCGGGCGCTGTGCCGCAAAAATCAGGTGGATGCCAGCCGCTCGGGCTTTCACTCCCAGACGTTGAACCGCCCGCCCGACAGCAGCCTTGTATTCGTCGTCGAGCATCCAGTCGGCAAACTCGTCGTGAATCAGGAAGACCATCGGAAGTCGACTTTCTTTAGGAACCTTCGCGTTATAGGTCGGAAGATCCCGTGCCCTGGCTGCGGCGAAGAGCCGATATCGTCCCTCCATTTCCTCGACAAGCCCCTCAAGGATTTCGCGCGAACGCTCCTTGGAGGTAACGATCTTCTCGCGCATGTGCGGAAGATCCTCCAACGCCGCGTAATCGACCCCCATCTTTGGGTCGATCAGAACCATCTGAGCCAATTCTCGTGGATTGGTCGCAGCAATGTCCAAAAGCATCGCCTGTATCAGAACAGACTTGCCGCTTCCAGTCGTTCCGGCCACGAGCGAATGCGGATCGTGTGCCGAAAGCCCGCCGAACTCAGAACCCAGATTCAGGTAGAGCAACGCACCGTTGATCTCCTGGACCCCAAGTAGAATCGAGGTATTGATCCCGGCTACATTGCGGTTGAGCGCGCGACGCGCCCACAGATCCCAAAGCGAGACGGATTGTCGTTTGCTTCCCGCCATCGTGACCACGATCTCGCCTGGCTTGGGTTGAACAGTGACCAGATTGATTGCGTGCGTAGTCAAAAGCTGAGTGCGCTTAGCCTCGACGTCCTCGACGCGCAGACGGTCAGAACCAGCGAGTCTTACGAGACACCCATTCGGGGTCAGGCGAGTTCCGAGAACTGCGGCCTGAAGCCCGTATCCGTTGAGCGCGGATTTGAGTTTCTTGGTCGTCTCTTCGACCCATGCCTGCCGCTCGTCCTCGACAGCACCTAGGGCCGCAGACTTCAAGGCAACAAGAGCCGTGAACGAGGATATGTCAGTAGCAGAGGGGCTTTGCTTACCGGACGAGGCAGTCGGAACAGACTCGGTGGTAGAGGTGGAAACTGATTCTGATGGGGGAGGCGCAGTGGGATCCGCGTGAGGTACCCTGGCAGGCTCCGGCTGCGGGGTCTCCCCAACGCCAACTGGAACCTCAGCTCCGCTAGATTCCTCCGTTTGCCCAAGCATACCCACCAACGCCCCCCAAACCACGCGGGCCGCCGGAAACTTTGGGGCGGCCTTCGTCCATGGCCTGGCACCCCCGAGCGTTTCCCGGATCGAGGCGCAATCGGAACCTCGTGCGTAAGCCTCTGCAAGCAAACGGACATCGGGTCGCTCGAACACTTCCTGCCACGCTTCGATTCCGTCGGTGTCGTCAAGGAGAATCTGTTCCGATGAGGTGGAAACTGCGGACGGATCTGTCGAATGGACGAACACATGAGAGTAACCACGCAGGGAAATCCTTGCTTCCCCGTCACGCAGTTTTGCTCGCGCCCGTTCAAGCAACCCTGAGCACCCAGGCGGGATATCGGCATCGACCATAAGGTCGGCGAGGCGAGCGAGCCAGACATCGCGGTCTAGGCGTCCCGGATCGCCAAAGAGAGCAGCGCGGAACGTCGAGAGGGTGGCCATCAGTTGGGCCTTCGAGGAGCGCTTGGCCTTGGCCGCCCCGCCTGAGGCAACGTATTTGGATTCGACCACGGCTACATGCAGGGTCGGACCGGCATCGCTCTCCTCCACGCACAGTCCGAGGATGTCGGCGATTCGGCTTTCCTTCTGTGCCAGCCAATCAGCGTAGTCGTCCAGCAGGAAAAACACGCTGAACGATGGGCGAGTGCCGTTTCCGGCAAGTCCACGGAACTCCTCCTCGAGAAGTCGGCGACTCAACACCAACCCGATCATCTCCCCGGCGGAAACGCCACGTTTGGCGGCACGCAGGACAATATCCCCGGACACATACAGGGCGTCCTTCTTCATCCGGTCAGCCAAGGTCAAAATCTCGTCGGGAGACAGTGGCAGACCGAGCTCGTCCAGACGCCGTTTTGCGAGCACACCGAGTAAACGTAATTCGGAAGTGGAGCTGACGATCATATTGCGTCCGTTTGTCGCAGCCCTGCGGTAGCGCACTACCGTTACACCGTTGGCCTGCAACTGGCGCTTGTCGAGCAACTCGTCGTAGGTAGCAACCCATTCGGCCAAGGCGTGCGCATCGTCGAGCGTCGCCTTGAGCTCCTCGTTTTGAAGTGAGATCCGCCGCGCAGGAAGATATTGTTCCCCGGTGGTCGCATCGGTCTGCCGGACCACGGAGGCGACAGCCCCGACGTATGCCCATCCCGATGCTGTCTGGCGTGGGCAGGTCAAAAATGTGGTCGATTTGAGCTCGTTCTCGCCGGAAACGCTCCGGTAAGACCAGCGTGAGGGGGCGTGCTCCAGGGTTGGTCGGTCGTTGGTCCAATCGACCCGAATCCACTCTTCGGTCGCCGTCCTCGACACGACATCGTGCAAGAACGCCACGTCGAATGGGCGGACCCCATCGCTGTTTCTCGGAGGGGTGGCAGAGGGTGGAACTACCGAGATACGTAGTCGGGACATGAAGTTCTCTGAGGTTCCGCTGACCACCTGCAGGTCAGGATCGTCGCCCGTCTTGCTCACCAATTCCGCATACACACAACGCAGTTTCGTCTGATCGCGGTGGCGCACCGAGACATTGCACTGCAAATCGGTTTCAGGCTGCATCCCGGAGAGTTCGCGGACAACGGCCAGAGGTAACTCGGCCGCGTCAGCATTGTAGAGCAGCACACTCAGATTCGCTGCCTCGTGCGGTTGGAGTCCGGCGTAGCGCTCCAGGAGCTCACGGACCTGCTTGGAAGCATCTGTCGGATCGGCGTCGGTGAGCTCGTCGTCTCCCGCCCGTACCGGGCGCTCGAAAAGACTGTATCCGTTAACCGTACTGCTTTCGCTGACCAGAACAGGAGCCCCACCCTTGAAGGCCGTAGCGATCTCCGGATAGAACGGATGGGCCAGTTCTGCCGAGAACTCGCGAAAGAAGATATCCCGGTCCCCAAAGAGAACATTCTTGCCAGCCAGGATATGGGCGACAAGGCCCGCGACGCGCCGAGTCTTTACTGCCAATGCTTTCATTCGTTCGGGATGCCACGGTGGGATGATTAGCGAAGGATGATCGCCAACGACCCGAACGGTGCCAATAGCCAAGACTTCTGAAACAAGCCGGGCGCGGCAGACGTCACCGCGAGCATGGGTTGCCATGGTTTGCAACACTGCGGCGAACGACTCGGCCTGGCGTAGGACGGCCTCACCGTGCAGACCCACGTTGATGAAATCATCGATGGACTTCGCGTAGTCGGTCTCGAACGTGTTCCAAACAGCGTGGATTTCTGTTTTTTGCTCGGGAGTGATCCGCCCTTCACCCGCCAACTCGTTGATGCGTCGTTTGATCTCGGCGCGCAAACTGCGCAACTTGGCCGATGGCGGCACCAGCGATCCAGCATCGCGCGAGAATGTTGCCTCCAGCGTGGAGGTATCCAATAACGAAACACTCTGAATGCCGCCCTTCTTGCTGACGAGGCGACGATAAACCTCTGTGCAGCCGACCGCCCCCTTCTCTTGGAGACGCATCATGTCGTCGACCAGGGACAGACCAACCGATTCAGGCCTGAAACTCCACACGAGTTGTGTTCTTGCAAGAATGTTCTCGGCACCACTGGAAACGAACTTCTCGACCAGGGCAACGTCAAATTTGATCTGCATTGCAGTTTTTGCAAATGACGGGCACCCCTTGAACTTTGGTCCCCGAATCTCCTTCTCGCGGGCAATGAAAGCCGGATGGTCGAACAAGGGGTCTGGCAAGTTTCCTGCCCCCATCCTCGTCACGCGCCACTCGACGCGCGATCCCATCAGTTCCTTGAGACCACGATACATCGACGAAAAAAAGGCTCCGACATCACCGTTGAAGCGCTCGCGCCACTCGGTGCGTCCCTTGGTGACAGTGAAACGCAGGATCCGCTCGCCCTTGGGCTCCACTGTCCCAACGGTCAGCCCGTGCGCCACCCCTGCGAACCCATTGAGAAAGTCGTGGCATTCGATGGGTTTGCCGAAGATGACCTTTTCCCAACGGGCATACAGTTGTCTGTTTGCCTCGATGTGGTTTCGGTGCAGATCGAAGAAGGTCTCATCGTCTTCGTTCCATTCCGAACGTTTCTCTCTTGTACGCAGATCTTCGAGATGCTTGCGCCAAAGGGCATCAAGGATGTCTGAGTCGTCGCAGTCGTTGTCGAAGAAAGACAGGGTCGAGTCTGCGAGGCCCTGCTGGCGTTCGCGCGGTCTATCGAACACCAGATGGACCCCGTCCGTCTCCCATTCAAGCTGGGCGACCTCGGAGGATGCCGCCGAATCGCCTGGCTGCGCTGCGATGAACGCTTCGAGGGCAACACGTGCGTGGTCGGGGATGGTCTCGGCGTTGTCTTCAAGGCGCTGTTTCAACTCCTCCGGGTCAATCGGCTGACCGTTCGGCCGCATCTTCGACAGGAGCGGAGCCCGGTTGGTGAAGAGTTTTCCGAAGCTTATGCGCCAAGGCCCGATGAACTGCCTGTAAGTTTTCGTACTCGAAAACAGAGAAGTGTCCCTTGGAAGCCCGGCGCAGGGGAGTGCCCAGCCGATGGCCTCGCGTATAGGGAGGCCCCGGTCGTTAATCGCTTTGCTGGCCAAAGCGCAGAATTCCCCAAGCTGGTTGAGTGAAAGCTCGGCAGCGGACATCAGGCCCATGATTGCGGCGCGAAATACTGCACGGTCGTCTGGGGTTGGTGCGATGCTGGCCACGTGGCAGGTCGCTTCCACCCATGCGTCCTCGTATGAGCGGAACTCCCTGGCTCCCAGAGCCGTGACGTGGCCGAGCGTATCGGCAAGGTTGTGCTCGTTGCCGTTAGCAGTCAGCAGTGCCTCACGGTCTGTTCCCACGTTGCGTACCGCCCCGGCGTTGAGAGTGGTCACTGTCTCAGGAGGAAGACCCTCTCCCTCGACCAGGGAGGCTGGGATCTTCAAGTCAATCCGGGAGACCAAGTCGGGGTTAGCCAGGATTTCGCGGACAACGGCTGCGATTTGCGCCGGGGCAAGTTTGTCGAGACGAAACATAGCCGCCGAATCAGACGGGGATCCGTCGCCTTGGCGCGAGTCGGCCAGCCTGCGTTGGAGAATGACGGCGCCGACGCGCCCCACGATGCGGTCAGCGATCATTCTGCCTCCACTTTGGTGACAAACGGATTCTCGACGAATGAACACGAGTCGGAGAGCATCCGAACAAGACCGAGGGCGACAAGGCGCGCCTCAAGGTTCGCACGATTCTCGCTCAACGCCCCCTGGTCGACGAGCTTGTTCCTGACCAAGTGCGCCCCCTCGACGTTGCCAATCACGAACCCGTAGCGGGCTCGGAGTTCGTGAAGGAATTCGTCAAACTGCATGCGTTCGTCAACAACGGAAACTACAAGTGTTTTGAGTAGACGGTCGTTTGGAGCATAACGGGTCCGGCGGGAGAAGAGCCGGGAACTCAACCCAATGGCACGCGACCATGATACATGGATTTTACCGACATGCTGATCGTGGCGAGACAATGCCTTTTCGGAGAGCCGCTCGACCAGTTCATCCCCAGACATCTTCGAGTAGTCCGATTCGTCGTCGTCCGGGGTCTCTGGCGGCCACTGGAAGTGCTTTTGCATGAGGCGCGCGCATTCGCCTGACGGATCGTCAGAGGCCAGAGCAGCAGCCCACTCGGGGAGTAAGCGCACGCCTTCGACTTCAGAACGTACCGCCCTCACGGAAAGAGCTTGGTTCGCCTGATAGGACTCGCCGGAGAGGGCCCTGACCTTCGTGCGTTCGCGCGAGACGATCTCACAGACGATCTCAATGGGGTCTGTGTCACCGACCCGCTCTTTGCCGCGCTCGAGAAAGTAGAGCAAAAGATTCAGGCCAGCACTGGTAATCAAGTGCTCAAGAGCATCGTAGATCGGCATATCCCGGGAAAGAATCGCCGTCCAGTCGGCGCAAAGCCGGTCGAAGCGCGGATGCGAAACCGTCGGAAGATATCCAGTGTCGCGCTCGGTATCAGCATTCTGCGGCTGGTCCTGCAGAACCCTCACGAGGCGGTTCATCGGAGACGAGGGATTGAGCAACCGCGAAACCAGCACCTGACCGAGCTCCGGGCCACCCCTGGCGCGGCTAAGCATCAGATAAAGCAATTCACCAGTGCGAGCAAAAAACCGCCGGTCGTTCGATATGCTGTTGTTCGCCCCGAAACGCAGATCCTCGTAGAGGGCATCAGGCCCGAAAGGGAACACAAACTTCGAGCTCCATCTCTTGTTGCTCTGGGCCTCAAACGCAGAAGAACGTAACAGTTCTATCGCTTTGGCGAAATCATCAAAACACGAAAATGCCGCACGCAGGTACTCGAAATCGCCCCTTTCGAGACCAGTGGCGTTGGCGTCGGCAACGAACAGCTTGTTCCACTCGGACCATTTGTCCGCATCGGGGACAGCGCGCGCCCGGATAGCCTCAACGTATGGGTTGTTGAACAACAAGGATCGAAGTCTGATCTGCCTCTGGGGTTTGTAGCGTACTCTTTCGTTCGGAGCGGTGACTAACGGCTTGTCGGAGTTGGATCCGAGTACACAAAGGAACTCAAGGACGGCCAAATGAGGAAGTTGCTCGTCGTAGAGACGGTGTCCCCAGATGTGCTCGTCGACCGCGAAGTCGACCCCGTCGATGCGAGGCCTCATAGCCCGACCCTCACGGTGACCGGCCGCGTGAACCCGTGGCCGTTGGTTTCGATTTCGATAAAGTTAAGTGTCAGAGCCCCAGCATCCTCGTCCGTCTCGTCGTCCGCCGCCAGTTTGTCGCGGATCAGTTCTGCCTTGCGCAGCAGTTTGGCCTTGAACGCAAGCATGTCCTCAAGGCACTCGTTCGAGAAACTTCCAGGAAGGGACCCCTCGGCCACGCGGCAGAGGAATTCGAATCGCACCGGAGAGAGGTTGAAGGTAACCGCCCTGTCAGCCCCAGGCGCCAGAGCCATCTCGATTGAGGGTAGCTCGGTCTGCGGGTCGATCCGAATCTGCATTCCCATCCCGCCCTGCCTCCTCGCGGGAGTCTCGGTATTGCAAAGGACACTGATTCTTGACTGCGTGAAACCTCCCGAGCTGGCGACGAAGATGCGGTCGGAGTTCTCAACAAGAAGCCCGGTCATCACACGGTTGAGCCCCTTGGCCAAGCGTGCACGGACGGCCTCGCCAATGGATCGCCTTCCCGCCAGGGCTGATATCAATTCAAGGTAGTCTCCGGCGAAGTTGAAGGCGGTCATACCCCAGAATGGGTGGTCGGCATCATTGTCTGGGAGGGTAAAAAACAGGCGGCGGCGCTGCGATTCGAGTCGCGAAAGGAAGTCAGCCGCACCGTCGTCGAGCCGAGCCTCCTCGTCGCCCTCAAGATAACGCATCTGTGCCGAAAGGTAGGAAGGGGTCGCACCGTAAATCGGATCGGCTTTCACCAGTTTGTCGAAGGCGCTGGCAAGTTTGGAGTCGTCGGCTCCGTAAACGAGCATTCCGTCCGACCTGTTGGTCGTTTCCTTCCCGATGCTGAAGGCGGCAAGAACCCGGAAGACTTGTCGGTCATAGGCCCGGCGTCTGGGGAGGTTGGTCCCGAACACGTTGTCGTAGACGCTGCCATACTCGGTCTTGCCTACGTCCAGAATCTTCGCCACCTCGGAGCAAGACAGCAGTCCCTCTTTCGCGTCGCGGTGCCCAAGAATCATGTTCGACGCCAGCATGAGAAGATCGCGCACAGGCAGGTGCCATCCGTTGTGGCGGGAAATCTCAACCAGATCCCCCAGGCGACGAGCGAAGCGTCCCCCGTCGTCCTCGCCAAGAAGCCTTTTCTTGTTTTCGAAGATCGGACAGACGCGCCCTGCCTCGTTCCACTGGCAACCAGAGCACTTTTCCCATTCCGGATGGCCTGCAACAGCCGAAATGACATCCGCAAGGGAGTGACGGCGTGCGGTGCGGCTAAGGTCGAAGATGGCGAGTCGATCGGGAGCCGAACCCGCGAGCAAGAACGCGTCCTGGATAGGCTTGCGTAGCGGATGAACACGTTCCTGCCGAACACCCAAGCCGCGCAGTCGCTCGAGGATCTGGCCGTGATTGGCCGCGATGACCAGGACAGTCGAGTCATCGTTTCCGAATACAGTCCTCTCCAGCAAGTCCAGCACTTCGTCGCTTTCGCGCTCATCGCTGATCCCGCTTAAATCCTTGACGAAAACGGCTGTCCTGCGGTCCGGCAAGGTTAGACGTTGGACCGGCTCAGCAACCGCCCATTCTTTGGCTCCTCCCCCGAATGCCGCCCAAAGACTGCGGCAGTGGTAGGTTTTTCCATCACCGGCCGTTCCTGCGATGAGAATTGATCCGGGGGCACCAGAACCGAGTCTTTCCCTCATTGCTGCAAGCTGCGGACTCTCCAGGGAGATGGGGCGAACTTTCGCACGACCAAGAGCTTTGGTAATGTGTTCGTCGAAAAGATTCAGATCGTTTGGAGTCGGGCCGTAGGAACGCAGGAAGCGCACCCACGCCGCAGCGGGGGGAATCCCGGATTCTGGTTGACTGGAGGGAGAAGGGTCGCGCATGTCAGCACCCGCTGCTGTTCTTAATAATGGGAAAGCGCGCCGAAATGAAGGCCGCCATGCTCAGCATAAGAAATGAATTCATCGTAGCTGATCTCTCCGCCATGGGAAAGAGTTATGCCGCCTCTCGCCTGTAGGTCCGGACGATTCCTCCGAGGGCTTCCCTGCTGCGAATCGCCCCGGTCTCCTGGGGCCGGAAGTTCACCTGGAGGACATTGTTTCCGATCCCGTCTCCGGCATGTGGTCGCTCGGCATTGTAATGGTGGACCCAGGTTTTCAGAATGCAGACGAGTTGGGACCGGCTGAGGCAAACGAAGAAATCCAGGCACCCCCGCTTCAGGGCGCCGATGAAGGACTCGCAGAAGGCGTTCGCGGCAGGATCCCCATGAGGAATCTGGATGACCCGGGCGCCTTCTGATTTCCAGACCTCGTTGAACGGCCCGGAGAACTTGGTGTCGGCGTCGCGGATCAGGAATCGGGGCTTGATGCCTTGTTCATCGCACCACATCAGAGCGTTGCGGGCCTGTTGGGTCACCCAGGCGCTGTTGGGGGAGTAGGTCTGCGCGCTGCAATGGACCCGCCTGCTGCCCAGATGGATGAAGACCAGGGCGTAGGCCGTCATCTTGGCCCATGGGGGTGAAAACATCCTTGGTGAAGAAATCGCAGGCCACAACGGATTCCAGGTGGGCCTTGAGGAAGGTCAGCCAGGGCAGGGGCGGTTTCTTCTTCTCCTTTTCGGGGGTTGGGTGGATGTCGGCTTCCCGCAGAATCCGCTTGACTGTCATGGCACCGGCATAAAGCCCCAGCTTCTTGAGTTCCCCGGCGATACGCCGGTAGCCCCATAGGATGTTCTCCTTGGCCATGAGGATGGCGGCGTCACGCAGTTCCTGGGTCAGGCGGGGGCGTCCGAGCTGCTTGAAGGGCTGGCCTTTCTTGGACTGGCCGACCCACCCATTTTACCAGATTTGCCAACCTTCCGCTCCGTATTGCGACAGGCTCTGACCTGCAACGCCTCATCGCCAGCAGCGGCCTGTCGCCGGGCGAGTGGTGGCCGTCACCGGTGGCATGGTCCGCTTAGCCACGGCGCAGGGGGTGGTGGAGGTGTCTGGCGAGGGGTTATCCATCGGTGACCGAGTGATTGTCTGGAACGCAAGGGCTACATGGATCCAGGGACAGGATGGGGCTCGCCGCCACTTCGTCTGAAAACATCGCCTGGAACCGTACCAGTCCAATGCTCTATTCGCGGTGCCTATTTTAAATCACGTATTATTGAGTGCAATAGTTGATATCAGTTGTTCTGCTGTCAGCCGCATCCCGTCGACAATGCGCGGGTTATGGTGTTGTTGGCTGCAAATGAGCGGCAGTTCTGTACAACCTAACACAATGGCGTCTGAATGAATCGACGTGAGAATATCATTTAAGGTTTCAGTGTTCTCTGGCAAGTTGCTTCCATAGAGCTTTACCGACTGGATTAATTTGCGCACTCGTTCAGGTTCTAGTACAGGGTCAATGAAAGTATAGCGATGTATATTACAGAAAACGGTCTCTTTTTCTGTTTCGGATAATTCTGGTCGCAGAATGGTTGTTCGCTTGGGACGATGCTGCGCCATATAAGAATCAATTGCGGTTTCCAAGGAAACAAATTTTGCTTCCATCCCCATGGATAGAATCTGACTAGCGTACCTGTGCAAGGAATAGCAGGCGATTATGAAATAATCAACCTGATTGCCTAGCTGATGAATATCCTCCTCAAGAACCTTCCATGTCATATCATTATGATTTTCTGTGAGACCAGAGAACCCCAAGCGTGGATCAGAAATAATTTTAATGTAAGGCATGTCTCGATCGCCACGAAAATTATCATCATTCAAACGTCTCCTAGCATCAAGCAAACATTGCCATTGGTACATTCCAGCTTCAGGGCCTGATCCGGTTAATATGCCGATCCTAGCCCCTGTGGAGCTACTGCCATGATTTACTTGTGCCATGTTTAAGCTCTCCGATAAGTCTGTAATATTATATTACAGAACATATTTTTCCATCTTATTGGGTTCACACACTTCATGATTGCGAATTAATGGTAGATTTTTTGACTTTTTCTGAGGATATCGTGTAATAAAACAAATAAGAATATCAATAAAATAATAAACGATCGCGCATAGTTTCGGCAATCTCATTGACCACTGTGGCCATGTTCAGCATGTCGTCGCGAGATATACGGAAGCAGTAATGTCTAGTTGGGACTTTTTTTAACAGTGAATGGATTCTGGTTCTTGTAACCTGAACGGAATTCACGTCACCAGAAACCTTTTTGAGAAAGGTTGTTAATCTCCGAATGGTGTCGGCTAGAAGGTTTTGTTCATCAGTTCCTCGCAATGAGATGATTTCACGGTAAGTATAATGGCAGTGAAAAATATTAGCATCCTTGAAGAGTATGCGGCTGAACCATTCAAGAATAAAAAGATCTGCATCAGGGGTGTAGTACTTAGGATCGCTGACATAATGATGAGGAGTCGCTCCATAAACAAGTACGCCATCGAAATTGTCTACGTAACTTGATGTATGCACGTTTCGCAAGAGCAGTTCAAGCTCCAAGGCGTCGGTGCTTAATTCGGAAATATTAATGGCGCTGCATATCTCTGGAAGAATAAGTGAAGTTCCTGGACTGATGTTAAGAGTACTGCGTACCACATGCGCTTGAGATGTATCTCCGCGGCCCTGATTATTGAGCAAATCTAATTTATTTCTGAGTGCAATTCTAATCTCTTCAGAAGTATCGCTTGGTTTGTACTGGATGTCAGTGAAATGCTTTGCATTCCACCGTCCCCTCTGAGAGCGCCCGTCAAAGAACACTTTTTTATCATTTGATGCTGTGTAAAAATTGATTCCTTTAACGATGAAATGTTCGGTGTCGCTCCAGCTTGAACAATACTGGATATTATTACGCGCCAGAGGTGCTAAATCTTCCATGCAGAACTGGTCATCCGGAAACTCCCAGAGAGATCGCGCGGCTGAGGTAAAATATCGATCCGTGAAAAGCGATAGCATGGACAGGTATCGGCGGATGTTGTTCAGTGTATTCTCGTCTCGGTTCTCCCTGACGAGTTCAGCGTTGATAAAATGGAGGTAGATGGGCCTCAGGTCCAGAGCCTTGTCGCCTTGCAAGCCTGATCCTTCTGCGGTTGGTAGGATCAGGCCGATGTAGGGCCCGGATTTTTTTTGGTCAGTTTGCGTAGTATTTCACAAATTCTCTTCAGTATTTCAATATCATTGTCGGCCCAGGAAATGATGCCATTAAAGCGTTCTGCGATCGTAAGCATCTTGGATGGCCGATTCTCCACGGGCATTCCAATACGGTTCAGAATGCTCTCGATCTGATCCTTTGGCCTTAGTTTCTCGAACAGGTCGAAGATTGCATCGATACTGTGATCCTGTGAGCAATCTTGCCCTGATGGATGGAGCGTATGCGTGACGGAATTTGCCAGTTCATGGCAAACATACAGTTCCTGCGACGACTTTCCAGGCAATGTCTTAGGCCCAAGGTAGCTGGCCCTTAACGTGGGTGGGAGATCGTCGAAGGATGCCTGGTCGATCAAGGTTCCACCTGGACTTGCGCGAGACTGGAGACGAACCGCCCGATGGACTACGGTTCCACCGATTTCTTTGATGCCGTTTCGATCTGCCAAAACGGCATTCCCCGTGGAGATTCCCACACGGAAATAGCGTCGGCTCCGAGTCCGGGCGTCCCCTGGTTCTGCTCCGAGGGAAAGGTCATGCAGTGCAATGGAGAACTTGTGGGCGGCTTCTACAGAGTCGAACTTGAGAATGCCACCATCTCCAAGCATCTTGAAAACAACTTTCGCTGGCGAGGCTCCTGCCCTGGATATGGCTTCCTTGATCATTCCCTCAATCTGATCATGGAATTTCAAGACACCAAGTGGTCCCAACTCGGCCTCTAACATGTCTGCAATTGCGGTGGATCCAGCCAAATCTGCACAGGCCAGGGTGATCCGCGTTTCTTCTTGTGTGCAGGTTGGCATGTCGTCATCTTTCCAAGGAGCTTGGGGGATATTGGTCTGCAAAGTAGTTGTATACAGCAAGGATATACATTTCTAAATGCACCGTCATAAGGAAAAGACACTGTGACTGTCTTTGAACATGACGCCCTTCGTGGGAAAACTGCAAAGACCACGCTGTGCTGCCATCTCACCCCCTGATCCTCATTCAGTGCAGGCCTGCAATCTCCACCATAGAGACCATCTCATTGGTAGCCCTGAATCAGTGACTCTGTGCTGATGTACTCCTCCCCGCGCTCTCGGGAGGCCATTTCGACCAACGGACCCCTCACCAAGAGGGGATCAGGCGGTCCTTCATATGCCCAGGAGCTGATTCCAACGCCAACATGCCCTATACTGGGCGGTTTTTCAACATCCGGACGCATTCTACCATACACTAGCCACGTGCCGTTCCGATCCGCCACTTTTGCAGCCGACACGGCGGCTATCCGAAGGCAACCCGCTCATACAAGAAGTCTCCCCCAAAATGCCCGATCCACTTCCTTATCAGCATGCTCCACATCAGATCATACCGTTCCGCTCGCCAAACCAGGATTATTTATGTGCGTCCTGGTGAACGGGCATGACATGGGAAATGGGCTGTTACCTCTTAGGTCTACTCTGGTCTAGCCAGTTCTTGATTGCATCTGGATCTGTCGAGGCTAATGGAGCACCAGAAAGAATATCTGCCAAGTCTGGGAAGTGTTCAAGGATCATGTAACTCAGAAAATAGAGTGAAGATCGTAGATAGCTGATCGAGGGGGATCTAATTCCATAATTTCTGATGCTGTTCTCCAGATCTATGGAATCAATTATTTTCTTTGGTACATGATGAAGTGGGGCTATGATGTCAAAATCATCCAGAACACGAATTGGGAAAGGGGGTAGGAAAGTTCCCGTAAGGGATTGGTACAGTTTGTCGGCGATTATATCTTCCTGATTAAAGCCGAAAATGATCCCCCTGCGCTGACTTTTCTTGGCGATCAGAAAATTGATTTCCTGGACCCAGTACGTCAGCATCACTTCAGGTTCATCTTGAGGGAACCTGTTTTTGAACTCAGCGGCCATCCGATTCAGGTCCGGTGCGTAGCCTAACAGGTCTGCGGCTTCTCTGGCAGAGATCGTCGTGTTGTCGAGATCGAACTGCTCCGCGATCCGGATTGCATTCGAAAGATGTTCCTCTTCATCCTCAACGCCAATTGCTACAGTGACACAATAGATGTGCAGGTCCAAGTGTGTGTCTAGATATCGACGCAAGGCCTCAGCAAGCGCCCTCCCGTCACCACCCGGACTGAAGGCAAATTGAATTCCATGTTCACGGACATGGACAGGATGCAGCACTATATATTGATCGAGAACAGCCTGGACGGATTTGTAGATAGTATCCAGGGCAGAATTTCTGTTCAGTTGGACGAGCGCAAGATTGTTAGGGTTGTGTAGTGATACGAACGATTCTGTGATCGCCTCTGGATCTTTGATGATGGAATATCCTGGATTGATGGACATGAAGTCCACGTTACGCATTGAATACAAAAAAAACTCGTCTCGATGGCTCAATATCTTAGAGATAGACACGAACTTTCCCGCCTCATCAATCAGAATACCAGACATGGTGGGGATGTTGTTCTTCCTGAATATCTCTAGAAGCGTATCTCCCTCCTCAGCGCAGATTGAGTAATCCCTTGCCGTTGTTCTGATTGTGATTTGCGGCATGCCCCAACTCCAGGATGATTAGTATGATGGTCAACCAGTCGCAATAAGGCTGGTGAAAATATATTTTTGCTCGAAACCAGTTTTTGAAATCAGGCGTACTCTGGCTTCTCCTTCAACGTACAATCCAGGAAGAAAGGTTTCGTTGATCCGTTTGATGTCAGGTCGGTGAAAACTGGTCTGCCACGGTTGCGCATCTATGCCCTGAGCAAGCTTAACCGCCCTGTTCTCATTCATGATGGTTCTCCTGTCAGTCAGCGGAAAAAAATTATTACTTACTATTTTCAGAATATACGATTTCAAGTCACTTGTCAAGCGGGTTGACACACTAGTATCCTGTGCGGTTAGTTCCGTTACAATTATCATGGGGTGTGGTATGATGGATTATGAATCATACCAACGCTCCTCTGATCGTATCTGATGAAGACCGCGCCGCCCTGAACGGGCTGGTCCGGTCGCCCCGCACCCCCCAGGCGATGGTCATGCGCGCCCGAGTGGTCCTGCTGAGTGCGGAGGGCAACTCTCCCACCGCCGTGGCAACCGAGTTGGGAACCAGCCGCCCCACGGTCTATCGATGGCTGGAGCGCTACCAGGAGCAAGGGGTATCCGGCCTGCAAGACGCTCCTCGCCCTGGACCGCCCAAGCTGCTTGCGGATGATGCCGTCAAGCGAGTGCTCCAGGCCACCGTGGAGCGGATTCCCCGCGAGGCCACCCATTGGAGCGTGCGGCTGATGGCCAAGTATGCTGGCATCACCACGTGGCAGGTGCGGCAAATCTGGGAAGCCGCCGGGATCAAACCCCACCGTCTCAAAACCTTCAAAATCAGCAATGATCCTGCATTTGCCGAGAAGGTCATCGACATCGTGGGGCTGTACATGGACCCGCCCGCCAACGCCATGGTGTTGTCGGTGGACGAGAAGACGCAAATCCAGGCCCTGGATCGGACCCAACCCCAACTCCCGCTCAGACCGGGGCTGATCGAACGGCGCACCCACGACTACAAGCGCAACGGGACCACCAACCTTTACGCCGCCTTTAACATCCTCACCGGCAAGGTCATGGGGCGGGTCAGTCAGCGCCACCGTGCCGAGGATTTTCTGGCGTTTCTGAATCAGATTGAACGCGCCACACCCAAGGAATTGGATCTCCACCTGATCCTGGACAACTCCAGCACCCACAAGACCCAGGAAGTCAAACAGTGGTTGGAAGCCCATCCCCGCTACAAGCTGCACTTCACCCCAACCAGTGCCTCGTGGCTCAATGCCGTGGAAACTTGGTTCTCAATCCTTGAACGCCGTTCTGTCCACCGGGGCGTATTCACCAGCGTCCAGGAGTTGCAAAACGAGATCAAACGCTTCATCAAGGAGCACAACGCTCATGCCGCCAAGCCCTTCCAGTGGACAAAAAACGCTGACTCAATTCTGGAGTCGGTCAACAGGGCCAAAGCTGCTTTAAAAAGTGTAACATAATTAGCCGCACAGGATACTAGGACCTATCAGCTCGTTGAGGGAGTCCGGTTTCAGTCTTGCTGGTTGATCATGACCGCAACGGCCAGGATCCGGACGGATTGTCCCGGAAGGGCCATGACCACGACCAGGATGGGCGCATGAGCCCCAATGAGGGCGAAAATGATGGCGATCGGATCGTCCGCCAGTCCTTTTGGGGTTCCGAACCCGTACTTTTGGCGCATCAGGAGCCCCAGGTTGAACCCGGCCACGTGGATCAGGTACCGCTTGTGAACGTTTTCCATGCCCCGCAGATACGTTCGGCGCATGCCTCCCCGGTCCAGGACATGGGCGAAGCTGCGTTCCACCATTTCCGTTCGTTTCCAGGCGATGGCCTTGCCGATTTCGGAGCCAATTCGTGTCCGGTTGGCCGCCTGAGGGGCATGCCTCCCGGTTAGCTCCCCACCCACCTCCAGCCCGGAACGCTCGCGGCCCTGACTCCGGTCCGCTTCCAGGGAGTTGATCAGAGAGTTCCCACCCTCTTTCATAATTTTCTTTTTTCCCCAATCAGTTGCCCAGTCTTGCGGTCTCGCTCGCTTGTTCGAGAATCGGGTAAACCTTCTCTGTTGAACCACACAAAAAATTCAAAGAATTCCCGATCCGGGGGTGGTTCGCTCCACCATTTAGAAATATAAAAATGCTATCCGTACAGAAGCCACCCTCCGGGGTGGCTTTTTTCGTGAGAAATTCCCCAACCCCAACTCCCGCTC
The DNA here is from genome assembly GCA_015229045.1 of Magnetococcales bacterium. The sequence continues at coordinate 23,732 of JADGCJ010000047.1, forward strand.
AGACCGGGGCTGATCGAACGGCGCACCCACGACTA
>JADGCJ010000048.1 GCA_015229045.1 Magnetococcales bacterium
AGAGTCCTGGTGGGGTTCGGGGCGAAGCCCTGACAAAGGCTTTCATGTCCAGGCCCTTCTTGAGAGGGTACTGATATGGTGACGAGGGTGCCATGGAGATCCGTCCCACGCTCTTCTGTGTGCCGGACGCGGGCATGACCAGGGAGATCCTCTCAACGATCGGATCCGGGCCAGAACTCATGGTCCATCATCTGCTCGAACGACCACGGGCAGACCTCCGGAAATGTGCGTTCCGGGCTGCCGGTTGCGACAAAAGCCTCACGTTTGGCACGTCGATAGGCTACTGAAACGGCATCTGCAAGAAGTGATTTGAGGCTGGGATTGTCAGCCAAGTGGCTGACAAGGTCGTCACGGGTGTTGGCAATGAAAGCCCACCATGAACGTCCCCGACGCTTCGGCTGGTATTGCCACTTGAGAAGGTGCAACAACAAAATCGTCAGACGACTGACCAACTCGCGTTTTTCTGCCCGGCCCATGCTTTCGATCTCCTCGGCAATGTTGTCAATATCGGCCGCCGACAAATTGCCGGCTCGCAACAGGGCAGCCTGTTCGTTGGCCCAGGCATAAAAATCGCGGTCATAAAGCGAGGTGGCAGGATCACTCATGGCAAAACCTCCAAAGCAAAGAACCCTCACGCCCCTGCGCACCGCTCGCGGAAAAAGGTCAGGCAGGCGTTCAACCGGGCCAGGGTGTTCTCCCGTCCCAAAAGGGCGAGAATATCAAAAACACTCGGCGACACATCGGAACCCGTGATGGCCACGCGCACCGGCTGGGCCAGTTGTCCCATCTTGAGGCCATGGTCGGCGATGCATTGCTTGAAGATCGCCTCGATGCTCATGGCCTGCCACTCGGCAAGGGTCGTCAGACTGGCGACCAGGGCAGTGAACGGCCCCAGGATCGGTTTCTGTAAATGTTTTTGCACCGCTTTTTCATCGTAAGCTTGTGGCGCCTGGAAATAAAAACGACACTTGTCGGCCATCTCCACCATGGTTTTGGCACGTTCGCGCACCGTCGGCAGGATGGCACGGACAAAATCGATGTCTGGATTGACGATCCCCAGACGCTCCAGGTGAATCCTCAATTCGGGAAGCAATTGCTCCGGCGTCGAGGAACGAATATGGTGCCCGTTGATCCAATCCAGCTTGGAGACATTGAAGATGGCCGCCGACCGCCCGACCTCGCGCACCTCGAACAGGCGTTCCATCTCGGCCATGGTGAAAATCTCCTGGTCACCGTGCGACCAGCCCAGACGCACCAGATAGTTGTTGACCGCCTCCGGCAGATAGCCATTGTCCCGATACTGCAAAACCGAAACCGCCCCGTGCCGCTTGGATAATTTTGCCCCATCGGTACCGTGCAGAAGGGGCATGTGCGCATAAATGGGCGGCTGCCAACCCAGTGCCCCGAAAATATGAATCTGTCGGGGGGTGTTGCTGAGGTGATCCTCCCCCCGGATGACGTGCGTGATCCCCATATGGTGATCATCGGCAACGACGGCCAAGTTGTAGGTCGGCGAGCCATCCGAACGCAGCAGGATCAGGTCGTCCAACTCGCCATTGCTGACACGAATCTCGCCCTGAATCAGGTCGTTCCAGACCACATCTCCCTCGCGGGGGGTCTTCAGGCGCACGACAAAAGGGCGATCTGCCGGGGCCGGTCCGGACCTTTCACGACAGCGACCATCATAGCGGGGCTTTTCCTGCCGCAACCTTTGCTCTTCGCGCATGGCGTCCAACTCTTCGCGGGTGCAATAGCAGCGATACCCTTTGCCGAGGTCCACCAGGTGCTGGGCGGTCTGACGATGCAGTTCGGTTGTGTCGGATTGGAAAAAAGGCCCCTCATCCGGCTTGAGTCCCAACCAGTGCAATCCTTCGAGGATGACCTTGACCGCCTCCGGCGTGGAGCGTTCCCGGTCCGTATCTTCCACCCGCAGGATGTAGACACCACCCGTGTGCCGGGCAAACAGGTAACAAAACAGGGCCGTGCGGGCACCGCCGATATGCAAAAATCCAGTCGGCGAAGGGGCGAATCGAGTGCGCGTGGTCATGAACAACTCCCTTGCATCGCAAAAAAAGCGGGTTTACGTCGGGCGAAAGGAGATTATATCGTTCCCCGACGACAGGCCACTCTTTTCCGACACTGGTCAGGAACGGGTGATTGCGTTTAATATCGCTCCCGATTGACTATGTACCAGGAGTTCAGATCCATTGGCACAGGCATGTCCGAAAAAAAGGAGCTTCCGTCGTGGGGTCCCCCAGAAATCTCAACGAACCACAAATCTATGCCGAGGCATTGGTCCGGGCCGTTCAAGAACCCGATACCCGACGGCTGGCCGCCTGGTTGGCCGATGATGAGACTATCGCTCAAAGCCCGCTCTTCAAATGGTATACCTATCTCGCCGAACGCTTGAAGGATCTGGCCCCGCGCCCGGAACAAGGTTTTGTGGCCCGACCCCAGCATACCACGCCCGTCCCGAAGATAGGCCGCAACGAGGTCTGTCCTTGTGGCTCCGGGAAAAAATTCAAGCAGTGCCACCTGGGCAAGGAGGAGTCTGTTGCCTGGAAATTGGGCTCCCCCACACCAGTCATCCGCAACATGGCCGCAGCCATCCTGATCCAGAGCATGAACGCCGAAGAGTTGGACAAGGTGCCTGCGGCCAAGGCATCGGCATTGGTGCGCAGCGAAATGGCAGCCTCCTACCATCGCGACGGGCAGATCGAAAAGGCTGTCAAACTGCTCAAGACCGTCCTGGATGGTGACCGGGACGAGTCGTTCATGATCTTTGACTTTTGGATCGCCCGCTATGCCGAATGGCTTGTCGAAATGGGCGAAGCCAAGCAGGCGGAAGAGTTTCTCCTGGACGAACACGACCACTGTCGCGGCGTCTCTGCCTGGCAGGTGGCCCAAAAACTGGCCGCCTTCTACCTGGACCAGGGCGATACCGACAATGCCGATACCTGGGTGGAATCCTCCCTGGAGGGGGAACCCAACAATCCTTTCAGTCACTACCTGAAGGGTTTGCTGCGCCATGGGCTGGATCAATGGGATCAGGCCGTAGCCTCCTACGAGAAAGCCCTGGAACTGAGCCATCAGTTCCGTCCTCAAGAGAAGGCATACATGACGCATATGGTCAACGACTCCCTCTCCCGCGCCCGCCATCATCTGCCGGTGGAGGAGATCTCCCTGGAGACAGCCCCGGAAGAAGACGCGGATCCGGAGGCGGATACAATAGTCGCCCCACCCGTCACACCCCCCTCTGCGTCTGAATCGGTGTCGTGAACCGATCCCCGCAGCAGGTCGCAAGAAGACCCGTCACACCCCCCTCTGCATCCCATCGGTACCGTGACCGATCCCCGCAGCAGGTCGCAAGGAGAATGGCATGAAACGCAGTCACTACTGCAACGCAGTTCGGGAAGATTCAATCGGCAGTCGCGTCGAGTTGTGTGGTTGGGTCAACCGCCGTCGTGACCATGGCGGGGTGATTTTTGTCGATCTGCGGGATCGCACCGGCCTGGTCCAGGTGGTGTTCAGCCCCGAGCGGGAGGGCCAGGTGCATGGCCGTGCCCATGATTTGCGCAGCGAGTTTGTCATCCGCGTGGCCGGGGTGGTGGCGCCTCGACCCAAGGAGACCGAAAATCCCAACCTGGATACCGGCATGATCGAGGTGAATGTCGACCATCTGGAGATTCTCAACACCTCCCAGGCATTGCCCTTCCAGCTGGACGACCCCGACCTTGGCGAAAGCACCCGTCTCACCTGGCGTTTTCTCGATCTGCGCCGCCCGGCGATGCAGCGCAACCTGATGTTTCGCCATCGGGTGATGCAGACCATGCGCACCTGTCTCGATCAGGCAGGTTTTCTGGAGATCGAGACCCCGATGCTCACCCGCAGCACCCCCGAGGGGGCGCGTGACTATCTGGTGCCCTCGCGGGTCAATCCCGGCCAGTTTTATGCCTTGCCGCAATCGCCACAGCTGTTCAAGCAGTTGTTGATGATCTCGGGTTATGATCGTTATTTCCAGATTGTGCGCTGTTTTCGCGACGAGGATCTGCGCGCCGACCGGCAACCCGAGTTCACCCAGGTCGATCTGGAGATGTCTTTCGTCGAGGCCAACGATGTCATCACCAGCGTGGAGGGGATGATCGCCCGCATTCTCAAGGAGTCGCTGGGTATCGATCTGGAGCTGCCCATTGCCCGCATCACCTACAGCGAGGCCCTGGAAAAGTATGGCCTGGATGCCCCGGACATGCGCATTCCCATGGAGCTGGCCGATATCACCGAGGCCATGCGGAAAACCTCCTTCAAGGTGTTCGCCGAGACGGCCAACCTGCCTGGCGCCCGGGGTTTGAACGGGGTGATCAAAATATTGCGCGTCCCCGGCGGCGGACGCCTCACCCGCAAGCAGATTGACGATTACGGTGCTTTTGTCGCTGTCTATGGAGCCAAGGGACTCGCCTGGATCAAGGTCAATGCTCCCTGGCAGGAGGATGGCTGGCAGTCGCCCATCGTCAAATTTTTCTCCGAGAGCGAGAAGGCGGCCATTCAGGCGGCCTCCGGAGCGCAGCCGGGTGATTTGATCTTCTTCGGGGCGGATCGTTCGGGGGTGGTCAACGAGGCGTTGGGGCGCCTGCGCGTCAAGGTGGCGCATGATCTGGGGCTGCTCGAAGAGCGGCGTTTCGCCTTTGTCTGGGTGACCGATTTTCCCCTCCTGGATTGGGACAAGGAGGCACGGCGTTACACCGCTGTGCATCATCCGTTCACGGCACCGCATCCGGACGAGCTGTCCGCCTTTCAGCAGGCAACCAGCGAGCAACTCACCGGCGGGGTGGCCGATCCAACCCTGATGGCCATGCGTGCCCAGGCCTATGATCTCGTCCTCAATGGCACCGAGGTGGGGGGCGGATCGATTCGTATCCACAATCCGGCGGTGCAGCTGCGCATGCTGGAACTTTTGCACATCGATCAGGCCGAGGCCGAAGCCAAGTTTGGTTTTCTCCTCAAGGCGCTGGACTATGGTGCCCCGCCGCATGGTGGTCTCGCCCTGGGGTTGGATCGCCTGGTCACCCTGATGCTCGGTCTCGACTCCATCCGCGAGGTGATCGCCTTCCCGAAAACGCAAAAAGCCGCCTGCCCCCTCACCCAGGCCCCTTCTGCCGTGGCCCCCGAGCAATTGCGTGAACTCAATCTGCGCTCCACCTTCCGGCCCAAGGAGGGGGAGCAGGGTGCTTCTGCGGCCAAGGGGGAGGAGCATGGATAGTTCCGACTCCCCTCCATCTCTCGATCCGCGTCAGGTTAAAATCGAGACCAAACAAGTCACTCTGGCATCCCTCATCAAACGCATGCGCGAGGGCAGGATCGGCCTGGATGCGTACCAGCGTTTGGGAACATGGAGTCGCGATGCGCAGAGCCGATTGATCGAATCCATGCTGATTCGCATACCCCTGCCATCGTTTTGTATGGATGTGGCCAATGAGGAGGGTTGGGTCGTCGTTGATGGGTTGCAAAGGCTCCTCGCCGTGCGCGATTTCATCCTTCCCCAAGATCCTGGCAAGGGATTGCTCCTGCAAGGGTTGGACTTTCTCAAGGATTTGGAAAGAAAAGGCTTTACTGACCTGCCACGGCACTATCAGAGACGCATCGAAGAGACCGAGATCACGCTCTTCCTGATTGAAAAGGGAACACCTGAACCTGTCAGAGATAACATTCACAAGCGCTTCAGACCAAACCGATTCTCAATGGATTTCCAAACAGGATTAATAAGTGATTCAGTCGATCAGGTTGACCAACTTTAAGTGTTTTGAATCTGTTTCGATTCCGTTAGCCGGCCTTACGCTCCTCACCGGCTTGAATGGCACGGGAAAGTCGTCGATTATCCAAGGATTGCTTCTCTTGAGGCAAACATATTACCTGAACATGACCAACCAAATGTCCGGCAGCGAAACGTTGAGCATTCACGGAGACTTGGTTGGTTTTCCAAATGCAAAGCCTATATTATTTGACAATTCGGAAGCAAGCGAATTCGGTATTTGCATTACAGACAAGAACGATATTGATATATTAAAGTTGATTTCTAATGTGGCAAACGATTCTGGCAATATATCGACAAAATCAATAACAAAAACAGCCGACACTTTCTCAGAAAATCTATTTACGCACCGTTTTCAATATCTCCAAACAGAACGTCTTGCGCCACAAATGGCCTATGCAATGTCCGAGTTTCACGTCCGTCAGCTTCAACGTTTAGGGTCGCGCGGCGAATTTACAGCACATTTTTTGGATGTCTTTGGCAAAACTGAGATCAATTCCTCATTGAATCATGAAAAAGCACGTTCTGGTCAACTCATTCACCAGGCAGCTGCATGGCTTGGTGAAATCAGCCCTGGAATCGATATTCACATCGCTCCACATACTAACGTGAACGCGGTTGTTCTTGAATACTCCTTTGCCACCTCTTTGGGGCGCAGCAGGAATTACCTGCCTACAAATGTCGGTTTCGGTATCACTTACACACTGCCGATCATTGTTGCCATTCTGGCGGCACAACCGGGTGACATGCTCATTCTGGAAAACCCGGAAGCACACCTCCACCCACAAGGACAAGTCCGGATGGCAGAACTGGTCGCCCGTGCTGCCAGGGCAGGCATACAAATTATTCTTGAGACCCACAGCGATCATATCATCAACGGCGTCAGAGTCGCCGTAAGGCAGGGGAAATGCGCACCCGGAGATGTGTCGATACACTACTTCTCCAAGAAAGAAGCGGAAGATGGTCGGATATACAGTGATTTTGTGTCGCCAATCATCGACAAAAATGGGCGTATCACTCCTTGGCCCGAGGGGTTTTTTGATGAGTGGGAAAAAAGCCTCGAAGCCCTTTTTTAATTGCCTGTTGCCAGAGTGATCTCTCCATGGAGATGGTTTTTAACGAATTGAGTCAGCGTCACCTTGCACCTAACCTGGATGAGGCTCGGAAACATGTAAAAATGCTGCTTGATACCATACGTGCTGCTTCTCAGAAGGGTGTCAGTCGTCAGTTGCGGACCTCAGAAAGTTTTAGAAACAAACCACTGGCCGATAAATATTCCTGGTACAACTGGAGTCAGGACAAGAACGTCCCCAGGGAACTGCGACACTATTTTTTAAGTATCGCTACACGAGCGCCTTATCTCGATGGGTTGGAAAATACACAGGAAAAAGCAACAGGATTTGACATATTGTTTGAAGGTGAAATTGCCGAAGGTCTGGGTGTAGCCTTCCTGACCGGCGGTTTGGCGGTCAGCCTGCCTTCGAGTCCTGAATGGGAATCTCCTTTTGTAACCCTGGACATTCAGGAGTTACAAGAAGATGGTTCGCTTTTGAAGTACCCGAAGGAGGTCCATCACGCCAGCGTTCCTTCCCATGTTGACCATGACCATACAAAGTGGATTGAAGAGGCTTTACGCCAGTCCGTTATAACGGCTGATGATCTGTGGCAAGAAAGAAATTCTCTTTTCCCCTCTCTCGAATTTTGCACCGTTGTCAAAAAGCAAATGTATGGCCTGCCTAAAGGGACCCTTCTTCGGTTCCTGCGTGGCCTGCGCTGTTTGGAAGAGTATTGTCAGCAATGGCAATGCGGCAATTTTGACCAAGCCGGGTTAGGGTGCGTGTCCTCGACGGAAACACCGAAGACATTGAAAGAGTACGGACAGGAGAGGACTTTCACCTGCCCTGATGGCACAAGTCGTGTCTTCAGTCACCATGTCAAGCTCGGTGATCTATGGCGTATCCATTACTATCCGATGAGACCTGGGAAAATTATTATCGGCTACGTTGGACGACACCTTAATACCTCAAGATATCATCATTAATGTTATCATATTGGAGTGATTGCTTTACCCAACATCGAATCGAGTGCATATGCAGGAAACCATGATCGACACCACCCGAGAAAAGCCATTGATCCTGCTGGTGGATGACGACCAGGAGACGAGTCATCGCCTGATGGAGATTCTGCTGCCGGAAGGGTATCAAATCCGCAAAGCGCACTCCGGCGAGCAGGCGGTCGAGCTGTTCCAGGAGACATCGCCCGATCTGGTTCTCATGGACGCGGACATGCCGGGCATGTGCGCCTTCGATGCCTGCGCCCGCATCAAGCACCTCCAGGGCGAACGCAATGTGCCGGTGGTGTTCATGGCCGCCTACCCCTGCGAAGGAGAGATCCTGCGCAATGTCTACCAGGTCGGGGCGGAAGAGTTCGTCTACAAGCCGGTCAATCCGGATATTCTGCGCCATCGCCTGGCCCGGCTGATCATCGGCAATCAGGAAAAGCGCGTTCTTCAGGAAAAAGAGACCCGCCTGCGCCAGATCCTCGAATCGACCGTGGATGGCATCATCACGATCGACCGGACAGGCATCATTCAATCCTTCAATCCCGGGGCACAGCGTATCTTTGGCTATGAACTCGATGAAGTCATAGGACACAACATACGCATGCTGATGCCGCAACCCTACCGGGATGAACATGACGGCTACCTCCAACGCTACCTGGAAACAGGTGAATCCAGGGTGGTGGGACAGGGCCGCGAATTGCAGGGCCAACACAAAAATGGCCTCATCTTTCCACTCTATGTGGCCATCAACAGCATGCGGGTCGGAGGACGGGTCTATTTTACCGGCATCCTCCGCGACATGACTCACGCCAAGGCCGCCGAAGAGGAGATCCAAAAACTCGCCCGGGTGGTCGAAGAGAGCCCCAGCATGATCATGATGACCGATCCAGAGGGCACCATCGAATACGTCAACAAAAAATTTCAGGCCGTCACCGGCCATGACATCCACGACCTGCTGGGGCAACACGCCGATCTCCTGCAAAGCCGGGAACAGGCGCCGGATATACCGACCCACATGTGGGAAACGGTCCGCCAGGGTCTTGTCTGGCGCGGCGAAATCTCCTATCGCCGCCAGGATGGAACCCCCTTCTGGGCCGGGGTCACCATGGCCCCCATCTTTGGACTCTCGCAGGAGATCACCCATTTTGTCGCCACGTCATCAGACATTACCAAACGCAAACTGGCCGAAGAGCAGGTTCTGCGCAGCCAGGAGTCACAAAAGGTCATCAATGCCCTGCTGAAAACCGCCGTCGATGCCCTGCCCCTGAAACGCCAACTCGATCAGGCCCTGGAGATTCTGCTCTCGGCCCCGACATTGACGGCCATGATCCAGGGGGCGGTGCTGTTGATGGATGATCGTACCGGGGAGCTGGTGATGGAGGTGCAGCGCGGGGTCGATCCCGTCATACCCCACACCTGTCTGCGCGTGGTGACCGGGCATTGCCTCTGCGGACAGGCGGTTCAGTTGCGGGAGATTGTTTTTTCGTCCAGCTCGTCAGACGAACGCCATGATATTCAGGTTGCAGGGAAGAAACCCCACGGTCACTACTGTGTCCCCATCATTGGCGAGACCAAGATTCTCGGTGTGATCTGCATCTCCATCCAGGAGGGGCATCGGCGATTACCGGAAGAGGAGTCCTTCCTGACCTCGGTGGGCCAGACCCTGGCCAGCATGATCCAGCGCAAACGCTTTGAAATGGCCCTGCAACGCATCGCCGCCGAACAGGATGTCATCCTGGCCAATACGGCTGTGGGCATCGCCTATCTGCAAGAGGGCCGCTTCATCCGCATCAACACCCGCATGGAAGAGCTGATCGGCTGGAGCGAACCGGAACTGCGCGACAAGACCGCCGAGATGTTGTTCTCGTCCCGGATTGAATTTCGTGAACTGGCACGGGCAGCGTTGCGCGCCTTGTCCAAGGGTCGCACCTTTCGCGCCGAACGTCTCATGCAGCGCAAGGATGGACGACGTTTCTGGTGCCGCCTGGTGGGCAACTCCGTCGAAGACGACAGCCTGCGCAACAAGGCCATCTGGATCCTGGATGACATCACCCAGGAAAAAGAGGTGGAAGAGGCCCTGCGCCGCGCCAAGGATGCCGCAGAACGCGCCAGCCGGACCAAGTCCACCTTCCTGGCCAACATGAGCCATGAAATTCGTACCCCGATGAACGGCGTCATCGGCATGCTCGAACTGTTGGGCAAGACCGAATTGACGGCCCAACAGCGCCACTATCTGGACGTGGCGGCCAGCTCGGCTGACATGCAGTTGAACATTATCAACGACCTGCTCGATTTTTCCAAGATCGAGGCCGGCAAGCTCGATCTGGAGCGCGTCCCCTACTCCCTGGCCGAGGCGGTCGATACCGTCACCCGGATTCTTTCGGGCCGGGCGCATCGCAAGGGGTTGGAGTTCAACTGTTTCGTCGACCCGAATCTCCCCCGCCGAGTGGTGGGCGATCCCATGCGTCTGCGTCAGGTATTGATCAACCTGATCGGCAATGCCATCAAGTTTACCAACAAGGGGGAGGTCTCCATCCGGGTGGAGTCGGAGTGGCGTGGGCGGGATCTGGTCCAGGTACGCTTTCAGGTGTTGGATTCCGGCATTGGTATCGATCAGGAGACCCAGGGGCGTCTGTTCAATCCCTTCACCCAGGCCGACAGCTCCACCACCCGCGAATATGGCGGTTCCGGGCTGGGTCTGGTCATCTGCAAACAGCTTGTCGAGGCCATGAACGGTCGCATTGGCATGAGCAGCCAGTTGGGGCGCGGATCGACGTTCTGGTTCTCCATGCCTTTCGAGATTCGCGAGGGAACCGAGGCCGGCAATCTCCAGACCGTGAAAGAGCTGCGCACTCTGGTTGTCGACGACAATGAAACCAACCGCATCATTCTCGGTGAATACCTCGCCTCCTGGGGAACCCAGTTTGAAAGCGCCGCCGGGGCGGAACGCGCCCTGGATCTGATCCAGAAAAATCGCAACTCCGGCGAATCTTACAGTTTGATCATCCTCGACATGCACATGCCCGGGCTGGATGGTCTGGGGTTGGCGCGGCGCATTCGTAGCACCTGCGGTGTGCAATCCCCGCCCATGTTGATGTTGACCTCGGGGGAACAACCCGATGAGTGGTCACTCCAGGAGGCGGGTATCCAGTTGAGTCTGGCCAAGCCGGTTGGTCAGTCGCGGCTGCTCGATGCCATCTCCATGGTCATTGCCGACCAGAGGAAGGATCTCTCCCCGCCCCCGCCGGGAGGTAACATGCCGCAATTCAAGGGGCGGGTCTTGCTCGTCGAGGATGTGTTCGTCAATCGCGAGGTGGCTCTGGGCATGCTCGAACGCATGGGTCTGGAGGCCCAGGTCGCCAACAATGGCCGGGAGGCGGTCGAACAGGTCTTCGACACCCCCTTCGACCTGGTGCTGATGGATGTCCAGATGCCGGAAATGGATGGCATCGAGGCCACCCGGCGCATTCGCAGATCGGTGACCGAGCGGCGGGTACCCATCGTGGCCATGACCGCCCACGCCCTGACCGGCGACCGGGAGCGCTGCCTGGATGCCGGCATGGATGATTATCTGGCCAAACCTGTGCGTTGGAACGATCTGGCCGGGGTCTTGAGCAAGTGGCTCCCGATGATCGCCGCGCCGACGGCCATGCCCTCCCTGGTCAATGTAGGGGACTCTTCCGAACACCTCGCCTCCACCCCCGGCCCGACTGTCGGCACTGCTCCAGGCACAACGCGAAAAAAGACCGGCGGCCTGGACATGGGAACCCTCAAAACTCTGCGCGACGTCCTGGCCGGGGCGCCGGGACGCTTTGCCCTGGTTTTGGAGAAATATTTGGAAGGGGTGCCCAAATATTTGGACGATATGGGCGAGGGCTTCAAAAACGGCGATGCAGAGGCAGTCTACCGGGCGGCCCACACCTTGAAGTCACAAAGCCTGTCCGTGGGAGCCGTGGAGCTGTCGCGTTTTTGTCGCGAGTTGGAGGTCGTGCGCCAGGGGAACAATCTGCCCGAATTCGCCTGGTACTATCAGACCATCCTGACAGAGTTTTCCCGCGTCCGTCCTGCCCTGGAGGAGGAGATCAAAAACATCTCCGACAGCCGGGTTATTCTGCCTTGAGGGGGTGTTGGTTCGATGTGTGTGCGTTTCATCAGGTACCATGATCAGACAAAAAATCGTGACACCCAGCAACATGTAATACCGTTTCGGTAAATTTGGGAGAGTCATTTTCTCTGTTTTTGCCATTCGTGAATGGCAAGTGTTTTGAGCTTTTTCTTCAGAATTTCAGTACCGCGTTCCCGCAGACAGAGATTCTTCTGCTCATGGACAATGCGCCCAGCCATACGAGCGGAAAAGTCGTTTGGCCAGAACGAGTCTATGGCTTGCACCTGCCACCATACGGCCCAACGACTCACTCGCTTTCCCTGGTGGCCCGTCATAACATCAGGCCATTAGTGTTTGGAAACGGTATTACGCACCCTCTTCGGTTTGATTTTGACCTACACCATCACCCGTACCTGCCGATTGGCGCAATCCATGGCGAGAACCTTGGCCTGCGACCACTCGCGGAACAAAATCTCCCCCGCCCCGATTACAGCCGGGATGCCCAGCTCCCCCGCTCGAATGGCCATATGCGAGTTGACCCCGCCAAACTCGGTGATGAAACCGCCGATGCCGTGTGAAAAGAGCCAGTCATAGCCGGGGTCGGCATTGGAAATCATCACCACGTTGCCCTTCAATTTTTCATGGGCAGTGTCTTCGTGCACCACTTCGCCGACGACATTTTCCAGGGTGATGTAATTGGGATGGTCGACAGGGATCTGAAACTGGTAGACATCCTCCGGATGGACGATCAAAGGTGGCAGGGAGACGCTCTGGGTCATGGCGTAACGCCGCCGTCCCTCGGCAATGGCCTGGGCCAGCACTGTCGACGGATCTTCGCTCCCCGAATAAAGCTGATGGATGACACCAATGTCGGCATAGGAGAGATCATCGCGGGTGAAACCAAATTTTTCGGCGTACACTTCGAACAACTGCAACGCCGCACTCAGACTTTTGGTGAAAATGAACTTGGCCTGTTCCCGTCCCTCGATGGCCCCCTGGATAAACTTGAACAGGCTGAGGACGTCGTGGTCGATACCATGTTTCTTCAACAGGGTGAGAATGTTTTCCATCTTGCCCAAGGTCAGGGAGAAGGGTTCCCGGCTCTCCCGGGCCTCTTTCTTGGTTTGTGCGGCAGCAGTTGTCCGGGCGGACCAGTCGAAGTACAGCTCCGGGTTTTCATCATAGCGGGGTGAAAGAATGTTGTAGGTTCCAGGCCGCAAATGGCCATAACGACTCAGAAACTCCTCCCGGCCCAAGGTGTGGAAATCCTCTCCCATGTGCGAGCTGACGGTTTGCAGGGAACTCATGAACGCCCCATAATCCCTGGCCGACAAAACCCCCACCTGCACCATCGATTTCAACATTTGCACGGCGATGAATCCGGCTCGCGCTAGGCCGGCAAAGGGGAGGGTGCCATAGCGTTTGCAATCTTCGAGGATCCAGTAAATCTTGCTGAGGAGATCCTGGTCGCTGTCGATGATCCGGCGGCGGCGCTCTTCCAGCTCCTGGACGCGCTTGATGTCCCCCTTCCAAAGCCCGGCCTCCTCGCCGATAATCCGGTTGGTCAACCTTCTGAGGCTCTGTTCCAGGGTTTCGATCTCCTGTTGGGAGAAACCGTCATCGTGCAGGACCAGGAGTCGTTCTGGCAGATCGAAGGTGTAGCAGGAGTAGATGACGTCGAACTCCACCTTGTCGTGTTGATGGGGATTCTCCTCCAGGCGGTCGATGTAGTGGTTGACCAGGCGTTCGGCGAGATCGTCGGGAATATCTGCCGGGACGAAGGAGTTGAAGCTGACCCGGACATCGATGTAGGGCAGGCCGGCAAAATCGATCAGCAGGGGAAAGCTGCGCAAATTTCTGTAGCCATAGTTGTCCCGCTGATAGGCCCAGATGTGATCGGTCACCAGCTCCTTGTACAGGGACAAGGCGAGGAGACGGGGCCGAATACCGATGATTTCGGCAGGATTCCAGTCCGGCATGATGCCAAAAATCGAGCGTCGTCCATAGAGATAGGGGTGGGGCTGCGTGTGGGTGGTGATTTTCCGGTGAATGTGTTGCAAAACCTGCTGGTGGGCCTGCGCATCGGCCAAAAATCCCCCCGCCCGGTGCAGGGGCCGCACCTGGAACAGGTATAACGTGCCATCGCCCGCCACGGCGAACTCCACATCCAGGGCATCGCGGGCAAAGAGGCTCTCCAGCTCCTGCAACAGACGGAGCAGATCGCCCCAGGGTTGGGTGGGTGTTATGGGCGCATGGCGGGCAAAGTAGAGGGTTTGCAAATGGCGCCCGGCCCCGGAGGTGACACTGTCGGTGCTGCCTGAATGGGCATCATAGTTGATGACATGATAGTGGCTGCCGTTGTTCGGGTCGCGGGTGAAGGCCACACCGCTCAGGCGTACCTGGGACAAAAAGGGCTGGATGAAAATTTGATCGTCCAGGGTGTTATCCGGGAAGGAGGCCAGCACCTGTTCGATGGCCCGGCTCAGGCCATCGCGGCTGACGACGTTGCCCACCGAAGTGAAATGGCCGGCCATGGAGGTGGTATCGGTATCCTCGCTCCGGGCAGAGCTGCGCACGATCAGCGCTCCCTGCGACCAGGTCGTTGCAAAGATGCGCTTCAATATTTTACCCGGAGACTGGCGCCACTGCCGGGCCGTCAAGCGGATCTGCGGCAGGATGCGGGCGTGTTTGACGAGGGGTTCCAGCAGCGCCAGCGTCTCTGCTTTGGTGCCAAATTGCAGCATGGCCATGGGGGTCTCTCCGCTTGCCTCAGATGCTTTGGGCCATCCAGATGCGTGTCGTATAGGGAATGGGAATGGATGTTTTGCCGCTGTCCCGGACCAGCTTCTCGATGGCCTGGATGATGGTTGGCAAATGGTCACCGGCCTGGCGTTGCAACGTGGCATGGGAGCGCCAGGCTTCGACGAGATCTTCGGGGGTTTGCGCATGCACCACGCTGCCTTCGATGGTCACCACCTCGCCGAACAGACCCGAGGCCTGGATGACGTCGGTCTGATCCTGGCGGCGGGTACCGTAGTCATAGTCGGGGATGGAGCGGCGGATGATCTGTTCGATGGCCATCTGGAACGGATCGTCGAGATCCCGATGGTTCCACAGCGCCGCGAACCACCCCCCTTTTTTCAGGATGCGATGGCTCTCGCGCAGGGCCGCCGGGCGATCGGTCACATTGAAGGAGGAACCGAAGGTGACCAGCTCGAAGCGAGCGGAGGGTTGCCCGGTCTGTTCGCCGCTCCCTTCGGACCACTGCACCTGGGGCAGATGGGCGGTTTGTTGGCGCCCCAGGGTGCGCATGGCGTCGTTGGGTTCCACGGCCTGGACGAGCAACCCCCGGCTGGCCAGTTGCAAGGTCAGATGCGCCACTCCTGCACCCACATCGCACACCTCCGCCCCGGCTCGACACCCCGCCCTGGCCACCAGTTCATCCATGGCCGAGGCAGCGTAATCCGGGCGTTTCAAGTAGGCCTGCGCCAGATTGGAATAGTCCCATTCGGTCTTCATCGTTTTGTTTCACCTCACCTTGTCCGCGTCGGGCAATTTTTTCCCTGCTGCCCTCGGGCATTTTTTTCCCCAACGGAGTGTTCCCCGCACCGAAGGAGGGGCCGGATCGGCCATCCATCCCCATGGCGGCGGGCCTTTTGTCCCTGGCTGCACTCCCCGTGGGTTGGGGAAGCATAAAGTGGGCCATGAGGGATGGGGTGAATTGGGACACTACGCATCCCAAATAATTCGTATCTTAAAAGGTATTCTTACATGAGAGATGGGTTGTTTGTAGGTAATGATAGCTATTTCTTGCATCGTAATGGGATATATATGTATAAAATTGATTCTCCATCATGGTATTGCAATAAATAAATTTATTGACAGTTGTCGATCTGCGTTGATACTATAAAAGAGAATACAAAATAGGGTAGTCTATGCAAAACATCTTTTCGGTTTTAGGACGGTTTTGGGCTAAATCCGTTATTTTTCTTGGTATGATAGCTTCTTTGCTGTCATCTGCGGTTTCATTTCGACAGCTAGGGAGCAAGACTGGAACGTCGTCGACACTTTCATGCAGGATCGCGAATTCTTGACCCAACGCCTTCGCTCTGTATGGCCACAGAGGGAGTGCCCATAGAGTCTTTTCTTGACTTATTTGTACGCAATTAAAAATACCAGCAACGGTAGTGTCAAGGCTGCTGTTGCACAATGTGCTCTACAGGAGGTTCTCTGTGAAAATCCATACCTCGTCATCGTTAAAAACTCTTCGTCAGGCAGGCAAGGTTTCGTGTTTGATTTTGGTTGGTTGCATACTGGCAGAAAAGTCAGTTGATTTCGGGTGGGCTGAGAACACATCGCTTTGTCACAGCGATCTCATGAGTGGTACAACTGATAAAATGATATACTTGCTAACTGAATGCATTGACAGGGAAAACGCAGACAGCACTAAAAAAGAAGATTCTAAAGCGGAACTCTATTTCAGAAGAGCATCTGTTTACAATAATGCGAAAAAATACTCTGAAGCACTTGATGATGTCGGTGTTGCAATTAAATTAAACCCGAAACGAGGCGGATTTTATGCGTTGCACGCATATATCCTTACAGGATTAAAAAAATACGAAGAAGCGCTGGAAGTTATTAAAGCTGCTGTAACTATTCAGAGGTACGACAATCGGGAATATTCCGAATTATACAACGTGCAGGGCGTGGCCTTGAAAAACTTGGAGAGACTATCTGAAGCAATTGAGAGTTATAGTCAGGCAATCAGGTTTAATCCGGCTGCTCACATCCATAGAAACCGTGCAATTTCTTACAAAAAACAGGGGAAAAACAGACCAGTATCAGATAGTAAGAAAGCTGATGAAGATTATAAATTAGCGCTTCAAGACTTGAATGAGGCAGATAAGATGAAGTCGTATGACTTTGAAACTCTGAAATATAGAGGTCAAATATATCTTTTTTTAAAGGACTACCCGAAGTCTATTGCTGATTTCAGTAATGCAATAAATATAAATCCGAATGATTGCTCCTTATATGCGGATAGAGGTTATGCTTATGGTAAGGTGGGGCAGGAAGAACTAGCTATCAAGGACAAAACGAAATCTTTAGAGGTGTTAAATCCGGGTAAAAAAATATCCGTCGGAATGGATGGGAATGTTACAATCAATGAGAAAGTTGGCATGGGGGGGTATCAGATTCGACTGTGCCTTGATCCCGGCGCATCCTTTTCTATGAAATGAAGGTACCACCCGGGTGCCCTGTTTAGCATGGAAAACGATCACAAGACTATGAAAAATTTTATAAATTTTGAATAAGAAAATCGGCCACGGGGCGCTCTCCCCGGGCGAGTCGCATCAGAATGGCTGCCTGCATCCTGGCGTCCGGGGCGACCTCATGCGCTCCCGGTATGCCCTTGGAAGGCTCTGGAACGGGTTTGCCGTGGTCCAGCCGCCACTCCAGCATGGCTGTCAGCACTTCGGCGGCGTTGAAGAGCGCTTCCTCCTCTGTCTTGCCCTCGGTGAAAGCATCATCCAGGTCTGGAAATGTGACAAGAAAACCTTCAGGTTGTTGGGGTTCGAGCAGGGCAGGGTAGCGGATTTCCATGATGCCACCTCTCATAAGGAAGATTGCCATCGGGTTATTTCGTCCTGGCCCCCCCCCTCCTCAATCCGGCGCCACATAGGCTTTGCTGGGTACCTGGATGATCGGGTGTTGGGGGTCGTCCAGGCGCATGGCGGTGAGTCCGCGCCCATAGACGCACCCCGAATCGAGGCCAAAGGAGTGTTTGCGTAGGGTCAGACCGGCCGAGGCCCAGTGACCGTAGATCACCTTTTCGTGGGGTTGCCACGGGCGAACATCGTGCCAGGCCTGGAAGGGGGAGTCGGTGGCGGGGGGGAGAAAGGGGTTGTCGTTGCGGCCCATTTCGGTGCCGGGCCAGAGAAAACGCCCTTCGGCGGTACAGCGCCGCAGACGTGTAAAGACGGTCAACTCCAGCCAGTAGCGATCCAGGGGGTGCATCCCCTCGGTTTCGAGGGTGGGGAAGGAGCGATCTTCGTTGTGGTGGAAAAAATTGACCCGGGCCAGGGTGTCGGTCAGGATGGTACTCACCTCTTCGGCGCGGCGGGCGCTCGACTCCAGGCTCCAGCGCGGCGAGAGTCCCGCATGCACCATGGCAAACCCCAGCTCCGCATCCCAATGGAACAGTGGCAGCTGGATCAACCAATCGAGAATCTGATCGGCATCCGGGGCCTTGACCAGGTAGGACATGTGTTCGCGAAAATAGGGCGATCCTCCGCGACACAGACCCAGGATGGCACGAAACTCATGGTTGCCCATGACAACCGTGGCCTGTTGGCCCAACCCCCGTATCAGTTGCAAAACCCCCAGGGAGTCGGGCCCACGGTTGATCAAATCGCCTACGAACCAGAGACGATCCCGTTGCCAGTCGAAGCGGACCCGTTTCAGGAGTGCTTCCAACTCTGCGATGCACCCGTGGAGATCGCCGATGGCATAGACGGCCATATCCTCAACTCCCCCCTGCCGCGCCCCCCGCCGATTGCCAGCGGCAATAGGGATGGACGATCAAATTGGAATTAAAATAACGCGGATCGTGCGACACCTCCTCCCCCACCCACGGAGGCAGGGCCACGAGCTGATCAGCGGTCGTCAGCTCCACCTCTGCCAGGAGCAGGCCTTGGTTCTCCCCGGTAAACTCATCTACTTCCCAGACCAGGTCTCCCGCAGGAATCCGATAGCGGATTTTTTCGATCAGGGGGTGCAGGCACAGGTAGTCCAGCAGGAACCGGGCATCTTCCACGGGGATGGGATACTCAAATTCCGCTCTGGCCAGATTTCTGGTCGGTCCCTTGATGGTCAGGGTGGCGGCATCCCCGGCGATGCGCACCCGTACCACCCGTTCCCGATCCGCAGAAAGAAACCCCTGCCGGTAGGGGGTTCCCGCGCCCAGGGATCGCCAGGCATCCCCCCTGACCAGAAATTTACGTTCAATTTCCAGGCCCATGCCACGCCCCTGGTTACAGGATCACAAAGAGGTCAAATACCCAGTTCCCGCTTGAAGATGGCCTTGTGAATGTCGCCCAGGCTGACGATACCGGCCAGGGTGCCATCCTTTTCCACCACCGGCATGCGGCGGAAATTGTGCAGGGCCATCTGTGAGGCGGCCTTCATGACCGGATCCTCGGGGGAGATGGTGAAGAGCTTTTTGGTCATGAGGCTGGTGACCTCTTTTTGCAAAACGGCGGAGTAGCTCTTTTCCATGCCGACAAAGTCCCTGGCGCCGATGGGGTCTTCCAGAAAGTCATGGTAGCTCGGCAGCAGGGTATTGAGGATATCTTTTTCCGAGATCAGGCCGATGAGCTTGTTCTGGTCGTCCACAACGGGCAGACCGCTGATCTTGTTCGTACAAATGATGGCTGCAACCGAACGGACCGAATCCGCAGCCTTGACTGTGCGTACTGACTTCACCATGACTTCACGAACCAACATGGTCTTTTCTCCCTTTTGTTCAAGGAATACCAGCCACTTTTGTTCCGGATGACGGCCCCCCCCGGCTGCGGAGGTATCCCAAAAATGGTTTAGTGTCTCAAGACTGAGTTTATAACAGACTCCCCACCCCTTTTCCAGCCCGGAAAACAACCCCTCCATCATGGCAGATCCAGCCCGCAACAGGGAGGTAAATCATCCATGCCGGGCGAAAAAGGGCGACTATTTTACAAAAAAGTCGGTTATTTTACAATCAGGGGTGCATGGTCAGGAGGTGGGTAGGGATGGATGCCGGTTTTGGAGTCGAGAGGGAGTTCCATGACCAGGGCATCTTCGGGGAGGGGGGTACGATAGTAGTGGCGACGTCGATGCAGGAGACGAAACCCCAGGGATGCGTAAAGGCGTTGGGCAGGCAGATTGGAGAGACGTACCTCCAGCAACAACACCCGTCCCTGGTGTTCCACGGCATGCCGGATGGCCTCGTGCAGGAGAAAACCTCCCCAGCCGCAGCCCTGCCAGGCCTGATCGATGCCGATGGCCATGAGGTGCCACTCATCGAGCAGGGGGCGCAGGAGAGCATAACCGACCTGCTTTTCTGCATCGGTGACGAGAACCCGGCAGAACGATCCCTGGCGCAGTTCATCGGCCAGCATGGATGTACTCCAGGGTTGCGGCGTCAGCCTGGCTTCGAGGGCGGCGACGGCATCCAGGTCGGATGACAGCATGGCACGGGAGCGCATCATGCGGGGTCGGAAGGGGGCGACAGTGCCTTTTCGGCGTCGGCACGGCGCAGATAGAGGGGTTCCAGGGTCAAAGGATTGTCAGACCCTCTTTCGCGGAGATGGCGAAGGCCCAGACGACCCAGAGTGACGGGATCACAGAGGCCGTCATCCACCCTGAGTACCCCCCCGGGGAGCTTGGCCACCCGGGCGTCCAGGGTTTCGGGTTGCCAGCGTTGGGGCGACCACAAGAGCAGGCCATCGGGTTGGAACAGGGCCGCGAAGAGATCGCCACGGCGGGCGTCCATCGTGACCAGGAGGGGTTGTTGAGTGACGGCCAGGCTCGTAGGCAGAGGAGGGGTGAGTGTCTCCGACGGCAGCGACCGGGCAGAGGAGAGGGGAGGGGTCGCGGCAAGCCTGGCGGTGGCGGCCATCAGCTCCAGGGTGGAGATGCCGATCAGCGGCAGATGGCGGGCCATGGCCAACCCCTTGGCGAATCCCAGACCGATGCGCAGGCCGGTAAAGGCCCCGGGACCGATGGTCACCGCGATCAGCTCCAGGGAGGCCGGAGTCCAGGCGGCAGCGGCGAGCATCGCGGTCACCGCTTCGGGCAGATGGAGCATGTGCCCTTCCGGACCCTGAAAGTGGCGTTGATCGACGGCAGACTCTCCGTCCAGCAGGGCGGCGTGTCCTTCGCGGTTGGCGGTATCGATGGACAGAATTTTCATGAGAAAAACTCCCGCACGGCATCGATTTGGCGAATGACCGGCATCGGCGGAAGATTTTCCAGAAAGCGTCGGCCATAGCTGCGGCGGGTCAGGCGCATGTCGAGGACCACCATGACGCCCCGGTCATCGGCGCGGCGCAACAGGCGACCCAATCCTTGCTTCAGGGAGAGGATCGCCCGGGGCAGGGAGATGTCGGCGAAGGGATTTCCCCCCTGACTGGCCAGATGCCGGTTGCGCGCGGCCAGCAGGGGATCGGCTGGCGAGGCAAAGGGGAGCCGGTCGATGATGACCATGGAGAGGGCCTCGCCGGGGACATCGACACCCTCCCAGAAACTCGCCATGCCCAGCAGCACCGACGAGGGTTCGGCCTGGAAAAGATCCAACAGGGCCTGTTTGGGCGCCGCTCCCTGGACGAGCAGGGTGTACGGAATGCGCCCCTGCAACCCCTCGTAGATCTGTTCCAGCATGCGACGACTGGTAAAGAGACACAAGGCGCGACCGGACGAGGCCTCCAGCAGGGACTTGATCTCTTGGGTGGCCTCTTCCGGAAAGTGGGGTGCATCCGGATCCGGCAGATCGAGCGGGAGATAAAGGCAGGCCTGGTGGATATAATCAAAGGCGGGCGGCAGTCGTTCGGCCAGAATCTGCTCCGGATCGAGTCCCAACTGGTTGCGCAGATAACGGAACGGGTCGTCGCCGGTATCGGTGGCCAGCGTGGCGGAGGTGAAGATGGCCACCTTGAGCAGGGGATGGAGAATCTCCGTCAGGAGTGGCCCCACCTCCAGGGGAGAGGCCTGGATGAAGATGCCCCGCCCCCGGGTCTCGAACCAGTAGACCCGCGACGGGTCATCGAGGGTACGGATGCGTCCGGCGACTTCAAGGAGTTCGGTGACCCGCCGGGTGCAGGCGGCCAGACCGGCACTGCGTGGCCGATGCGGTTCCAGGACCGCAGCCAGATGGTGCAGAGCCTGTTCCACCGTGAGCAGGGAGCGTTCAATCCCTTGTGCCATGGTATCGTGCGTCAGACCGGCCCGGCAATCCTCGGTGGGGAATGTGCCACGCAGAAGGTTGGCGACCTCTTCCAGCTCCTGCAAGGCCAGGAGCAACTCCGGATCGTCGGCGCCTACGTCGGCCACTTCGCTCCTGCCATCGCGGACCAGCTCCCGCAGTTGGTAATTGCTGATCTCCCAGCCAAAAAAACGGGTGACGATGTCCGGCAACTGGTGGGCCTCGTCGAATACCACCCGGTCATAATCGGGGAGAATCTCTCCAAAACCGCCGTCGCGCACCGCCAGATCGGCGCAAAAGAGGTGGTGATTGACCACCAGCAACTGTGCTTGTCGTGCCCGTTCCCGGGCGCGCATCAGGAAACACAGGTCATATTCGGGGCACTGTTGTCCCAGACAGTTGTCGGTGGTGGAGGTGATGCCGTGCCAGAACGGGAGGTGTTCCGGCAGATCGGTCAGTTCGTCCCGGTCCCCGGTTCGTGTGGCATGGACCCAGGTGACCATGCGTTGCCACTCCTGCGTACGCGACATCGACAGGGTTGGATCTTGTTCGGCCTGACGAAAACGGTGCCAACAGAGATAGTTGCCGCGACCCTTGAGAACAGCCGCCCGGAAAGGACGCTCCACCACCCGGCGCAACAGGGGAAGATCCTTGGCGACGATCTGATCCTGCAAGGCTTTGGTGGCGGTCGAGACCACCACCGGCTCGCCCAGGGTCAACAGGGGGAGGAGATAGGCCAGGGTCTTGCCGGTGCCGGTGCCGGCCTCCACCAGGAGAATCTTGCTCTCCTGGACGGCGTCGACCACCCGTTGCGCCATGCGTTGTTGCACGGCGCGCACCTCGTAACCCGGAATCTCTTTGGCCAGCCGGCTCGCTGGACCAAACAGATTGCCGATGAATGATTCTTCCACCTCCACGCCGGTCATCTCCTGGCGACATTCAAGCCTGTGGTCAGGGCAATCGCATTTGAGATTTTCGAGGACCATGAATAGTGATTCGGGGAGCTGTCAAAACGGGGTCCAGGGGGCTGGCTCCCTGGCGGGT
>JADGCJ010000049.1 GCA_015229045.1 Magnetococcales bacterium
GTTTGGGGCGAAGCCCCAATGGGGTTTGGGGCGAAGCCCCAATAAAGTCTTTCATACCAACATTTTTCTCGACCACAAAGAAACGACACGTTCCAAAATAGACGCGGTTCAGCTTTTCTCGACCACAAAGAAACGACACGTTCCAAAATAGACGCGGTTCAGCTCATTGCCAACCGAAACGCCGCGCGTAGTAACGCTTCATCACCTGGGTCAGAACCATATAACCAAGCAGGATCATGACCAGAAGCGGAAAATAGCCCCACGGCAACGCCTGAAGCTTGAAATAGTGGGCAACCGGCCCCATCGGAATGAAAATACCCATGGCCATGATCAGGCTGGTGGCCACCACCAGGGGGGTTCCGGGTCGGCTCTGAATGAAGGGAATCTTGCGGGTCCGTATCATGTGGACAACCAGGGTCTGGGTCATCAGACCCTCGATGAACCAGCCGGACTGGAACAGGGTCTGCTGTTCCAGGGTATTGGCAGAAAAAACAAACCACATGACCAGAAAGGTCGTGATGTCAAAGACGGAACTGACCGGCCCGAAAAACAGCATGAAGCGGCCGATGTCGGCAGGATTCCAGCGCTGCGGATCCTTGACCAGCTCCTCATCCACATTGTCGAAGGGGATCGCCACCTGGGAGAAGTCATAGAGCAGGTTTTGCACCAGAAGGTGCATGGGCAGCATCGGCAAAAAAGGAATGAAAGCACCGGCGACCAGCACCGAAAAGACGTTGCCAAAATTGGAGCTGGCGGTCATCTTGATGTATTTGAGCATGTTGGCAAAAGTCTTGCGGCCCTCGATCACCCCCCTTTCCAGCACCATCAGACTCTTTTCCAGCAGAATGATGTCGGCAGCCTCCTTGGCGATATCGACGGCCGTATCCACCGAGATGCCAATGTCCGCCGTGCGCAGAGCCGCCGCGTCATTGATGCCATCGCCCATGAAACCCACCACATGACCATTGGCCTTGAGCAGACGCACGATGCGCTCCTTGTGGGTTGGTGTCAGCTTGGCAAAAATATCATGCGTCTCCACCGCCTCGGCCAGTCTGACATCGTCCATGCCCTCCAGATCGGAACCCAGCAGGACGCGCTCTGCCACCAACCCCACCTCGCGACAAATCTTGGCTGTCACCCGACCGTTGTCCCCGGTCAACACCTTCACCCTCACCCCATGGGCAGTCAGGGCTTGCAGAGCAGGTTCGGTGGACTCCTTCGGTGGATCCAGAAAAGCGACGTAGCCAATCAGGGTCAGATCGGCCTCGTCGGCCACGCCATAGGACTCCTGGGCAGGCGGCAGCTCCTTTGAAGCCACCGCAACGACCCGCAGACCATCCTCATTGAGATCGGCAGTGACCACCCGAACACGCGCAAGCAGCTCTGGCGTCAGGGGTTCGTCGATCTCCCCGTGACGGACACGGTGGCAGATCGCCAGGATCTCCTCGACGGCACCCTTGCAAATCAGCAAATGGTGCTCTCCATGCTCGGCCACCACAACAGACATGCGACGACGCTGGAAATCAAAGGGAATCTCATCCACCTTGCGAAAGTTGGCCGCCGGGTTGATCTCCCTTTGCACCTCCGTATGCTCCAGCACGGCCACATCGAGCAGGTTCTTGAGGCCGGTCTGGTAGTAACTGTTGAGATAGGCGGCTTCCAACACATCGTCGGACTCTTCACCCCAGACATCGGTGTGGCGGGCAAGAAAAATTTTGTCCTGGGTCAGGGTGCCGGTCTTGTCGGTACACAACACGTCCATGGCACCAAAATTCTGGATGGCATCCAGCCGCTTGACGATGACCTTCTGGCGAGACAGAATGACCGCCCCCTTGGCCAGGGTGGAGGTGACGATCATGGGCAGCATTTCCGGTGTCAGACCGACCGCGATGGACATGGCGAACAGAAAGGCCTCCGTCCAGTCGCCCTTGGTGAAACCGTTGATGAACAGAACCAGCGGCGACATGACAAACATGAAGCGGATGAGCAGCCAGGCCACCTTGTTGACCCCGGACTGGAACTGGGTCGGCGCCCGGTCGGAGGCGGTGGCACGCTGGGCCAAGGCGCCAAAATAGGTGCGTCTGCCGGTGTTCACCACAACCGTGGTGGCCGAACCGGAAACCACGTTGGTGCCCATGAAGACAATATTGTCCAATTCCAGAGGGTTGGTCGCTTTGTCGTCGCGCTGGACGGCAAATTTTTCCACCGGCAGGGATTCGCCGGTCATGGCCGCCTGACTGACGAACAGATCCTTGGCCAAAAGAACGCGACAATCGCCCGGAATCATGTCCCCGGCAGAAAGAAGCACCACATCGCCGGGCACAAGCTGCGCAATGGGCACCTCCCCCCGACGTGCAGGCTTGGTATGCAGCTTGATGTCAAAATAACGCCGGGCCTCCTCGGCGGCATCCTCGCTCAAATCGCGGCGCATGACGGTGGCGGTGTTGCTCACCATGGCCTTCAACTTGTCCGCAGCGATATTGGATTTGCGCTCCTGCCAAAAGCGAATGGCAACGGAAAGAACCACCATGGAACCAATGACGATGGTCGCCTTCATATCCTCGGTAACGTAGGAGATGATGGCCAACAGGGTCAGCAACAGGTCGAAGGGGGTCTTGTAACAATGCCAGAGGTGCAACCACCAGGGAAGAGGCTTCTCCTGTTCGATCTGGTTGGGGCCGACCTGTTCGCGGATCAACTCGGCCCTGGCGGCACTCAAACCATCCGGATGGCTGTGAAGCTGCCTGAGCAGGGCGTTCGGATCGCTTCTGGCGGCAGCGACCAGGGACTGGCTGAGGATCGACGGCACCTCGCGGCTGACCATGGCCGCAGCGAGGGTGTCGAGCATGACAATACGCCGGAAGTGCCGACCAATACCCCGCGTGCGAACGAAACCGGCAAAAAGCCCCCTGAGGCGAGTGACAATCATGCTCTCTCCCTTTCGCCATGCAGGACAGATCAAGGATGACCGATCGTAACTATTCGGTACCCCCTCAAAAAAGGCCTGGACATGAAAGCCTTTGTCAGGGCTTCGCCCCAAACCCCACCAGGACTCTGTCCTGGACCTGTCCGGTCGCCAGCCCCCTGGACCCTGTTGTCGCCAAGCTTTTATCCAGTCAAACCGGCCTCTCCTTGGCCAGCATGGCCACCATGGCCAGGAAGTGCGGGTCATCGACCAGGCTCTCCAGATCGACCGAGAGCTTGCGCTGCCAGTTGGGGTGTTCGGTGACCGTGCCGGGCATGTTCACCTGGTGCCGCTGACCGATCAGATCCTCCATCTGCACCATGAGCAGCTTGCCCGGGGTCTTGGCCATGAACTGATAGACCGCCCGGGTCAGCTCCGGCGACCAGGGGGGCAAAACCCCTTCGGCAGGCGCTGTCGGCCTCTCCAGCTTGCGTTTGGTCAGGGCCTCCAGCAGGCGTTGGCGATCGACGGCGCGTTCGGCGCGCACCCGATCCGCCAGGGCCTGGGTGGGAAAGATTTCCAGGCGCTGTTTCTCCTCGAGATCAACCCCCTCCCAGAATCCGGCAAAGGTGGGCAGATCGTGCGTGGTGACCGCCACCAGGGAGAGATCGTTGTAGGCCGCCGGATCGAGAAAACCACCCTGACCATCGCGCTCGAAGTAGAAGAGCCGATAGGCCAGAATGCCCGCCTCGCCAAGACGCTCCCGGAAGCCATCCGGGACCGTCCCCAGGGCCTCGCCGATCACCAGACACTGGTTGCGCTGGCTCTCCAGATTGACGATGCCCAGAAGATCCTCGAAGGGATAACGGACATAGCCGCCATCGGCAGCGGTCCCCCCTTCGGGAACCCAGAAGAGCCGCGTCAGGCTCATGACGTGATCGAGCCGCACCGCACCGGCCCGCTGCATGGTCGCCCGCAGGGTGGTGGCGAAGGTCTGGTAACCCTCGATCCTGGCCATGCGCGGATTGTAGGGCGGCAAACCCCAATCCTGTCCCTTGGGATTGAACTCATCCGGCGGTGCGCCGATGCGCGCCGACCCCAAAAACTTGTCCTGATTGGCCCAGAACTCGGCCCCGTTGACCTCGACCCCCAGGGCGATGTCGGCATACAATCCCACGGCCATGCCGCGCGTCCCGGCCTGGGCATTGGCCGCAGCCAACTGCGCATCGGCCAGCCAGTAGAGATATTGGTAGTACTCGACCAGCTCGCGCTTTTCCAGCGCAAACCGCATCACCTCCGGCGAGTCGGGACGCCGATAGGGGATCGGCCACTGCGTCCAGGTATGGACACCCTTCTCCCCCCTGGCAAAATGGTCGTCCAGAACGTTGAACAGAGCCAGATGGCGCAAGGCATCCCCCCGCTCCGCCTGAAAATGCCGAAAGGCCCTGCCCCGTTCGCTCACACCATCCTTGCCGTCGTCCAGGTGGTGTTTCCGGAAAACGGCATACAAATCCCTAAGCACCTGCCACTTGATTTTCGCCACCCCGACATAATCCACCATGTCGGTCTTGCGCAAACGATTGATCTCGGCCTTGGTGGCGGCCTTCTCCAGCAGCTTGCGCACGGCGGGGGCCTGCTCCATCTCCGGAACGGCCTCCGGATCGATGTAGATGGGGTTGAGGAAAGAGCGACTGTTCGGCGAATAGGGGCTGTAGCGATCCGGATGGTGCGGAAAAAGGGCATGCAGGGGGTTGAGGCCGATGATGCCTCCCCCTTTGCGCGCCGTCACCTCCACCAGGTTGCGCAGATCGGTGAAGTCGCCGATGCCCCAGTTGCGCTGCGAGCGCAAGGCAAACAACTGCGGGCTGAAACCCCAGGTCCGGCGCCGGGCGTCACCCTGCAACGACTCCGGCAGATAGCAGCGCTGCGGCACGATGATGACGGCCATTTTCGCCATCCCCCCCACCAGGGCGGCACCCTGCATCTCCAGCCGGTGATAACCCAGAGGCAGAGCGGGCGTCGCGGGCAACGTCAAACGACGCTGCTGCAAGCCGTGACCTTCGAGCATCCGCTCGGCCACCACGGGCAAATCGCGCGGGGTGCAACGACCGACATGCTGCGTACCCGTCTCCTCGATGATGACCCACTCCAGCGCCTGGTCGGCGTGATCGGCCCGCACCACCAGGGTAACGCTCACAGGCTTGCCCACCCCATGCACCACCACGACGGGTTCCAAACCCCGGCGCCAGGGCTCTTCGGCAAGCTGACGACGACTGGCGACAATCTGCTCCCGATTCTCCGCAGGCAAACCCATGGCACGCAAAAACGAGCGCATCGTCTGGAAAGGAGTGGCCCGCCACTCGCCGAACACCGTCCAATAGCCTGGTTCCAGACCGGCCTCTTCGGCCAGTTTGTTGAGCTGTTCCAGGTCATCTCCCCCATGGGAAGAGACAATGGAGAGAGGCTGGGCAGCGGTTGCCTCCCCCTGGCACGGCACCCGCTCCAGGAGAACCAGGGTGCGCGCATTGAGGAGATAGTCGCTCCGGGCAACATGGCGTTGGTCACCGCCTGATCCGTCGCCCTGACTGGTATCGATCTGTAGCAGCCACTCTTCACCGGCAGGAATGGCGGGCAGGGTCCAGGTGACGTCGGCGCCATCGGCGTTGACGATGACCAGACAGGTATCATCCGATTGGACTTCGCCGCACGGGGAGCGGTCACAATCGCCGGCCACACCGCTCACGAGCATGCCCAGGGTCTTGTTGGCATGGTTCTCCCAGTCGGGACGGGTCATCTCCTGGCCATCGGGACGCAACCAGACGACATCGCGCACCTCCGTACCGGGAATGGTGCTGCCGGTCAAATAACGGTTTCGCCTGAAAACCCGGTGCCGCTGGCGCAGGGCAATCACCTTGCGCACAAACGCCTCCAGCTCGCGATCCTCCGGGGAGATGCCCCCCCAGTCGATCCAACTGATTTCGTTATCCTGGCAATAAGCATTGTTGTTGCATTTCTGGGAGCGACCAAACTCGTCGCCGGCGACCATCATGGGGACGCCCTGCGAAAAGAACAGGGTCGCCAGAAAATTGCGCATCTGGCGCAGACGCAACTGGCGGATGGCCGGATCGTTGCTCGGTCCCTCCTCGCCATGGTTCCAACTGTAGTTATTGTTGGTACCGTCCTGGTTCTCTTCGAGATTGTCAAAATTGCTCTTCTGATTGCACGAGACCAGATCCCGCAGGGTAAATCCATCGTGCGCGGTGATGAAATTGAGGCTGGCCCAGGGGCGTCGTCCGCCGTGCTTGAAGGAGTCGCTCGATCCGGTCAGACGGGAGGCCAGATCGCCCACCATGCCGCCATCCCCCTTCCAGAAGCGGCGCACACCATCGCGATAGCGATCGTTCCACTCGGCCCACCCCGGGGGAAAACGGCCAACCTGGTAGCCATCCTGGCCAAGATCCCACGACTCGGCGATCAACTTGACCCTGGAGAGAACCGGATCCTGGCTGGCGGCCTTGAAAAATCCGGCATCGCCATCGAAGCGACCATCCCCCCGCCGGGCCAGGGTGGGGGCCAGATCGAAGCGGAAACCGTCGACCCGCATCTCCTCGACCCAGTAGCGCAGCGAATCCATCGTCATCTGCAACACCCGGGGATGGTGCAGATTCAGGGTGTTGCCGCAACCGCTATAGTTCTGGAAATAGCGCTTCCTGGTCGGTTCCAACCGATAGTAGGTGGCGTTGTCGATGCCGCGAAAGCTGAGGGTAGGCCCCATCTGGTTGCCTTCGGCGGTGTGATTGTAGACCACATCCAGAATCACCTCGATGCCGGCATCGTGCAGAACCCGCACCATGGTCTTGAACTCCTCCACCTCCAGACCAGGCGTCGCAAAACGCGGATGGGGCGCAAAATAGCCAATGGGACTGTAGCCCCAATAGTTGGTCAGCTTTTTCTTGACCAAGTGCCACTCGTCGAAAAAGGCCTGCACCGGCAACAGCTCGACCGCCGTCACCCCCAGATTTCTGAGATGACGCACCACGGCGGGTATGGTCATGCCGGAGAAGGTTCCGCGCATCCGCTCGGGAACCTCCATGTGGCGTTTGGTCATCCCCCGCACATGCAGCTCGTAGATCACCGTATCCAGCCAGTGGGTGCGCGGACGACAGCTCTCGCCCCAGGAAAAAGCACCGTCGATCACCCGGCATTTGGGCACGAACGGGGCACTGTCCCGTACATCGAAGGAGAGATCCTCCGCAGGGTCGCCGTGACGAAAACCGAACAGGGCCTCGTTCCAACGGGTCGTCCCCTGCATGGAGCGGGCGTAGGGATCGAGCAGCAGTTTGTGATGGTTGAAACGGTGACCGCTCTCCGGTGCGTAGGGTCCATAAACCCGGTACCCGTAAAGCTGGCCAGGGCGCACATCCGGCAGATAACAGTGCCAGGCCTGATCGGTATATTCGGTCAAAAGGATCCGGTCTGTCTCCCGCATGCCGCTGGAGTCAAACAGACACAGTTCCACTTTTTCGGCATTTTCGGAAAAGAGGGAAAAATTGACCCCCTTGCCGTCCCAGGTCGCTCCCAGCGGGAATGGCTGGCCTGGCCAGACTCGTAACTTCCATTGGCTCACGTTTGTCTCTCCCCCCAGAGGGAACGGCATGGAACCGTCCCCAGGAAGTTGATGGTCACAGTCCACTTCATGGCTGCATGTCGGTACGCGGTTCGGGTCGCAGGATCAAGGCCCCCAGGGGTGGCAGACGCAGCGCCACCGACCAGCCTCGACCATGCCAGGGATCGGGCGTCGCCTGAACCCAACCATCGTTGCCAACACCGCTGCCACCATAATCGGCGGCGTCGGTGTTGACCAGCTCGCGGTACCACCCTTCGACGGGGACACCAATCCGGTAGCGTTCCCGTACCACGGGCGTAAAGTTGCACACCGTCACGATCACATCTCCCGGTTTCTCCCCCCGGCGCAAAAACGAGATGACGCTCTGGTCTATATCATGACAATCGATCCACTCAAAGCCACCCGGTTCGCCATCGCGAAGATACAGGGGAAGGCTCGATCTGTAGAGGTCGTTGAGATCGCGCACAAGTTTCTGCACCCCGGCATGGAATGGATCGGCCAGCAGATGCCAGTCCAGGCTGACGTCATGGTTCCACTCCCGCTCCTGGGCAAACTCGCCGCCCATGAACAGGTGCTTCTTCCCGGGATAGCACCACATGAAAGCGAAGTAGGCTCGCAGATTGGCACATTTTTGCCATTTATCCCCGGCCATCTTGCCCAGCAGCGACCCTTTGCCGTGGACCACCTCATCGTGCGACAACGACAGAATGAAATTTTCGCTGAAGGCGTAGAGCAGTCCGAAGGTCAAACGCTCATGGTGGTAACGACGGTAGAGCGGATCCTTGGACATGTACAGCAGGGTATCGTGCATCCACCCCATGTTCCACTTGTAACCAAAGCCCAGCCCCCCCTGGTAGACCGGATGGGAGACCATCGGGTAGGCGGTCGACTCCTCGGCGATGGTGATGGCACCCTGCCCCTTTTCATAAACCAGAACGTTGAGGCGACGCAAAAAATCGATCGCCTCCAGATTCTCATTGCCACCCTGTTTATTGGGGATCCATTCTCCCGGGCGGCGGCTGTAATCCAGATAGAGCATGGAGGCCACGGCATCCACCCGCAGGCCATCGACATGAAAGCGGTTGACCCAATACAGGGCGTTGGCAATCAAAAAGTTGGGTACCTCCCGCCGACCATAATTGTAGATCAGGGTGTTCCAATCCTGGTGCCACCCCTGACGGGGATCCACATGTTCATACAGACAGGTACCATCAAAGTTGCCAAGCCCGTTCGGATCGGTGGGAAAGTGGCCCGGCACCCAATCCATCAGGACGCCGATCCCCTCCTGATGGCAGCGGTCGATCAGGTAACGAAAATCATCCGGTGTGCCAAAGCGGCTGGTGGGAGCGTACAGCCCGATCGGCTGGTACCCCCACGAACCATCGAAGGGGTGCTCGCTGATCGGCAACAGCTCGATGTGGGTAAACCCCATCTTTTTCACGTAGGGAATCAAATCGGCGGCGAATTCGCGATAGGTCAGGTAACGGAACCCCTCTTCGGGTTTGCGTTTCCAGGAACCCAGATGGACCTCATAGATGGAAATGGCACCCTGGCGAGCGGCACGCTGGGCCATCCAGGCATCGTCGTGCCACACATAACGATCCTCGGGACAGACAATCGAGGCCGTCCCCGGCAATTGTTCCATGGAGAAGGCCAGGGGATCCGTCTTCAAGGGCAGCAGACTGCCATCGCCACCGATGAGTTCATACTTGTAAAACTCGCCGGCAACGAGGCCGGGAACGAACAGCTCCCAGACACCACACTCGACACGCCGACGCATGGGGTGACGACGACCATCCCACTGATTGAAGGATCCCACCACGCTCACCCGCTGTGCCCCTGGTGCCCACACCGCAAACAGCACCCCGGAAACCCCTTCCACCACACGCGGATGCGCCCCCAAAACATCATACAACGCCAGGTGCGACCCCTCGCCGATCAAATGGGCGTCCATCTCACCGAGAAAGTTCTGGTAACGGTAAGGATCGTCGAGATCGACGGTCTCATGCGCATACTGGACACGCAACCGATAGGGAAAACGCTCGTCGGTCTCCACCTGCCCGGAAAAAAAACCGGCCTCGTGCCGCTGCACCAGGGAACCACACACCTTCCGTGTCCGCCAATCAAACACGGTGACCGTCAAGGCACCCGGCTGAAACGTGCTGAGCCACCACGCACCCTCCTGGAGCCGATGCAAACCCAAAACAGCAAAAGGGTCGCCGCAGCGTCCGGAGACGATGGCCTCCATCTGAACCTCGATCTGACTCATTGTCTGGCTTTGCATAATCCTGATGGGGGAGCCAACCATTCATGAATGGGGGAGGCCTCCCTCCACCCTCCGATCGTGAAAGCCGCCACGCGGCTTTCACGGCAAAAAATCATCGCCGCCAACCCCTCCGAAAGAGACACGAACCGTCGTTTCGGATCCTGCCAGCACACCCGTTCGCACCCTGACTTGACAGGATTCCCGAATTGTTGCCCGATTTCAAGGCTCCTTGTGCATTCACTCCCCCGGCCACACGGAAAAACCACAACCGATCGCACCAGAAGACTCCCCAGGGGCCGTCCGGGAAAAAAAGTCGCACGTTGGTCTTACCGTCAGCACCGTCGGTGTGTTATCATCGCCGGGCCTTCACTCTCTGGCGATGATTGACAACCATAAACACCTTTCAGAGCATCCGAACCCACTCCATGAAAGACGAGGATTTCAATGGGAAAGCGCAAGGAAATTGAAACGACTCTGCCCACGGCCCTGAGAAAAACCCTGGCCTTGATCCTGGCCGGCGGTCGGGGAACCCGACTCAAGGATCTCACCAACGCCGAAGCCAAACCCGCCGTGCCCTTCGCCGGCAAATTTCGTCTGATCGATTTTCCTCTTTCCAATTGTGTCAATTCGGGTCTGCGGCGCGTCGGGGTGATGACTCAATACCGGGCGCACACCCTGATTCAACATGTCCAGATGGGATGGGGATTTTTGCGCGCCGAATTCAACGAATTCATCCAGGTCTGGCCAGCCCAGCAGCAGGCCGACAGCGAATCCTGGTACATGGGCACCGCCGATGCCGTCTACCAAAACCTCGACCTGATCGAGTCCAACGCCCCGGACTACATCCTGATTCTGGGTGGCGATCACATTTACAAACAGGATTACAGCAAAATGCTCCTGGATCACCTCCAGAAAGGGGCCGCTGTCACCGTCGCCTGTGTGGAGGTTCCCCTGGAACAGGCCAAGGCCTTCGGCGTCATGGGTGTGGACGACGACGACTACATGGTCACCTTCGTCGAAAAGCCCGCCAACCCCGCCCCCATCCCCGACATGCCGGGGTTCGCTCTCGCCAGCATGGGCATCTATATCTTTTCCGCCCCCGCCCTGATCGAAGAGCTGCGCCTGGATGCCAAAAAACCGGGTTCGAACCATGACTTTGGCAAGGACATCATCCCCAGCATGGTCAGCAAGGGCAGCCGGGTGCTGGCGCATCGTTTCAGCCACAGCTGCGTCCGCGAGTCGGAAAAAGAGCCTTACTGGCGCGATGTCGGCACCCTGGATGCCTACTGGGAGGCCAACATGGACCTCACCACCGTCACCCCGGATCTCAACCTCTACGACAGCAACTGGCCCATCTGGACCTATCAGGTGCAGCGTCCCGCCGCCAAGTTTGTCTTCGATGACGGAGAGCGGCGCGGTCAGGCCCTCGACAGCCTGGTCTCCGCCGGATGTGTCATCTCCGGCTCGACGGTGCGTCGTTCCCTGCTCTTCAGCAATGTCCGCGTCAACTCCTACGGCATCGTCGAGGATTCGGTCATCCTGCCCGGCACCGACATCGGTCGCCACTGCCGCCTGCGCAAGGTGATCATCGCCCAGGATTGTCGCGTCCCCGACGGCCTCGTCGTCGGCGAGGATCCCGATCAGGACACCCGGCGCTTCTTCCGCACCGATACCGGCATCACCCTCATCACCCAGGATGCCATCGACAAGTTGAAGCCCATCGCCGTGCCGCCCTCACCGGGGTGAAGGCTTCCACCATGGATTGCTGAACAGGGGTGGCTTGATCCGTCAGGGTCGCCACCCTTGGCTTTTGCGCTTCGGGACATGGCCCTCCTGTGTCAATCCTGAGGGTGGCCGTGCAATGAACGGGCAAGGAGGGCACAAAATGGCCGTCATTGAAGGCCTCCAAATAAAAAACTTTCGCTCCCTGCGCGACATCACCTTGGGAAAACCGTGGAACCTTTTAGAGGTTGTCCCATTGCGCCCTATGAGCGTCGTCATTGGGAAGAACGGTGTCGGCAAGAGTACCTTGTTCGACGCCTTTGGTTTCCTGGCGGATTGTCTCAAGGTTGGCGTCGAAGAGGCGTGCGATGCACGGGGACGGGGGGGATTTGAAAAAATTCGCTCCCAGGGAGAACGTGGTCCCATCGAATTTATCCTGTGCTACAACGAGGGTGACGATGCCGGGGCCATTACCTTTGAACTGATAATTGACACAGACGAGCATGGTCGGCCCCATGTGCTGAAAGAGCAGCTCATACAAAGAAATGACCATCCTCAGTCGCCGATTTATTTCCTCTCCGTCCATCAGGGTGAAGGCCACGTTTGGGAAAAAGACGAGGTATCTGAGCAGATCCAGGGAAATCCCAACCATAATATGGATTTGTTTAAACTGTCAGATACTAGAAAACTTGCTATCGCTACGTTAGGAGCCTTGACACAACACCCGAAAATTTCCTCATTTCGCAGATTTATCGAAGGTTGGTATTTAAGCTACTTCACCCCGGACGCCGCCAGAGGCCTCCCCTTGGCCGGCCCACAAAAACATTTAAACCTCCACGGAGACAATCTGGGGAACGTCGTGCAATTCATGGAGCGGGAACACAGGGAACGCTTCCAAAAGATTCTCAATCGCATCGCCAAACGCATTCCCGGCATCGACAAGATCGACACCGAAAAAACGCCGGATGGCAGGGTTCTGCTGCGCTTTAATGATCAAGGATTCAAAGATCCCTTTTATGCACAGCAAATGTCTGACGGCACATTGAAGGTGTTCGCCTACCTTCTGCTTCTCGAAGATCCCTCTCCCCCTCCGTTTATCTGCATCGAAGAACCCGAAAACGGTCTCTACCATAAACTCCTGGAGACCCTGGCCCGTGAATTCAGGGAGCATGCCACCGGACAAAAGGGGGGCTCGCAAGTTTTTATGACTACGCATCAGCCCTACCTCGTGGATGCCCTCAATCCCGATGAAGTCTGGGTACTCGAAAAAGGCGCAGATGGTTTCTCGACCATAACACGCGCCAGCGAGATTCCTCTGGTCAAAGAGATGGTGGAACAGGGATTGCCATTGGGTGGCTTGTGGTACAGCGACTATCTGGATGCACGGTAGCCACCATGCACTTTGAAATCCTGGTCGAGGACCAATCGGGAAAAAAGGCATTGGATCTCATGGTTCCAAAGATCGTTGGCGAAGGCCATACCTGCAAGGTTCATTCATACAAAGGAGTGGGACGCATTCCGAAAGACCTTCGGGGGACAACGGATCCGAATAAACGTATTTTGTTGGATCGATTGCCAAGGCTTTTGCGTGGCTATGGCAACAAATTTTCCAGTTATCCTTCCGATTATTCGGCGGTCGTTATTGTCGTCTGCGATCTGGATGACAAGTGTCTGAAAGAGTTTCGTCGTGAATTGTACGCAATCCTGAACGCCTGCCACCCGCTACCAAAGGCGCACTTTTGTATCGCCATTGAAGAGGGAGAGGCCTGGTTTCTTGGGGATCTTTCTGCCATCAAAACCGCTTACCCACAGGCCAAAGAGACCGTCTTGAATGGGTATGTGAATGACGCAGTTTGCGGCACATGGGAAAAACTGGCCGACGCCATCTACCCAGGTGGCGCCGACCGCTTAAAGGCCCAGGGATGGCAAAGCATCGGTGCAGAAAAGACCAAATGGGCCGACAATATTACGCCGCATTTGAACATGGACGAGAACAAATCGCCGAGTTTTATCTATTTCAGAGACAAACTCAGAGAGTTGGCGTCACAGGCAGCACTCATGTGACCCCTGCGTGCTCCAGGATTGGGCTTCCATACCCAAAGCCCTTGCCTGGCGCTCAAAGTGTTTGTTGTCCCTTTTGGCAGCGGGGTAAATTGGATTCTTCTTTGTCGTTGTCGTAACAGCAAACTCTTTACGGGGCCTTGCGTTCTTAGCCAGCTCAGCCAATTGATTTTTATAAACCAAGCGTACTGATTCGGAACCCAGTGGAGAAGGCTCAAGGCCCAAAGAGGTGGCAACGCAATCCACCAGGGCGGCCATCGGTCCAGGACGAAAATTCTTTCCCTTACAATCGGACATGTGTGGTTCACATACACCCATGTCCGATGCTCCCTCACCGCACAATAGAAACAGCGGTTTCATCTTGAAATGATCCCTTTATTCGAGGTATCTTCCTCGCGATCTTTGTCCAAAGCACTCTGCACCACGTCATGCAAAGGCGTATCGGCATAAACCTCTCCAGGCCCAAGAAACAGGAGCTTTTCCGCCGGTCCCGGCAGATCAAAATAGCGTCTGGCCCTGG
This sequence comes from Magnetococcales bacterium, assembly GCA_015229045.1. Next base: position 14,102 of record JADGCJ010000049.1, read on the forward strand.
TGAAACCTTGAGGTGTGCGATACAACAAGATCACCCCCTCCCGGGCCACATCGTCCGGAATGAAATTAAGAATCTGTGGGCTGTGGGTGGTGACAATGATCTGTTGTCTGGCGTTCACCAGATGATCGACCAGTTTGTCCACCAGCTCCTGATTCATGCCGTTTTCTATCTCGTCAAAGAGCAATACACGGTGATCGGTCGTGGTCTGGGCAAGAATGGCCAACTGGCGCAGGAGACCGTCGTTGATGTGACGGGCTTCGGTCTCCAAAGGAATTTTTAACCCACCAGAAAAATCGACTGTTTCATTAATGAACAACTGCTTCCATCCCCCAAGCAATGCACGAGTCGAGAAACGATGAAAATTTGGAGAAAATTTTTTTAGATCTACCGACAGTTTTTCGCGCTCATCTGAAGATAACTGTGAGAGAAATGCAGAAAGCCTCTCACCACCAATACCAATATCTTCGGCCTTTTTGGCTCGCTTCCGCATCAAGTTTGGAGATAAAAGTTCAAGAGATTTTACATCATTGAAGAATCTTTTGAGTTCAACAAGGATCTGCTGGTGTTCACCAAAATTTGTTTCTTTCAACTGCGAAAGAATAGATCCATAATATTCAAATGAAATCATCTTTCTTGGTTCTCCGGCTATTTTATATCTCCCGTTCTCTACCTCCATAGCGTCTATCTTATGATCAGAAAGAATTACTCTTTCTGAAGTGCAACGTAATTTTCGAATGTTGAATTTTCCTTCCCAACATATATTTCTTCCATCCAATTCCAATGAGATATGAAAAAATATGAGTTGTTTCTTGGCAAAAGGGAAAGGGATATTGAAATTTATGTCATTCACAGACCACTCTCTCTCCTTCAACCACCCCTCGACATTACCACCCATCACCTGCGCCAAAAAATCAATCGCCTGAAGCAAAGTGGTCTTGCCCGCCCCGTTGAGGCCTACCAGACAGGTAAACCTGGCCAAAGGGAGAGAAAAATTCACCAGTGACTTAAAATTACCCATCATTAAATGGCGAATCACGGCTTGCCTTCCTGATCAACCAGGCAGGAACCCTGCACAGGTATCCCACCCCTCATGGTCAAAACACTATGCACACACTCCGCATTTGTACCACTTTTTGACGCGCCCACAAATAGACAACCATCCTGAATCAGGGCAATCGCATTGAAACTGCGCCTACTTTGGGACACGTCGTTTTTTGTGATCAAAAAAAGAATGACATGAAAGATTTTATTGGGGCTTCGCCCCAAACCCCACCGGGGCTCCGCCCCGAACCCCGCCAAGGGGGCAGGCGGAGCCTCCCCCTTGGATCCCCCAACCACTTTTAATAATTTTATCAATACGACGCTACTTTGGCCTGAATCCCAGTCTCGCTGGCAACCCGCGCCTGCGCCTGTTCTGCCTCGGCCAGAGTAGGATAAGGCCCGGAACGCACCCGCTGGAAACTCTTGCCATTGACATCGGCGCTCTCCTGAAAAGCAGGCAGACCACTCTTGCTCACCCGCTGATGCAGCTCATTGGCATTGGCCTTGTCAGTAAAAGCCCCCAGCTCCAGATAAAAATTGCCCCGCACCGCACTGCTGCCACTCGCACCAGGCACGGACGGTCGCGCTGCCTCCGGAGCCAATACCGCCGGAGGAGCGAAAGAAGACACCGATGCAGGCGCCCCCCCCGGCACGTCCGGCAACAAATCCTTGCCGCGTGTGATGGTAAACCCACCCCCAGCCGAAGAACCCCCGCTCGTACCGGGTTTGCTGAAATCGAGATAGGTGACCCCCGCATGCGGAGGCGCAGGCGACAACGCAGAGTCAGGCATGCGCAGACTCTGCGGACGCTGCGCGGGAGAGATACGCCCCACCTCCGGCGCCCGCTCCACACCGGGCCCCGGAGGCGGTGGCATGGCCGGTGTGATCTTTTGCACCGTGGGAGTCTCCAACACCACCCCCTCCCCGGCAAAGGGAGCGCCGCCACCCTTGCCCCGCCGGGAAGAAACCACGACAGGCCGCAGGAAAATAACCGTCTCGGTCTTGGTGAGCGACGCCTCCTTCTGCTTGGTGAAAAAGCCGCCGATCAGGGGAATATCCTGCGCCTTGGTCGACTCTGCGGCGCTCTTGTCCATTCTCTCCTGCATCAGGCCACCCAACACGGCGACCTGACCATTGCGCACCCGCAACATGGACTCCATCTCCCGCACCCGGATTTCGGGAACCGGATTGGGCGACTCGACACCCGTCAGGGTGTTGCCCCGCACCAGACCCGGATTGGGATCGTTCACCCAGCGGCTGATGCTGGAGATGGTCGGACGTACCTTCATGCTCACCACATCCTGGGCATCGATCTGTGGCGTCACGCGCATGACCAATCCCACCGGAACGGTATGCACCTGGCTGTCATACATCCCCTTGCCCGCACCGGACCCTTGCCCGCTCAGGGAGAAATAAATCTTGTTCTCCACCACCTTGAGCACGGCCGTCTGGTTGTTCATGGCCATGATTTTCGGGTTGGAGAGAACCTTGACCGCACCAAATTGGTTCAGGGCCTGGACCAAAGCCGTCACCGAGCCGTTGCCTCCGGCGCCAGCACCATTGCCACGCATCGGCAGAGGAAAAAAGGGAACACCAGCCCCCCTGCCTGGACCCTCCATGCCACTCATGACCCCCGCCGGGGTGCTGGCCAGATAGGCCCAATCCACCCCGTCCTGATAACGATCATTCAGCTCCACCTCGACGACGGTCGACTCGATGAGAACCTGCCGCTGGGCATTCTCCTGGATACGGTCGATCAGCTCCTTGATCTGCGCATGCTGTGCCGACGTGGCATGGATGGTCAATACCCCCGCATCCTGATTGAGGGAGACGATACCCGGTCTCTGACCGGAATCATCCTCGGCAAAACGGTTGCGCTCGCTCGCACCATCCTGGTTGAGGATGGACTGGACACTGCGGGTCAGGGCCTCCCAGAACTGGCCTTTGGCACTGCCACCCGCCCCGTCCGCCAACACGTCAGACGCCGATCCCGGACGATCATTGCGCTTGCGTTTGACCCTCTTCTCCGTCCCCTGCTCCGGATTGACATAATCGACCTGATAGATGCGCGTGAGGGAGCGATCCGGGGCCAGGATGATGACGTTGTCGCGAATTTCGCAATGCACCTTCGCCTGCCGCGCCACCCTTTTCAGGATTTGCGGCAGGGTCTGATCGACGACGCTCAGGGTGATGCGGGCCGCCATGCCGGGATAGACATCCACATTCATTTTGGCATCCCGGGCCAGGCCTGCGACAAAGTCACGCACCGGCATGTTATTGACAGCGAAAGTGTAGAGTTCACCACTCCTTTTCTCGTCCATCTCCTCGACGCCCGGGCGCAAGCCGTCGTCATCGGTGTGATCCGCATGACCATCTGACGATGCGGCAACAGAAGAGCCCACATAGGTTGCTACGGTTGGATAGGTCTTCAGAGTGGCCTGAGGCGGCGATGGCTGAAAAAAACGCCCATCTCTGTGCTGGATGTCCGACGCATGCCCGCAACCCGCCAAGAAGGCACCCATCAGGAGGATGCCCCACCACACGCGCCCATGAACATGGCCGGGTGCCTGCCTGTCTGTCGATTGTGCGTAGCGCCGCGTCATTGTGTCTGCCACCTTGCCGTCAAGGGATTGACCACCCCCGGCCAGAGACCCCGTTCAGGAACATGCAACCGACTAATTACAGATGGAAATTCCACACATCGGCCGTGACTCGCGGGTCATGCCTTGTCACCATCCCAGGACAGCAATAGCTGGGCCAGTCTTTATAAAACAATAAGATGCGTCGTTTTTTGACCACTGAAGGATCGGGATGGAGGTCCGGCAGGAAGGGAATGATCCCTTCCTGCCCATTCCACTTTTCATTTGGTGACTTGTGCCTTACTATCAGGCGATGAGAAACGTTCGCAGCAGGAGTCTGCCCCATGACCGATGACCCCTCCACCACCCACTTCGGGTATCAGGAGATCCCGATTGCCGACAAGGTCCACCACGTCGGAGAGGTATTTCATGCGGTTGCCGACAAATACGACCTCATGAATGACCTGATGTCTCTGGGGATCCACCGTCTGTGGAAACGCCATGCCATCCGCCGGTTGCGTCTTCTGCCCGGTCAGCATGCCCTGGATCTGGCCGGCGGCACCGGCGATCTGGCACGTCTGATGATCGAAAAGATGCAGCATCGTGGCCGCGTGACCCTGTGCGACATCAACGCCGCCATGCTGGCCACCGGACGCCAACGCTTGACCGATGCCGGTCTGGTGGCCGGTATCGACTGGGTCCAGGGCAATGCTGAACAGCTTCCCTTCCCGGACAACACCTTCCATGCCGTCACCATCGGTTTCGGCATTCGCAACGTCACCCGTATCGACGTGGCCCTGGCCGAGATGGTGCGTGTCCTGCGACCCGGCGGACAGCTGCTCTGCCTGGAGTTTTCCCACCTGGTCCTCCCCCTCCTGCAACCCCTCTACGATGCCTATTCGTTCAAGGTGTTGCCGGAACTCGGAGAGCGGGTGGCCAACAATCGGGAGGCCTACCAGTACCTGGCCGAGTCCATCCGCCGTTTCCCTGACCAGAAGACCTTCAAGTCCATGCTGGAACACCAGGGTCTGTTTCGCGTGGACTATCTCAACCTGGCGGCAGGCATTGCCGCGATCCATTTTGGTTTCAAGGTGTAAGCCATGTTTTCCCTGCTCCAGAAACCCTTGCAGCTGCTCCCTGCGTCGGCCACGGCCATCGGTTTGGGCATCACCATCAATCTGTTCTTTTTGCGCTACCCTGACCTTCAGGAACGTCTGCGCCAGCTGGAAGGAAAGATTTTTCGCTTCGATGTCGAGGATCTGCAACAGGAGTTTTTCATGGAGGTGGCTATTGACGGACGCGTGAGCATTCACACCTACGCCGATGAGGATCCTCATGTGACCATGGTCGGCAGCAGCAAGGCCTTTCTCTCTCTGCTGTTCAACACCGCCGACCCCGACTCCCTGTTCTTCTCCCGCGCGTTGAAAATGTCCGGTGAAACCGATACCGGCCTCCATTTCAAGAATATTCTCGACAATGTGGACATCGACTGGGAAAAAGAGCTGGCCGCCTTTGTCACGACACCCGTCGCACAAGCCCTGAGTCGTCTGGCCCGCCAGGCCCGGGAAAAAAGCAACCAGGCGCGTGACAGCATGGGCAATCTTGTGGAACAGTGGATGGAGGATCACCATGTCCCCCGCCAAAAGGATCTGACCTCTTTCCAGGATGACGTGGCGTCTCTTGTCAAGGAGGTGGATGGCCTGGACAAGCGGCTGACGCGCCTCAATCATCGGCTGGCGTTGCGCTCCGGTCCTGCGACCCCTACCGGGAACTGAACCCACCCCATGTTTGACACCTCCCGCACCCTGTTACGTCTGGCATCCATCATTCGCATCCTTGCCATTCACGACATCGAGCCCATCTCCGAGCGATTTTTTCCCTATCGCCTCCTGACCTGGCTGGCCGGTCTCAATCCGTCCACCCGCCACTTTCGGAAAAGCAACTCCAGCGGCGCCCGCATCCGTCTGGCCATGGAGCGCCTCGGACCTACTTTCATCAAGTTTGGTCAGGCCATCTCCACCCGCATGGATGCCATCCCCGAAGAGGTGGGCCAGGAGATGAAAAAACTCCAGGATGATGTCCCCCCTTTTCCTTTTGCCCAGGTACGCGCCATCGTCGAACGGTGCCTCGATGGTCCCCTGGAGCAGTTTTTTTCCCGTTTTGACGCCAAGCCGGTCGCCTCCGGATCCATCGCCCAGGTCCATCACGCCTTTACCCGCCAGGGCCGCGAGGTGGCCGTCAAAGTGAAACGACCCGGCATCGATGCCATCGTCAAGGCCGATATTCAGACTCTCTATTATCTGGCCGATCTGATCGAAGAGTACATTCCGGACTGGCGCCGGTTTCATGTCCACCGGGTGGTCAACGAGTTTGCCGCCACCATCCGCAACGAAATGAACTTTCATCTGGAGGCCTCACGCGCCCAGGAGTTTCGCATCAATTTTCTCAAGGATCCGGAACTGCATATCCCGGAGGTGTACTGGCCGCTCACGTCGCAGGACATTCTGACCCTGGAGTGGGTCGCCGGCATCCCGATCGACGAACTCTCCCGCTTCCCCGGCGATCCCCTGGATGTGATTCACATTTCCAACAGCATCGTCGCCGTCTTTTTCAAGCAGGTGTTTCGCGACGGTTATTTCCATGCCGATCAGCATCCCGGCAACCTCCTGGTGCGCAACGATGGAACCCTGGTCGCCATCGATTTTGGCATCATTGGCCGGGTGGACATGCAGACCCGCATCTGGCTCGCCGACATGCTGCATGGCTTCCTCGAACGAGACTACAAAAAGGTCGCCCGCGTCCACCTGGATGCCGGCTACATTCCCTTCAACACCAATCTTGCCGACTTTGAGGAGGCCTGCCGCCAGATCGGTGAACCCATCTTTGGTCAACCCCTCAAGGATATCTCCCTGGCCCGTCTCCTGGCGCAACTGTTCAAGACCACGGAACGCTTTGCCATGGAGGTCCAACCGCAGCTTCTGCTGCTGCAAAAGACCATGTTGACCCTGGAAGGGGTGGGACGGGAGATCAACCCCAACCTCAACGTCTGGCTGCTCGCCGAACCCCTGATCCGCGCCTGGATGAAAGAACATCTGGGACCGAAGGGAAAACTGCGCTCCGCCCGCAAGGATGCCGGTGAGGTGGCCACCACCCTGGGTCTGTTACCCAAGGTGGTCCATACCGCCGTCGAACGCATGGCGCGTGACCAGTTCCGGCCCCGCCTCCACCCGGATAGCCTGGCCCCCCTCGAAGAGCGCATCAAAAATGGTCTGCGCACCCAGACCCACGCCATCACCGGGGGTTCTTTTCTGATCACGGCGGCCATCCTCGTCGTTGCCGACAAGTCCATGTGGATGAGCCTGCCTCTGGTGTTCCTGGCCTTTTTTAATTTCCTGCGTACTCCGCGCAAGTCGCGCCGTCAGTCGTGATAATCGGAAAAAATGTTGGTATGAAAGACTTTATTGGGGCTTCGCCCCAAACCCCACCAGGACTCCGTCCTGGAC
>JADGCJ010000004.1 GCA_015229045.1 Magnetococcales bacterium
ACCAGGACTCTGTCCTGGACCTGCCAGGGAGCCAGCCCCCTGGACCCCAATGCCAGAAAGCGATCATGGCCTCGGGTGTGCCAGTTCCAAAGCAGGTGCGGTTCAATATGTTTCGACCACAAAAAAATGATGTACCCAAGTGGACGCGGTTTGGCAATTTTTTGTTGCCGGGACTTGTCGAAAGGAGCAGTCAGACCATGCCAGAATTGCCGGAAGTGGAGACTATGCGTCGTGGGACGGCGCAACGGATTGTGGGCAGAAAGATCCTGGCTGTTGACATACGCTGCACCAATCTGCGTTGGCCCATTCCCGAGGCAAAATTAAGACAAAAAGCGTCAGGAGAGACTGTTTTGCAAGTAGAACGTCGAGGGAAATATTTGTTATTTATTTGCTCTAACGGAAGCGTTTTGCTCCATTTTGGCATGACGGGGACTCTTCGCTGGGTCCAATCAAACGACCCATGGCAAAAGCACGACCATGCTGCCCTGGAGTTCGGAGACAACACTGCCCTGCGTTTTCATGATCCTCGCCGTTTTGGTACCCTGCTATGGGTTGATCATCCTTGGGAAGGTCACCCTCTACTGGCAAGCCTCGGTGTCGAGCCCCTGAAAGAGAAGTTCCATGGTGATTTCCTGTTTACCCGTTCGCGCTCACGGCGGGTGAGTATTAAAAATTTTCTCATGGATGCCAAGATTGTGGTTGGCGTAGGGAATATTTACGCCAACGAGGCATTGTTTCTGTCTGGTATCCATCCGCTGCGACTTGCCCATCAACTTTCGCTGGAAGAGTGCCAACGTCTGGCACATACGATTCGAGAACTTCTCACCGCTGCCATTGCCAAGGGAGGTACCACGTTCAGAGATTTCAGGGACAGCGATGGCAATCTTGGCTACTTTCAGATGAATCTGCACGTTTACCAGAAAAAAAACGAACCATGTTCCACGTGCAACACACCCATCCAAATGGTACGCAATGGGGGACGTTCCACCTTCTTTTGCTCGATCTGTCAAAAATAGTCCCGCCTGATTTCGGGTTGATTCGTTCTAAACCGAATCCATTTTGAGATGCGTCGTTTTTTAACTGTTGAAAGACTGGAATAGTCCAGAGTAATCGCATTTAAACTGCGTCTACTTTGGGATACGTCGTTTTTTTTGTTCGGGAAGAAATGTTGACATGAAAGATTTTATCGGGGCTTCGCCCCGAACCCCACCAGGAATCTGTCTTGGACCTGTCCGGTCGCCAGCTCCCTGGACCCCGATGCCAAAAAGCGATCATAGCCTCGGGAGTGTACCAGTTTCAAATGCGATTGTCCTGGGGATGGCTCAGGAAGAGAGTGATCCCTTCCCGGGGACATGTCGCTTTTTTGTGATCGAAAAAAATGGCAACATGAATTTTTCTCCACCCGGTTTCATTTGCTTGTATGGGTGTAGACGCCATCCCAGCCAGCGCCCGGGGGGGAATCCTGGAACTTTTGGATCCGTTCCAGATAGATAGCGTAGATTTTTTGGCCTGGATCCTGCTCCAATAAGGCAGAAAGGCGATCTTTGGCCTCTTTCCAGGCTTGACGTCGATAGAGGTTCAGGGCCTCATGGTAGGTGTCAAGATTTTTCAGGTCCGAACTCCCTACCTCCGTCGCACGACCGAGCGGTTCAAAGATGGCCACAGGTTCATCCTTGCCCTTCACTCTGACCAGATCAATCTCCCTGAACAGGTATCCGGCAACCAGCTTGCGGGTGGATTCGCCGACAAGGGTGTTGACACCATACTGCTTTGTCAGACTTTCCAGGCGCGACCCCAGATTGACGGCATCACCCAGGACCGTGTAGGCCATGCGAAATTCCGACCCCATGTTGCCCACATTCATGATTCCGGAATTGAGACCAACGCCAATCTTGAGTGTCGGCCAACCACGCTCCTTGAGTTGACTGCCCAGTTCGTGCATGGTCTGGATCATCTCCATGGCGGCATTCAAGGCATTCTCGGCGTGTTTGGGATCCGTCAGAGGGGCACCCCAAAAAGCCATGATGGCATCCCCCATATACTTGTCGATGGTGCCGCGATGTTTCTGGATCACCTGGGTCATGGGAGTGAGGAAAAAATTCATCAATTGGGTCAACTCCGCAGGCTTGAGCCCTTCGGAGATGGTGGTAAAACCGCGCACATCGGAAAAAAGCACAGTCATCTCGCGGCTCTCACCACCTATGGTGAACTCCTGACCGCTGGCGTTCATCTCTTCTACCAACTCCTTGGGTATGTATTGACCAAAGACGCGAGATATCTTACGTTTGCCTCTGGATTCCATGAAAAATCCATAGGATGTGTGAATCACAAACATGGTCAGGATCAGCATGGAGTTGGCTGCCAGGGGTAGCATCAGGCCTCTGTGCCAGGCATACAGCGCTCCCAGATAAAGAGACGCCAACAAAAAAAGGGTCAACAGCATGGTCTTGATCGGGGAGAACCGGGGCAGGGTCAAGGCCAACAAAATTCCCGTTAGCAGTAACACAAGAAGCTCCACGCCCGGAAGATAATCCGGTTTGCTCAAGATGCGACCATCCATGATACCGCTGATAATGTTGGCATGAACCTCCACCCCAGGATAGACATTTTGCACGGGGGTGCTTCGCATATCCATCAATCCCGGCGCCGAGGTGCCAACCAAAACCACAGCTCCCATCAGGGTCTCCGGTTTGGTGCGACGATTCAGGATGTCCGTTGCGGAAACATAGGGAAAACTGCCCTGCGGACCACGAAAAGGAACCAATATGGCATAGTTTTGATCAACCGGGATCCGAATATTGCCCAGAGTAATGGATTCGGGGCCCAGTTCCAAAGGGGCACTCTGGCCGACAACCACACGCGCAAGGGCCAAGGCCAGGGAAGGATAAATATTTCCCTGGTACTCCTGCACCAAAGGCTGGCGACGAAATACACCATCCGGATCCACCGGACTGTCAAAAAAGCCGCCGCCTGCTGCCTGGCGCTGCAGGAGTTCGAGGTTGCCGCCAAATCCACCGGCCTGAATGAAGGAGCCTGCATATTCGCTCTTTTTTAAATTTTCAGATGTCAGAATGGGGGGAGGGATGGCACCGGATGACTTCTCCGCATCGGGTTCCATGCCGGATTTGAAATAGAAACCAAGAATCACTGGTTTTTCGGCCAGGGTATCGGCAAAGATTTGATCGAAAGAGAGATCTTTGCGCAACAAGGGAAGCTGCTCCAGAAACCGGGCGTCGTCGTGCAGGACACCTTGGGCCAGACTCTCGAGAATCGACAAACCGGAGCCGGTGTCAGGTTCAGCGAACACCACGTCAAACCCCAAGGCGCCGATGCCGTACTCGTCAAACAAGATGGAAACCAGGTCGGCCACGCGTTTGCGATTCCACGGCCAGCGCCCCTCGGCAGCCAGACTTTTCTCATCGATGTCGACAATGACGATGCGTGGATCGATGGTCTGGGAAGATGTCTCTCGAACGCGCAGATCGTAGGCCATATTTTCCAGCGAAATCAATGCTGGAATATCAACCATATGGAGAATGTGCAGCGCAAAAACGGCGATACAAGCCGAACTGATCGCATGTCGAACCCAATAGCGCTTTGCTGCCATAGAACTATACCACCTTCATGTCCGAATGACGACGAATCCCTGGACAAAGAGACCAAAGACCATCAATTTGCCGTTGAAGGGGCAGGAGGAGGGGAGGGGGGCGCATAGCCCGGAATCTGGTTGACATTCACCTCATCAATCTGCTCGGGAGAGAGGTACTGTTCGGCGTAGCGCATGAACACCTTCTTGTCAATGAACACCTGAAACAGATCCGGGTCGATGTGCTGGTCCTTTTTCATGAAACCGAGAATTTTCAAGGATTGTGCAAGAGTCTTGCCCGGTTTATAAGGACGATCCCTGGCAGTCAAGGCTTCAAACACATCCGCGATGGCCATGATGCGGGCCTGAATGGACATCTGATCGCGCTTCAATCCCTTTGGATAGCCGGTTCCGATCATGGTTTCATGATGGCCGCCGGCCATTTCCGGTACCCGCGCCAAATGTTTGGGGAAGGGGATGGCCTCCAGCATCTTGATGGTGGCAACCACATGATTGTTGATGATCTCGCGCTCTTCCTTGTTGATGGTTCCCCGATCAATGTTGAGGTTGTAGACCTCGTTCTCGCTGAGAAAATTGCACGTCTTTCCTTCCGGATCACACCATTGATACTGACTGATGGCGGCAACACGATCCTTGCGCTCTTTGGACATGAACTCACCGCCAACATTGGACTCGCGAATAAAGTCACGATCATCCTGGATTTGTTGAATCTTGAGACTCAGTTCTCCATCGATGGCCTGCTGGTCAATTTTTTCCCCTTTTTCGAGAGCGGCCACTTTTTTCTTGAGGATCTCGATTTCGGCATCGCGTTTCAGGACTTCAAAACGGACATCGACCAGTTTGACCCGGTCAAAGATGGTTTCAAGTTTGGTGGCTTTGTCCACCACCTCGGTGGGGGTCACCACTTTGCCACAATCGTGCAACCACGCTGCGATCCTCAGTTCGTACATATCGTCATCGGAGAGTTGAAAGCCTTTCAACTCCCCGACATCCGTTCCGCAGGCTGCCTCGGCCAGCATCTCCGCCAGGACTGGAACCCGATGACAATGCCCACCAGTATAGGGCGATTTTTCGTCGATTGCGGTGGCGATGGACTGAATGAATGACTCAAACAGCTTTTTCAAGTCGGAGATCAAACGCTGGTTGGTCATGGCGATGGCTGCCTGGGAGGCGAGGGACTCCGCCAGTCGCTGATCTTCATCCGAAAAGGCGATGATCTCACCCGTCGCAGGATTCTTGGCATTGATCAGTTGCAGAACCCCGATAATCTGGTTCTCGTGATTCTTCAGGGGCACGGTCAAAAAGGAGGTCGAGCGGTATCCCGTATTTTTATCAAAGGCCTTCGTTCCCGTAAAATCAAACCCATCGGCCTGGTAGGCGTCAGGAATATTCACCGTTTTATCCTGGATGGCACAGTATGCCGCCACCATGGCCAGATTGGGTTTTCCATCCTTGACAAGCGGCAACTCCGGAAAATTGATGGGAACCCCTGTTGTTCCACCCATGGCAATTTTCAGGGAATCGGTACGAATGATCTCAAACTTGAGGGTCTTGCGTTCCGTGGCCAAGTAGATTGTGCCCGCGTCGGCGTTGGTCAGCTCCTTGGCGCCGAGCAGAATATTTTCCAGGAGACGGTTGGTGTCCCTTTCGGAGGAGAGGGCGATACCCAACTCGTTCAGCTTGTTGATACGACGCAAGAGACCGTCGGAATGGTCACCGTTTATTTTAGTATTTTCAATGCGTTCCACGTCAGCCTCCGGCATGTGCGCCTGAAGATCAACACTCTCTCAACACACTCCCTCACGTAAGGACACTCTTCTACCATGTATCTTTCTGGAAAAAAATGGGAATCTGTCTGTTGCCAAGGGTCGGATCATGTTCGCCTGTTTTGGTATGAATTTTTCCATAGGTCTTTCATGCGGCGCCGGGCCAACGCACATTGGCTGACATAGTTCTCCGTCACCTTCCTTGGACAGTGCCAAACCAGAATAGTTACAAACAGCGTTCGCCTGGCATGATCTGGCATGAATTTTTCCCGTAATAAATGCGCCGTTTGGCTGATTGCCATGTTTGTCGCATAAGATATATTATGTTAAATTGCAGACAGGGATCGGTCAGGGACCAATGAACCCCCCAAGCCTCTGATTGAACTCACATGTTATGTCAAATAAGCCAAAAAGATCAATTTTCGTGATAAAGGCCTGGACATGAAAGCCTTTGTCAGGGCTTCGCCCCGAACCCCACCAGGACTCTGTCCTGGACCTGCCAGGGAGCCAGCCCCTGGACCCCGATTCGCTGCCGTCCGTCCCGAACGGTCGCAGGCATCTGGATGCCTGGCATTCATCTGCCGGCAAGCCTAGAATCCCCGGGTTCGCACTCAATGCAATAACCCCGTGAAAGGACTGTTTCCGTCATGTCGCGTCGCATCCTGGTCACCAGTGCCCTCCCCTATGCCAATGGGCAGATCCATCTCGGTCACCTCGTGGAGTACATCCAGACCGATATCTGGGTTCGCTACCACAAGTTGCGCCAGCATGACTGTGCCTACATCTGTGCCGACGATACCCACGGCACACCCATCATGATCCGGGCCAGACGGGAAGGAATCACCCCCAAGGAATTGATCGCCCGCATGCACGGAGAGCATACGCGCGACTTTGCCGGTTTCGCCATCGGTTTCGACAACTACTACAGCACGGATTCTGATGAAAATCGCCGTATTTCCAACATGATTTACGAAAAAAACCGCGATGGCGGCCATATGGACCGGCGCATGGTGCGTCAGGCCTATTGCGAGACCGATGGCATGTTTTTGCCCGACCGCTTTGTGCGCGGCACCTGCCCGTCTTGTGGCGCCCTGGACCAATACGGCGACGCCTGCGAAGTGTGCAGCAGCACCTATGCCCCCCTGGACCTGAAAGAGTCCCGTTGCGCCCTTTGCGGCGCTCAACCCGTGGAGCGCGAATCGGAGCATATCTTTTTCAAGCTCGCTGATTTTGAGACCTTCCTGAAGGAGTGGACCCGCTCCGGGCGCCTGCAAGAAGAGATGGCCAACAAGCTCGATGAGTGGTTCAAAGAGGGGTTGAAGGATTGGGACATCTCGCGCGATGGCCCCTACTTTGGCTTTGAAATTCCCGATGCACCGGGGAAATATTTTTACGTCTGGCTCGATGCCCCCATCGGTTATATGGCCTCGACCATGAACTGGTGTCAGCAGGTGGGGCGCAACTTTGCCTCCTACTGGTCAACCGATGCCCATGCCGATGTCTATCATTTCATTGGCAAGGATATTCTCTATTTTCATACGCTGTTCTGGCCGGCCCTGTTGCAGGGGGCTGGATTTCGCACCCCGACGGCTATCTTTGCCCACGGTTTTCTGACCGTCAACGGCATGAAAATGTCCAAGTCGCGGGGCACTTTCATCAACGCCCGGACCTATCTGGCGTTCCTCGATCCGGAGTATCTGCGCTACTACTATGCTGCCAAACTGACCAGCCGGGTGGATGACATCGACCTGAACTTTGCTGATTTTATCCAGAAGGTCAACAGTGATCTGGTCGGCAAGGTGGTCAACATTGCCTCGCGCACGGCCAATTTCATACATAAGGGGTTTGCCGGTCAGCTCTCCATCGACTACCCGGACGATGGTGGCCTGCACGAGCAGTTTGTCCAGGCTGGCGACGAGATTGGTCAACACTATGAGACACGCGAGTATGCACGGGCCATGCGGGCCATCATGCGTCTGGCTGAGGAGGCCAATCGCTTCGTCGAAGGCAAGGCCCCCTGGCAAATGGCCAAGGAGGATGGGCACTCCAAGGCGTTGCAGGACACCTGTACCGTGGCCCTCAACCTGTTTCGTCTCCTGATCATCTACCTGAAGCCGGTGATGCCTTTGCTGGGCAAAAAAGTCGAGCAGTTTTTCGACGTGACGGAGTTCACCTGGGAGGATCGCAAACGCCCCTGGCATAACCAACAAATCAAGCCGTTCAAGCATCTCATGGCACGGGTCGATCCACAGAAGGTCGAGGATCTGCTCAAGGCTGCCAAGGAAGAGGGTGAGGAGTCCCCTCCTCCTGCCGCTGTCTCCATCCCCTCCTCTCTTGCGATGGCTGCGGCATCATCTCCGGCGCCCACCCTCCCCTCCCCTCCTCCATCGGCATCGGGAACCACGGATCTGGCAGCGGAAATTGCCATCGATGATTTCAGCAAGGTGGATCTGCGCATAGCCCGCATCACGACGGCTGAAGAGGTTCCCGGCGCGGACAAACTTCTCAAACTGACCCTGGACCTGGGCCCTCTGGGAAACCGCACCGTCTTTGCCGGTATCAAATCCGCCTACACCGCCGACTCCTTGCAGGGTCGTCTCACCGTGATGGTGGCCAACCTGAAACCGCGCAAAATGAAGTTTGGTCTCTCGGAGGGGATGGTTCTGGCGGCTGGACCGGGCGGCACCGAAGTGTTTCTTCTCGCCCCCGACGCCGGTGCCCTGCCAGGAATGCGCATCAAATAGGGATAAAGAGCCTTGCCTTGGCAGAAATCCATCGCCATAATGCCCACTCTTCCTTCTGCGTCCCCATCGTCTAGAGGCCTAGGACGCCGGCCTCTCACGCCGGTAACAGGGGTTCGAATCCCCTTGGGGACGCCATTCAAATTTCGCGAGCTTTTCTTCGATTTCAAACCGCCCTTCCAGGCGGTTTTTTTGTGCCTGAAAATCCCAATATTTTCGCCGGAGGGGATTCTGCCGTCCATCGCTGCAATGCGGCGTCAAGTGCGGTACTGGTGTGACTGCGCTTCTGGGCTACCAAACGCAGCTTTTGCAGCAGCACGCTGCGTTCGTGGGTGCGGCTCTCGGCTTCAATGGCCGCACGGAGTGTTTCCACCAAAGTGTCAATTTCACTTGCTGACACCGCATTCACAGCAGCATCAATGAACTCGCCCAGATGTCTCTCGCGGAAATAAGGTTCCTTGTAATAGGGAAGAGCCAAAGAACACCACATGATGCCGCAGACCATTGCCAGGTTCGGTCGGCGCTTGACCGTACCCAGCAGCAGTGCATCGATCATGTTGGGCCAGCCGATCGTGCTTTTATCCGACAAGGCGCGGGCGACCTCGAACCCTGTGCGAGCGTCGTGCAAGGTAGCTTCGGCAATCAGCGGGGATGCAAGTCGGTAGGCGCTGTCTCGGCCCTCGGTCTCCATCATGCCAGCCACTTGGCGCATCAGAAAGGCAACACGTTTGCCACGCCTAGTTGGATCGGCTGTGTCAGCGCGAACAAGCAGTTTCAACCACGTGTCATACAGGTAATCTTTTTTTGCTGGACGATCATTGCCAAGGCTCTCTTTGAATACCTGATCGAGAAGGTCACGGGCACGTGTTTGATTGCCTGTTTGCGCAAAAGCAATCGCCAACATGGCAAGACCATCCACTTGTGCGCCAGGGGTGTCTTCCCGAAGCAATACAACTGATGGTTCGAGCCGACGCGACGCTTCTTTGGCATCTCCGTTGATCCGGTAGATTGCAGCACAGCCGCGTGATCCTGGGCGCGTGCCAGATAACGCAGTTCAAGCCAACGCTGAGGGGTATCGTTCGGAGCTGAACGGGCTAGGTTTGCCAACTGGCGATAAATCCTGGCTGAGTAGCCGGCATCCACCTCATCCAGACGGAGATACGGCTTTCTGATGATGTACAACCGAAAACTGTTATGGAATACGCTCCACCCCTGTGAGCTTTTGACAAGCAGATGTCTGGCGGCCTTCAGAGCGCGTTCGATATCCGGCTCTGGAACTGCCTGGACCAGCAACGTCAATGGAATTGGCCCTTCGGCGCGCGCGATGTAATCCAGCACACTGCGTGCCCTGTCGTCATCCTTTATGTCACGCCAAGCCGACTCATAGATCGTTTCAAGATCACCTTCAAACCTTATGGAGCCACCGAGAATTTCCAGTCGGCGGTTTCCGTCTGCTTCGCGCAATGCCTCGATCAGATAGCGCGCTACCAGTGGATGGCCGTGGGACAGTTCGAAGATTTGATCTCGATCAACAGACGTATCAAGATTGAGCAAATCGGCCATTCTGTGGACGGCCTCGCGTTTCAGGGGCGAGACAACGACCTTCCGACCAGTTGCATCGGCTTGGTCTCGTACCGAGGGCTTCAGATCCTGCAGGTCAAGCCGTTGGGTGCCCAGCACGAACAGCACCCCGTCAGGAATGGAAGCAGGCAGTGGCAGTTCTGCGAGAAACGAGTGCTGCGGATTCTCTTCACGCGGCACATGATCCAATCCATCAACTACAATGAGAGTCCTAATCTGATCTTGTTGGTAACGATTTCCGGCCTGTTGAAGCAGGACTGAAAAGTGCTCCCTCCGTTCTGAACTTGTATTATTGCGAAAACGCACTCCTTGCAGGCCGGTTTTTTTGAGTTGGGATGCAACATCGTCAAGAAAGTCATCCGCCTCTCCGCGCCCAATCCCCTGGCCTGTTCCAGGGACATAGGCTAGGTACCGTACCACCCGCAGATTGCTTTCTGTGGCCAAAGAGGTCTGCAAAAGGGTGGACTTTCCCGTGCCAGGCGGTCCGACAAGGGCGATATAGCCGTTCACAGAATTGCGAATGGCCTGCAACAGAGTCTCCTCGGTCTCGACATTGCGCTGCACATGCGCTCCCACCGGAAAAAAATGACGGTGACGTGAAATGAAGCTGTCACGCCAACCAAGCGCATTCAGCAACTCTGCTCTGCTCCAGCGATCCTTGTTCCTCGAATCGGCCACCAATTTGGGCAGCAGCTTTGCAATTTCCTCGGAAAGTCGTGCATCTTCAGGGGATAGCCGATGGAACTGCACAAAATCGGCAGCAGAACCGTACAACAGGCGAAAGCCCAACCAGAACTGCTCGAAGTCTTGTTCGGCAAGGCCTGAAGATTGACGCAGCTCATCCATAAAGTTCCACCAGCGCGTTGCCCGCCACTCATCAAGTGTACGCCTGGGATGTTGTTCGAATTCTGCCAGAAACGCCGCGCTATGATCCGCAGGATTGCTGCCTACCGTGTCATTGATTGACGGGATATCGTTGGTAACAAGATGAATCTCAATCGTCTGATTGGGGTGGGCAGATTTCAGGGACTGCCATGCTGCGACAAGTGGTTTGAGCAGGCCATTCTGCCCCATCAGGAGTGTACGCAGCCTAAATGTTTCAGAAAATTGCGACGTCTTGAACTGATGGCCGACAACTCGGTCTGCGAAGCCGAGCACCACATCATCCGCAATGCCGGCTGTTCGGTCAGCCAGACCAACCCAAAGCAGCTCATTGCGATCCAGAGCCGCGTAGATCGCTGCGGCTGACGACTCGTATTGGCGGACATAGCCACGCTGGGCACGGCGCTCGCCTTCGCCGGGCGCAACTCTCACTTCATCCATGGAGCCTCATAGCAATCTTTCTCCTCCGCACCATTGGACGCATGAATCCTCACTGCAACTCCGGGATATCCGTAACTGGCAGGGAATAGCTGCCCTTTCGCACGGCAACCCAGCACTCAGGCTTCTTGGCCCATTCGGAAATCATTCTGCCCTCTGATGTCTCATGCAGAACCTTGTTGACCTCTGTCGCCCAGGTTTGAATCTGCTCCTTCAGTCGAGGGGAGATGGCCTGCCTGAGCCAGATTTTTTCAAGATCCATCCGGTTTCCCAGACGGTTTGCCAAAAGGGAGACTGTATAGGTCGTCACGTTCGCCTGAAAGGCCGGAAACATCGGACGAACCAGTTTCTGGGTATCCTTGTACAGAATCGCCTTGGCAATCATCTTTTTGAACTCCGTGACGTCAGGCAGGGAAAGGGGGGTGCCATTTCCGTCAGCACCGTCGATCCGATCCATGAACCTCATGAAGTTCTTTTGTGCCCCGAAACTCACGGAGTCGGGCAACTGATCCCAGGCATTGATGTACTTTGCCAGATCGGTCTTGATGATTTTTCGTGCTGGCGGAATGGCCTGCCTGAGGTTGCGCAACTTCGCCGGGGTTGTTCCCTCCCTGGCAAGCATCGTGTTGAAACTTCCGGCCGCCCGCTCGTAAAACCAGCGACCGACCCCATCCGGGCAGTAGGTCGACATGGCCAGTTTCTCGACCTCGACGTGAAACGGCTTGTTGGCAGAAAGATCAGACTGCCGTACCGAATTCTGGCTGTTGGCGTACTTTGAGATGTCGGAAATGAGTGTTTCTTCCTTGACCGGATCGTCGGACTTCAGGACGATAACCTTTGCCGGAATCCTGACTTTTCTCAGGTCGAGATCGGGATTCTTCTTTTTCGTGAAATAGATCGATGCCGTCGTCTGCCCCCCGTTCACGATCTGCATCCCCTTCAGCCAGAGAATTCCTGCTCCGCCATCGGGCGTCTTCCCGAGATGCAGCTCGTCGGCGATCACGACGATTCCGTTGTTGTAGGCCATGAACCTCTGGGGATCGTCCTTCAGGGTATCCCGTATGCCCCGGTTGATCTTTCCCGTCATACTCAGAAACGAACGGACGTTTGCCTCAAGAAGTCTGGCACCATACTTTTCGTACACAAACCGCAACACCTCACCGGGGATGACGGTCAGCGCATAGTCGTATTCATCCATGTCTCCCGGAATGTAGACGCAGGGAAGCGCCTCCCCGGCCACTTCCTCGAAGTTGACCACGAGTTCATCACGCGGTTTGCCTTCAGACCAGTGACGGTGAAGGCGCTCGATATCCATGACCTCAAGCTTTACGGTTTTTCCGCTGACTTCCCTGGTCTTGAAATTCTTGGCCTTGGCCTGACTGTCGGTCAGAACATAGATCCTGATCTGGTCCAGTTTTGCATAGCACTCCTGGATCGTTAGCGCCAAGGCATAGGCGTCATTCGACTGGTCCATGGTAGTCGCCAATCGACCCTGCGCACACTTGGCAAGAAAGCGAAGGCACTGCTCGGCTGCCGTCTTGGTCTGCGTGTCCGAGATGGAGGTGATCTCATCTGCGCCTTCGTACAGGCTGACGAACAGATCAAGCTGGTCCGCATCCTCCGAGACGGCGTATCCGCTGAGACGCAGATTGGCGTTTCCGACTTTCGCGGCGTAGTGGCACACCACCGGGTCGAACGTCATGCCGATTTCCGACATGTGCTGCATGACCACTTCGGCAAACACCGATTCCGGGTAAGGATAGGCATTGTCGGGTTCACCAAGACGGTCGCCAATCTCAGAGCGAACCTCTGCCTGGGTCTGCCGGAGAAAATCCACGAGTTCCATTATCCAGTTACCTCCAGTGCCTCGAATGCCCGGTCCAGTACCATGCCGGGGGTGCCGATCAGATCAAGGTCCAATTCATAGCGGACCTTTCTGATCGCAGTATTGACATTGCCACGGGTCAGTGCGGGAAACTCTTCATTGACCAACAGCATTTTTGTTTCGACATGAGAAAAAAGTCGCTTGTACCGGTCCGAAAATGCAGCAAAAAATCCAGCTTTCAGCACAAGGGTTTCGAACCTTCCTTTTGCTTCTGGAGCACCATCCAGCAAAGACGAAAGACTGGCGACGATTTCAGGCAGGGTCTTGCCCGAACCGTTCAATGCCAGACGGACTCCGGCCAGAAACAGGGGATGGACAAGCGAGGGATCAAGCTGCTCAAGCGATCCAACGGTCGCCGGGAATCCCTGGGCAGCCACCGTGCTTTTCACTTCGATGGCACCTGAGCCAATCAGAAAGTCATGCAGGCCATCAAGCGGTCCCTGCCAGCCGTCCAGAATTGCGGTAGCCGACAACCCCCTTTCCAGAAGCAGCTTCAGAAAAAAAAGCTCACCAACCAGGCCAACTTCCGCCTCTGGTCCAAGCACCAAGGCCCGGCCCTGGTGCATGAATTCCTGCCAGGCCTCGATCCTGTCGATGAAAAGCCGAAACAGCATCCGGTCATCGACATGCTCACAGCCCCTCAGCATGCCGATGACATCTTCGGCCATGCGCGAGAACATGTCCAGACTGCCGACTGGTTGACGTGCAAGGGAGACCCAGACCTTGGCCTGACCTGGTGTTTCATGCCTGACACGTTCGACACGGAACCCGTGCCCCTGAGGGAGTTGGCGATCGGGTGGGACATGGACTGCATTGAAACCGACCAGGATGGCCTCCTCGTTGCCCGGGAAATGGCGCCCGGCCAGCAGATGAAGAGATCCATGAGGTTCGATCGGGATTGTTCGCCAACCACCCTGTTCGCTCTCACCGGCAAGGGCACGCCATGCCGATTGCAGCCTTGAGATGTCATTCTGCAGAGCCATATTCCTGCTCCCAGAGCACATTGTTGACCTTGTATTCGACCTTTGTGCCGGAGTTGCTTCCCGGAAAGCTGATGGCAAAGGCGACTACCGGTGGCGTATCCTCCGAAAAGCCCGCCTCGGCCTCTTTGGGGTCCAGACCGTAAAGAAAAAACAATCCGCGTTCCGGGTGGGCGGCCACGCCCGGCGCACCAAAACCCCTGACTTTTCTGATGGCAGGTCCGTTCGGTGTGTCCGGCTCGCCGGATTCCTTTCTCCTGCCTGGATCGGCATGCCAGGCAGCCTTGGCCATTTGCAAAGCCGCATTCCAGGCATCCTCATCCAGATCAATGGCCTCGTCCCTCGGCGACATGAGTCTGCCGATCGAATACCGATCATCCTGGGTTCCCTTCATCTTGCGTTTCATCGTGTTGAACACGATATCATCACGCAGTACCAGGGGAGACCCTTCGCCTCCGCCGATCACGGCCACAGTCCAGCGGGTCAGTTCACCCGTGGCACTCATCGACTGGATGAATTCCGCCAGTAGCAGGCTGTTGACCTTGTGGGCACCGGGATGCGTCTTGTAGTGTGTCAGAAAATCAACCAGTTCGGATGCAGGGACATCGGTCCACAGGAAACTCCCTGACCATTTTTGTCGGCTGCCGTTTCGGATGCGTTCTGGATCAACTTCCGGGCGGCCAAGAGACGCAATCAGGCGTCGTGCGGTCCCCAGGTTGCGATCAAGCACTTCTTCTGTCCGATACAGCACCACCGTTTCAAGCAACTGCCCACTGAAAGAGAGCATGAGATTTCTTGCCGATCTCATTTTCAATCTTGATGTGACCATCAGGACAGAGTGGGACTGCACCTTCAAACCGTATTCTCTCGGAGTGGCACCCGTCGCGGCCATGATATCGAATTCCTCCCGAAGCTCTTCAGCCGCATCAGTGATGTGGCCGAACCACTCGGAAAGATCGGAGGTCGTATAGAGGCGGCAAAGGTCGAGATAGCCGGGTCTGTACCCGAACCAGCGCCCCATCTGCATGAGGGTATCATACATGCGGGATGCGCGGAGAAAATAGCTCACACACAGCCCCTCCAGGGTCAGTCCTCTGGCCAGCTTATCGCCGCCGATCGCGATTACCTTGAGACCGGCACCCTTGTATTCGGAATAATCCAGGGCATCCTTCGCTGTTCCGTTGATCATTTTGACCTGAATGTCCGACACCACATCAGGCAAATGAGCGACGACTTCTTCCCAGCCGGGCATTTCTTCAGGCACCAGGTCCGGGTGGATCTTTCCGAGATGACGGGATGTCGGCAGGAAATCCTGATCCCACAACGCTTTCAGATTTGCAATCACCTGCTCATGCCCGATCCGGCGGGTAAGCCTCTGACGGAGGTGACGGACCTGCTGTTCGATCTGGAGATGAACATGCCGCTGAACCGAATTGAAGCGGGTTACATGAACCAGCATCGACGCATGGTCGTTTTCCTGCCCGCGCAGTTTCCGTACCACACATGCAAGCAGGAAGGCGTCAATGGCCTCACCAAGCGAGGGAGGCAAAGCATCCACGCCATTGAACAGAGGGATGTGTCCATTCTTGTGTCTGGGCGGCATCCAACCGTCGAGGTCGTTCTCGGCTGCGTGATCGCTGATGCCGCGCACGAGATCAATGCCGCCATCACGCCCATCCTCGCTTTTTTGTCCGAACAACATCGCGGGACCGATATAATTGGAAGGTGCGGCCAGATTGATGATGAATGCGGACGGGAACAGATCCTGCCCTTCCTCTCGGGTTTCGCCCCTTTCGTGAATGAAGATGTTTGCAAACGGCGTCGCCGTATATCCCACATAGGCTGATTTGGCGAATGAATGCAGAATGCTCCGAACGAGACGATTGATGGCCGTCGGCTGGTGTTCCTCATCAGGCCTGCCGTCAGCATTGAAAATCTGCTCTCCTGTATCGACACTGGCGTGGTCCGCCTCGTCATCAATCACGAGCAGGGGGAGGTTGGTGACGACCCTCCGGCCACTCTCCTGATCATGATGGTCGGCCACATGGTTCCGAATCCATCTGAAAAGCCGCTCAAGAACCGTCTTGTTCTTTTTGACCACGAACAGCCACGGTCTCTGCTCTGGCGAGATTCCCAGGTTTTTGGCCACGCTCGTGGTAAAGTCGCCATTGTTCGAGCGATTGGTCGCAAAATTGGGGCGGATGCTGGAATCCTTGTCGATTTCACCAACGCCGATTATCTGGATGTCGCCCTGGACAGGCCTGGTCTCGTATCCGAGGAAACCCTCGTCCAGGCGCATTTGGGTTTGTGAGCGGAGGTTGTTGTGAAGACCGGCGAGCACAATCACGATCTTGTATCCGGCATCTGCGGCCTTGCAGATGAGTCCCGTGTAATGCCCGGTCTTTCCGGACTGCACATGTCCCACCACAAGACCTCGCCGGTCCCACACGCCTGCACGCAGAGGATCTTCCAGCAGACCAAGTACCGTATCCGTAGACTGATCCAGGCCATCGATCGCCTTGAAGGAAAGTGTGCGTTCCAACCACTCGCTGTATCGCTGCCAGTACCGCCACTCCCGCTTCCGCGATGCAACGAGCCAAGCCTCATGCCCATCATTGCTTGTGAGCATTGTATCCTGGCCAATCCAAAGACTGAACCGGCGGATCAACTCGTCTGTCACGTAATCCCTGTTGAGACCCTCGCCCCACCTTGGGTTCATTTTCAGCACCATATCCATCTTCTCCGCAATGACAGCGGGAGTGATTGACGACCTGTCCACTTCGTCAAGCAGGAGTTCCTGGACAAACTTGACCACCTTTTGCTGGATATCCGTGGACTTGCCATTCATGGTCGCACCTCTTCGGCGGTTGATGTCTCGTCCGGCAGTGCGGCCACGAGATCCGGATAATTCTGAAAGGGTTCCGTATGAAGAAGGCGTTCCCTGGCCAATGCGGGACTCAATCCCTTCCTGGCAACCATATTCTGGAACATGACATCCAGGATGGCCTTGACTTCACTGGGCGGATCTCCGGCAAACCCGGTGCGAGGTGTTTCCCGACACTCGGTGGTATCAAGCCAGATTCTCTGCACAGGGATCGTTTCCTCAAGTATGCGCAGCATGGTCTTGATCTGAGGCAGCAACGTGCCCGCTTCTTCGAGAACCGTTCTGACTGCAGGATGTGCAGGATCAATCCGGTACCGCATGCCACCCTGGAAATGTTCTGCTTGCCACACCTCCACAATCGGCTGTTTGTCGCCAAGACGAATTGTCTTGCCCCGGTGCGCAAAGACGCGCCGGGCGCGGGATCGGGTATCCTCGGCAAGCCGGATCAATTCCGGACGAACCTGGACGGGGGGTCTTGCAATCGATTTGCGAATATCGATTTTCCAATCCGCATCAGCGGAGTTGGGGATGTCCAATCTGATCCGTGCCAAACGGTGCGCTTCCTCCTTGGTCCAGGAACGCCCCGATCCCAGACCCAGCCAGCTTCCAGCCACCAGAAGTCGCCGGTTGCGATACACATAAAAACCCTGTTGCGCGGTCCAGCCATCCGGGCCGGCGGCAACTTCGTGTTCATTCTGGCTTAAACGATCCTTGTGCGGAAGGACGTGGCCCTGCACCTCGACCTTCCCGCCGGGTGTTTTCAGAAGGACCAGTGGTGATGTCCATGTCGCTGGATGGCGGGAGAGAAATGGATCCCATGGCGCCATGGGTCTGCCGTTCAGGCGGATCTGCAACCCGGGATTCTGTCCTTCCAGGTAGCGGTGAAAGACCATCGCCAAGTGATGTTCGACGGAATCGACAAGGTCAAGAAAATTCTGCTCCGAAAAGCCGGGAGCGACAATGCGATCAAGCCGCTCCCACAGGACCATCGTTCCCGCTTCGGCAGTCGCAAGAGGGGCCAGGAGTGCGCGGGAGGTCTCAGCCGGTCCCTCAAGCAAATGCCATCCATCATCGGCACTCGCGGCCAGGAAATCCAGATCCCAGCACAGGCAGACAGAATTCCCGCCCTTCTTTTTGCTGGCGACCGTCAGACACCGGCATTGCGAAAAGGATGCGGTCTTCAAACCGATGCCGAAGCGTCCCAGGTCGGTTGCAGTCCTGCTGTCGAGAGGACTTTTTTCGCCAAGACGCATGGCCCGGTCCAATTCGCCATCGTCCATGCCGCCACCATCATCCAGAATCAAAATACGGCTGTCTGGCCCTCTCCAGTCGAACCTCAGATCAACCGTTCGCGCACCTGCGGCAATGCTGTTGTCTATGATGTCGGCAATCGCTGTTGCAGTGGAGTAGCCAAGCCCCCTCAGAGCCTCAATCATTGCGCAAGCTTTTGGAGGGGCATGTCGTGAATTCCTGCTGACTTCTGTCATGAATATACCTCAGGATTCCAAATAACTGCGCATTTTTCGGGAAATGCCGGGGTGTCGCAACCGGCGCAGAGCCTTGGCTTCAATCTGGCGAACGCGTTCGCGGGTCAAGTTAATCTTCTGGCCAACATCTTCCAAGGTATGAGCAAGGTGCATATTAATTCCAAAGCGCATCAATAGCACCTTCTTCTGTTGCTGTGACAATGTATTTAAAATTCTGATTGTAACCATGTGTGAATTTTTTCGGATCAGCATATCCAATGCAGAGAGTATTGTCCCGTTTTCAATGAATTGTTCCAGACAGATTTGTTCGTCTTCACTTGTCAAACACTCCAGAGACACCATTTCTTCAGTTAAAAAGTTATGAACCCGGTGCACTTTCCCCAAAGGCATCTCCATACGTTCAGCAATTTCTTCCGGTCTCGGCTCTCGTCCCATTTCCTGGGCCAGTAATTGGCTGATCTGCTTATATCTGTTAATGGTTTCAATCATATGTACCGGAATACGAATGATGCGTGCTTGATCTGCTATTGCTCTTGTAATGGCTTGCCGGATCCACCAAACCGCATAGGTCGAAAATTTCGCACCATGTGCCGGGTCAAATCGATCAACTGCCTTGAGCAGACCGATATTACCTTCCTGGACCAAATCCATATACGGCAGCCCATGATGCTTGCTTGCGATCCACAGAACCAGTCTGACATTGTACTCAAAAAATTGTTTCTTTGCTGCCTGCACGCGACTGAGACCTTGAGCCAGAATTTCACGTGCTGTACTGCCCTGACTGTCCTGCTCTACAGTTCTCCAAATCCGATCCACGAACCCATTCGAAAGGCCAAGTGCCAGTATTTCGTCTCTCAACCTGTCGGCAACAGCCTCCCTCTCGACGATTGATCTAGCTTTGTTCATTTTTTTGTGTGAAGGGTGCGAATGATTGCTGTCCTGTTCGCAAATCCGGATGAGATGTCTGGTGAAAATGGGAAGCTCGGATGGAGGGCATCCTCGCTGCATTCATCGTCTGCAGCATTCTGTCTTTCTTCATCTTCATCAAGGATATCACCTTGCCAACCCTGCTCATGCACTTCACTTTCTGCGATATCGTCATATCCAAGCATCAACCGGATTGAAATATCCCCCTGTTTTGCTCGATCAAACCAATCAAGGAGTTCAGCCATTGCAGCAGGTGATCGTGGAATTGCACTGAAGGCCGCTTTTGTGCCATCAGATATTTCATGAGCCAGTTCAATCTCTTCCTCTCTTGAGAGGATTTTTTTTTGGCCGATGTCTTTAAGATATTGACTTTGGGGATCATTGATGCCGGACTGAAGATCAGAAAAAAACACAATAGCTTCGTCTACCACGGAATCATCCCTGTTCTCGAAGAATTCGTTCTCCTCGACTGTTTCTGCTGGTGGCAGGGAAGGTGCAAAAAGGTCAGGAGCATTTTCCACCAGAATGCTCAGGTCTCCCAGGACAACCCGGAGTGCATTCAAGAATTCGACATCCGGCGATTCCTGATTCTCGGCATCCACAGGCACTGCATCAACCAGTTGTTTTTCAGTAACCCATCCGTTGTGAATCCCGACCAGAATCAGGTTTCTGGCTGCAGTTTGCCATGCTGCATCCTTTTCCGACCATCTTCGTCTCCTGGAGGCAAACAGTTCCGGCAAATCTATGTCAATATCAGACCAGTCCGCGTCGGTATCGACCGGGATGTGACGGGAAATCCGCTTCTGGATCTCTCCGGCAATTGCAAGGCAGAAGGGATCACCTGAGGGCGTGGGCGACTCTGTTTGTTCCTCCCACACCGAGAGATCGAAATCATCCCCGTCAAAAGAGACATTTGAAAGTTCGTCATCAGAAAAAGTGCCGTCTGCTGGTGCAGTCGAATGGTCAGGCACCATGAAATCCGCAATCGTGGCCTCCTCCACAGTCGGTTCATCCCGTGCAGGCAGATGATGCAACTTCAGAATGGACTCAACCTCGCCATGACCTTTCTGGACCGCTGCCGAAAGCGCATCATTCCCGTCATCATCCTGAAAGGCAGGATCAGCACCAGCCTCCAGCAAAACCCGGCAGACCTCGGTGTGTCCCTTTTCGGCAGCGCCAGAATGAGCGGGGTCTTTCCCTTGCCATCCGTGGCGTTGACGTCGGCTCCGCGCTGCAGGTAAAACATGACGGTTGCCTTCACCCCCGTGATGGCGGCCATCTTGAACAACAGCGGCAGGGTGTTCCTTGATGATGAGGGCTGTCTGCTCATCAAATCCACGCCTTCAGGATGCACGACTTGATAAAATGGAGGAGGATCGGAAGGAAGGGCATGCACTGGTGGATCCTGGCCATGTCAAAGCCGAGGTCGAAACGTCCCAGGCCCGAAGCCGACCGTTGGTCAAGAGGAGTAATCCATCCAGACCACTCGGCGTTGACCGGTTCTCCGCAATCCAGGCTCTGTTCGTCGTTCAGCAGCGTGATGACGGAATCACGACCATTCCATGGACTCCGGATTTGCAGCATGGATGCATTGGCGGATATGCTGTTGCCGATCTGATTGGCAATGGCAGTGGGCATGAGAGATCCTCCTCCCCTGAGTGATTCCTTCAGGACGGATGCAGGAGAGGAAACCAGATCAAACCCGGGTTGATCGTTCATGAAAAACCACCTAAACAACACACAATGATTCATCGACATTAATGATTACAATACAATGTGCCGATCACATCGGTCAAACGTTGTCCTCCGCAACGACCACGGATGACCTGTCATCACCCACAATCAGACGGCGTCACAAGGGGGACATCATGTCGCCCGAAAAACGAAGTGCCGTGATGTCGCGGATTCGTGGCAAGTATACAGGAATCGAAGAGATTGTTGCAGGTTTGCTTTTCGAAGCAGGCATGGA
Source organism: Magnetococcales bacterium (assembly GCA_015229045.1). The sequence goes on from JADGCJ010000004.1 coordinate 21,148, forward strand.
ATTTGATCGGCATGCCAGTGATCTGCCGGGTCGTCCTGATTTCGTATTCAGGGAGGCCAGAATGGTTGTTTTTGTCGATGGGGATTTCTGGCACGGATGGCGTTTCCCCCTTTGGCAGGACAAGTTGTCTGAGAAGTGGGAAGCAAAAATTAGCGCAACCAGAAAACGTGATCAGCGGAATCACCGAAAATTGAGGCGCATGGGATGGAAAGTTGTGCGGTTATGGGAACATCAAATCGAAAAGGATTCAGCCATGTGCATCAAAAAAGTGCTGCTTGTCATCTCTGGATGTCTTTCCGGCCAGAGGGGCAATCCAGTACAACGTGATGATGCGACATGAGCGCCTGGCTTTTCGGCAATAACCTGGTATGATGCCAGACATGAACATTCGAGTGCTTGATCTATTCTGTGGTGGTGGGGGAAGCAGCTGGGGCGCGCACAAGGCGGGTGCCAGGATTGTGTGCGGCGTTGACGCATGGGATGTCGCCATCAAGACTTACCAGGACAATTTCCCAGAGGCAAAAGCTGTCCAGGAGCGTCTGACGCCTGATTTCAATCCTGCACAACTCGGTGATCTTAGCCGGATTGACATGATCCTGGCATCCCCTGAATGCACCAGCCATACCTGCGCCAGAGGCAAGCGGGAACGTTGCGATGACAGTCGGAACACGGCCTTTCTGGTGCTGAAATTTATCGATCATTTTGAACCGCGATGGGTGGTCATAGAAAATGTTGTCCACATGAAACAGTGGGAAAGATACGATGAATTCATCACCGAACTGCGCAAACGGGGATTCAAGATCAAGGAGCAAACTCATGACGCTGCATGGTTTGGCGTGCCTCAAAACCGGCGGCGTCTTTTTATCGTCTGCGACCGAAATGGCGATATCCCTGCAATCACTCCGGCTGAAGGGACAATAAAACTGACGGCGGGAGACATCCTGGACACTTGCAGAACCTGGAAATGTGGCCCTCTTGACAATGGAAAGCGTGCCCTCCCGACCCTTGAGCGGGCACGACGGGCCATCGATGCACTGGGGAAAGGCAAACCGTTTCTGATTGTTTATTATGGCAGCGACGCAGCTGGGGGGTGGCAACCACTGGATCGTCCCATCAGGACACTGACCACCCTGGATCGCTTCGGATTGGTGGAATGGTACAATAACATCCCGACACTGAGAATGCTGCAGGTACCCGAGTTGCGCCGGGCCATGGGGTTCTCTGACGATTTTCGGATGCAGCAGGGCTGCCGGAGGGATCAAATCAAGGTGCTTGGGAACGGTGTTTGTCCGCCGGTCATGACGTCAATTGTCAGGCAGATCACCTCATCGTTCCGAGACACACTGATTGTCCCGCGATCGATTGCACGCCATGCCATCCCTGAATTTGCAAACAGTTGTGAAATCAACTCGTTGATGTCAATGCCATAATGCATCCCGCCCCTGTCAAACGGTCATTCGGCCCAATTGTCGGACTTTTTGGCGATGTCATGCGACATTCCTCCGTGCACTGAGATGACTCTTCACACTGACAATTGTCATTCATAAAGAGACTTTAATAAAATATTTGTTGTTTCAAACCGTAGCCTTTTTGAAAGGCACAGGCATGAAAAATGGGAACAGTTCTTTCCATATTGTCGGCATATATTGACATATACCGACAATATGGAATATCCTTGGGGGCATGGAAAACCACTGCCAAACAATCATCAATCTCGCCCGCACCCACGGGATCATTCGACCACGCGATCTGAACGTCCTGGGGTTGCCTCGGGTGGCACTCTCGCGACTGGTTCGACGTGGAGAACTTGTCCTGGTAGGGCGGGGGCTTTATGCAGTCCCTGATCGGACGGTATCCGAGCATGGTACCCTGGCCGAAGTTGCGCGCAGGCACCCCCAGGGGATTGTCTGTCTGCTGTCCGCCCTGCAATTCCATGATCTCACCACGCACACGCCTTTTGAAGTCTGGCTGGCCATTCCCAACAAGGCACGCGCCCCCCGGATGGCGTATCCACCGCTCCGGATCGTTCGATTTTCAGGCGATGCGCTGACCGAGGGCGTTCAGGAGCATTTGGTTGACTGCGTACCCGTGCGCGTGACCAGTGTCGCCAAAACCGTGGCCGACTGCTTCAAATACCGCAACAAGATCGGGTTGGACGTTGCTCTCGAAGCGCTGCAGGCGTCCTGGAGAGAGAAACGGTTCACCATGGACGAGCTTTGGCATGCTGCTGCCGTTTGCCGGGTCGCCAATGTCATGCGCCCCTATATGGAGAGCCTGACATGAGATTCCACAACATGGCGGCATCAGTACGCGCCAGGCTGGCAAACCATGCGCGGGAGTCGAGACAGGATTTCAATTTTGTCCTCACCCGCTATGCCATCGAACGTCTGCTCTATCGGATCAGCATTTCGGAACATGCCCACCAGTTCATATTGAAGGGGGCACTGCTGTTCGACCTGTGGTTCGACATCCCCCACCGCCCGACCAGGGATGCGGATTTCCTCGGTTTCGGGTCGTCCGATCTGCCGCACATCACAGATACCTTCCGGGAGATCTGCATGGTCGAGGCACCGGACGGCATGAAGTTCCTGCCCGACTCGGTGCGCCCAGAAGAGATCCGCAAGGATGCCAATTACGCAGGTGTGCGCGTCACCCTGATTGGGATGCTCGACAACGCCCGTTGCCCACTCCAGATTGACATCGGATTCGGAGACGCCGTGACCACTGCACCTGAGAATGTCGAATACCCGGTGATCCTTCCTGGGTTCGATGCACCAAAGTTGCGGGTCTATCCCCGCCACACTGTTGTGGCAGAAAAAACCGAGGCATTGACATCTTTAGGGATCGCCAACAGTCGCATGAAAGATTATTTCGACCTCTGGGTTCTGGCACAGCACACCGAGTTTGAAGGCGAAATTATCCGCCAAGCCATCCGGGAAACTTTCGACCGTCGCCAGACACGATTGCCGGATCAGCCTCCCACAGGTCTCACCCTGGTATTCGCGCAAGACCGGCAGAAACAGGCGCAGTGGCAGGCTTTCCTGAGAAAGAACGGGTTGGACGCGCCATCACTGGACAAGATTGTGTCGGCACTCGCCGACTTCCTGATGCCGGTTATTCAGGCCGCCAGTGCCGGAACATCCTTTCCTGCCAAGTGGGGAGCAGGAGGGCCCTGGGTCTGAGGAGAACGTTCACCAATTCAATGGATGAGGTGTTCGCCTCGTGACCCAGGCTTGAGGCCCTGGGAAAGATGGGGGAAAAAGTCATCGCCTGCCATCGGGAGTTGAAAGGTGGTCCACAGATGCCATGTGGTGCCAAGGAGAAATTCTGATGCGCCATGGAAAAACTTTGAAGATCAATCGCGTTATTCGTCCTTGGATCAATTGGCGACCAAAGTGTCTTTGAACTTTACTCCATGTTGCGTCGCAACAAAGCCTGGAGAATTTGGTTTGGAAATCCCATTTCGGTACGCCATATTTAGATCCGCTCTCGTCCGCTGAAGTGACGTAGCCAGCTAAAGATGTGCGTCGTGGTGTCTTGCCCGCTGGTGGATCGGTGTTTCGCCATGATGCTGGGTTTGCCTGGACGTGAGGCTTAAGCTTGCGGCGCCTCTGTCAAGAGCAATTTTTTTCCCTCCTGAGTCCAGGCACGGATCTCGCTGACGGTGTCCTGTGGAACGGTGTGGGCGAAATCCACCATACGACAACGATCGAAAAGGATGCCAGCTTCGGTTTGGGTGTTTTGCCAATGGGCATCCACCGCCTCGGCGACACAGAAGACACGCATGGGTGCAGGATAGATGCTGTTTCTCATCCACTTGTGTGTAAAGTGTTCGGGCTGTAACTGGGTCATTGTGTCCCGCCAGTGGGTGCCTGTTTTACTTTGTGCAAAGAGAATGAGTTTTCCGGGACGCTGATCCTGGAAGGGTACCCAGGCTACCACGTCCAGCTTGCCGTCTCCGCTCGAAGCAGGTGTTGTATCGGCATCCAAGGTGCGGAACGCGCCTCCTTCCCCGAGTTCGTTGCACAACGTATCAATTTTTTTCGTGAATGCTCTTGGAACAGCAGTGCCAAAAACCAGGGAACGCGCCCGCCCTCCTCCCAGATAGTTATGCAGGACGTCTGCGGTCAGCTTTTCGAATAGTGCTGTGCCGTCTTTTCCATCAAGTTTTCGGTATTTCTGCATGTCGAGTCGGGTACAGAGGAGCAGATAGAGATAAATGTTGGCCCGGGATTCGGATCCGCCGTCCCCCATGTACCGAAGAAGTTGCCCTGACGCTTCCACACGAAACGGATAGGCTCCGTTGCAGGCATTGTCTCGACGTGCGACCACGTCCATTACATCCACTGCAAGGGATTCGTTTGCGTCGTCCTCATCACCGGGGCCACCGCGACGAAGATTCTCGTTGTTTCTGCCGAGGGCGGACAGCAGGGCTTGTGCAGAGAAAGATCCCTCCAGCCATGCCCGTGATTCCGCGAAATCTGCCAACTCGGAACTGTTGGCATACTGAGAGGGGTGATTGAGGAACTTGAACATCCGTTAACCCTCATTCCGTCAAGCGCTTTGGTTTTTGATCCCCCAGACGCGCACGCTCCATTTTTCCGTACAGATCATCCGCAAGGGTGGCAACGGTACCGGCGATGCGGAGAAGATCCGACGATTTGTCATCGCCAGTTGTGAGATAACTGTGCGCCCTTTGCAGTTCCCGTTTAGCCGCAAGCAGAGATTCTTCCAAGACGGCACTGGCTGGTCGGGTCAACTCCAGACATTGGTTAAGGCTGACACCTTGGCGGATGGCTGCCAGTGCCTCGCGGTGTTTGAGGATGGTATCTAGATTCCGTAAATCCGGATTTTGGGATTCGATCAGGGGTGGAATTTTCTCTTTCCTGCTGCCGAAGAGCCAACGGCACAATTCTCCCAGGTGATTGATCCGTTCGGGTGGGACAGGCGTATTCGTCTCTTCATTCTGGGAGCGCAAGGCGAGGAACTCGGAATACCCCTTGTATCCAAGGGCCGTTTGCAGATGAGAAAAAGGCAGACGAGAGCGGAAGGCATCTTCACGGTTAAAAACACCCTCTCTCTCAGCCTGTTCAATGACCATCATGGCCTGATACAGCTTCTGAACTGTACCGAACTTATCCCCGATCTGACTGGCGATTTGTTCCAGAGCAACTCCAAAGGTGCCATGAACATGGGCGATATACCGTGCCTTGGCATAACTACTCCATCTGGCGGGACCATTGATGTGTTTGACGCCCAGATAAGGCCACGCCTCTTCTCGAGTGCTTAGGATAACAGGCACTTGACAGAGTGCGTCGCTTTTCTCCTGGGTGAGATTGGGGATATTCCAGCCCTTTTCGCGCAGCTCAGGGGTCCGTAGCAGGCGGACAGCGGCCAAGCGACGGTTGCCCTCGATAACAACGTGACGCCCCTTAATCCCCCTAGCCACAATAAGAGGCTCGTGGGGAAAATAACCGCTCGCGGCAATGGACTGGACGAGTTCCTCCACATCCATCACCTCCCAAAGATGTTTCAGTATTTCCTTGTCGGTTGTTTTATCGCCGATCTCAAACTCGACCAAGCGGGGATTCTCTCGATCAAAATCGAGATTTTTGACATCCATCATGTTGGGTTGTGTGGTGGAGGTCATGGGGCCTCTCCTTGGGGTAGGGCCTGGAGAAGGAGTGACGGACTGCTTCCTTGACGAAATGTAGACGGCAGGGAAATGTGTTTGGGGGAGATTACGAGTTCGATAGTTGAACGTTTGGTTTGCAGAGAGTAACGGATGGGTAGGATGGCGCGGCGACATGTATTATAAAGTTTACGAATGAGATCGTTATCATCGTAGGATAGAATCCATGGAAGGGTCTTTTGCCGCAGCAGGTAACGGGCGAGTGTGGTGTGGTCATTCTTACAATATTTGTTTAAATAGAGCCGTCTGCTGTTGCTTACGTAGGGAGGATCCAAATAGACCAGGGCACGACTTCTTGCTACCCCCTTGGGAAGATATGCTTTAAGGAAAGATAGAGCATCCATGCCGGTGAGTGCAATCCGATCACGCAGCCTTGCAATGGCCTGGATACGTGTACTCAGGTTGTCACGGTGAAAGCGGGCACCCAGGCGCCAGTTGCCTTGTTGGGCATAACCGCCAATAGGACCAGCTTGGCTTAGGACGCCGGAACGATTGCAGCGGTTCATGTAAAAAGCCGCGAACCCGATATCAAATGGTGAATAGTTCTGATGGTTTTCGCAAATGGTGTGTTGTCGTTGCCATTCGTCCATGTCGAGGGGGATGGTTTGGATGCGTTCAATAAAGGATTCGGGCTGGGTCAAAAGCGCATCCCAGAAAGCATGGATACGCACATCAGCGTCATTAAGGTGGAGACGTGTGACGACCCCCGTTTGAAGCAGGTCAATTGCAGCCCCTGCACCGCCAGCGAATGGCTCGTAGTAGACGCAACCTCGGAGGTTGTTCATGTCCACTACATCTGTGAGGAACCTGGAGAAGGATCCTTTTCCTCCTGGGTAGCGTAAGGGACTGGGATACCTCATGATTCTGAACTCTGTGAACATATGCCCGTTAAGATACTGCGCACGAATGCGCAGACGCCGCGTGACTACGCCGTTTCCCCACGCAGTTGCGGAGGATAGCAGCAATTTCCACGAAATAGCAACGGGCGCACGGCATTGTTTCGCATCGGACGCTGCCGATAGAAATGGAAGGGACGATCAAGACCCATTCTTCAGCGAATAGGCGACAAACCGCTGGCTGAAGTCGGGCAGCAGGCGTTCGACCGGCTTGGGCAGAAAATGACCGCGATGCTCAACCTCGAACAGGAAATCCATCAGGGCGGAGAGCCTCTCATAATTGGGCCTGGTGTCGCGCATGATGCTGGCCACCGGACGGGGAACAGTCATCCCTTCGACCAGGTGGAGATAACCGATGATTTCCTGTGCAACTTTCAAGATGTCCATGAGGTTCAACCTTCCAGAAAGCATCCGTCAGTCAAAAACAATCCATTCCCTTGATACCACAAAGACCACCGAGGACAGGGGAAGCCCGTCCGGGCGAATCAAAAATCGCTTCTGTCGTCGATAGCGGAGAAAGAACCAACCTGGATGATCGGAAACAACGACCAAGCCACCTCGGCCAGGAGGCACACCCTCCCCCCTCCCGGGAGCCAAGAAGGTCTGGAAGCAGAGGGAAGAGTGGTGCCGGGGGCGGGAATCGAACCCGCATGTCGTTGCCAACGCCAGATTTTGAGTCTGGTGCGTCTACCAATTCCGCCACCCCGGCAGGCAGGAGGGACATTAGCAACTGTTGCCGGTGAAAGTCCAGGGCAATCGCATTTAAACTGCGTTTACTTTGGGACACGTCGCTTTTCTTGTTTGGAAAAAATGTTGGTATGAAAGACTTTATCGGGGCTTCGCCCCAAACCCCACCAGGACTCTGTCCTGGATCTGTCCGGTCGCCAGCCCCCTGGACCCCGATGCCAAAAAGCGATCAACCGTTTCATCTCTTCCGGCACCGACTGATGTCGTGGCCGATCTCTCCGGGTTTGGCTGGCGGGTCGGGCCAAGGGGGTCGAGAGGTGGTGAAGATCGCAGATTTTGTCGTTGGCAACTCCACATTTGACGACCAGGTTGGGCAAAGGGGTTTGAGAAGTGGTGAAGGCTCTGGTAACGTGATGGGTTCACGCGGGTCGCAATCTTTACCGTGAAAGTCGCGCAGCGACTCTATCGGAGGGTGGAGGGAGGCTCCCCCCCCATCCATGAAGGTTGGACACACCGCTTCAGACTTTCAGCGCGAGGAGAGATCCCATGGCAGATACCGAAGGGACACAGGATGTTCATGACTACCATCTTGATATTGCGGTCAAGAATCGACCGTTTCATCTCAAGGGGTGCCATGCCCTGGACTGGGGGATGCAAAATCGGTTGGCCAATATTTTTGATGCGGTCTCCGGCAAAACCGTCATGCTGGCGGTGGACCATGGCTACTTCATGGGGCCTACCACCGGCCTGGAACGCATGGATGTGACCATCGTCCCCCTGCTCGCCCATGCCGATACGCTCATGTGTACCCGGGGGGTCCTGCGCAGCACCATGCCCTCGACCTTCAACCGGGGAGTGGTTTTGCGGGCCAGCGGCGGTCCCAGCATCCTCAAGGAGCTCTCTGACGAAGAGATCGCCATGGATATCGAGGACGCCATCCGCCTGAATGCCTCGGCAATGGCGGTGCAGGTGTTCATCGGTGGTGAATTTGAGACCCGCTCCGTCCACAACATGACCCGGCTCGTGGATATGGGCAATCGCTATGGCATGCCCATCCTCGGCGTCACTGCCGTGGGCAAGGAGCTGGTTCGAGATGCGAAATACATGCGCCTGGCCAGCCGGATCTGCGCCGAGCTGGGCGCAAGCTACGTCAAAACCTACTATGTGACCGAAGGGTTCGAAACGGTGACCGCCTCCTGCCCGGTGCCCATCGTCATCGCCGGTGGCAAGAAGCTTCCGGAGTTGGATGCCTTGCGCATGGCCTACAATGCCATCCGGCAAGGAGCCGCCGGAGTGGACATGGGCCGCAATATTTTCCAGGCCGATGCCCCCACGGCCATGATCCTCGCCGTGCGCAAGGTGGTCCACGAAGGATTGCGACCGGAGGAGGCCTTCTCCTACTACAACTCGTTGAAAGCCAAAGGCTGAAGTCGATTGTGACTGCCGTACCGTCAAGGAAGAGCCATGGACAATCGCTGGTCGGAGCAGGAAGCGGCAGAGTGCTTGCAAAAGTGGGGTCCTCGTTGGGGCGAACCCCTTGCCTTGCGCACCTATGCTGGTCGTTTACTGGGTCGGGATGATCGGCTGGTTTTGCACGGTGGTGGCAATACCTCGGTCAAGACCACCCTGCCGGATTTGTTGGGACATCCGCGCCCCGTTCTTTTCGTCAAGGGATCGGGATTTGATCTGGCCAGCATGACTCCGGAAGGACATGTTGGCCTGGAACTGGAGTTTTTGCGCCAATTGCGTACACTGGAGGTGTTGTCGGATGCCGCCATGGTCAACGTCTTGCGCACACATGCGCTGGATGCCGAGGCACCGACCCCTTCCATCGAGGCGTTGCTGCATGCCTTTTTGCCACCGCGCTTTATCGATCACACCCATGCCGATGCCATTCTGGCCCTGACCAACCGCACCGATGCCGCCAGCGCCATCCAGGATGCCCTGGGGGATGCGGTCATCGTTCTGCCCTATTTTCATCCGGGGTTTGCCCTGGCCAAGGCGGCCGATGCAGCCTTCGCCGCCCATCCCGGGCGACAGGGCATGATCCTGATGCAGCATGGGTTGGTCACCTGGGGCGAAACGGCGGAAGAGTCCTATCGGGCAACCATCGACCTGGTCAGTCGCGCCGAGGCGTGGCTGGAAAAACAGCGCAAGCGGCCTGTCATCGCCACAGATCCGGTGGATCCGGTCGATACCCGTGAGCGCTATCGGGCGATTGCCCCCTGGTTGCGCGGTCTTCTCGCCCGCCCGACCGGCAATCCGGATCGACCTCATCGGCGCGTCATTCTGCGTGTCCGCCATGACCGGGCAACCCTGGAGTTTTTGGCGGCACCGTGCGGGCGCGATGTGGCCATGACCCCTCCTCTCACCACCGATCACCTCATCAGGACCAAAGCCCTGCCCCTGTGGTGTCCGGACCCGGCCCATCTGGAGACGGAGATTGCCGCCTATGCCCGGGCCTATGAGGCCTATTGGCAACGCCATGCCTCACGGGTGGCGCCAGGGGTCATGCCCTTCGATTCCCTGCCCCGGGTGATCTTGATTCCGCATGTGGGTGTGGTGTGCGTGGGCGCGGATGCTCAAGAGGCCGACATCGCCAGAGACATCACCATGAACACCCTGGCCGTCAAGCGCCTGGTGACCGAGGGGGGCGTCTACGCCGGACTGCCGGAAGAGGCCCTGTTTGACATGGAGTATTTTCCCCTCCAACTGGCCAAGTTGACGCAACAAACTCCCCTCCCCCTGGCCCGCACCGTGGCCATGGTAACCGGAGCGGCGGGGGCCATCGGTTCGGGCATCTGCCGGACCTTGCTGGAAAACGGCGCCCATGTCGCAGCTACCGATCTGCCAGGAGAACACCTGGAGTCGCTGGTTCGCCAGCTCCAGCCTGAATTTGCCAAGAGAGTCATTGGTGTTCCGATGGACGTCACCGACCCGGATGCGGTTCATGACGCCTTTGCCAGCGTGAGCGAAACCTGGGGCGGAGTCGATCTGGTGGTGATCAATGCCGGTCTTGCCCATGTCTCGCCGCTGGCCAAAATGGATCTGGAGGCTTTTCGGCGCGTGGCACGGGTCAACGTCGAGGGAACCTTGAACCTGTTGACCGCCATCGGCCCCCATATGCAGCTCCAGGGAACCGGCGGCGATGTGGTCCTGATCTCGACGAAAAATGTCTTTGCCCCCGGTGCCCAGTTTGGGGCCTACAGCGCCACCAAGGCGGCGTCCCATCAATTGGCCCGGGTGGCCAGCCTGGAGTTGGCCGACCAGGGAGTTCGCGTCAACATGGTCTCCCCGGACGCCGTCTTTGCCGATGGCGACCGCCGCTCCGGTCTGTGGGCAACCGTCGGTCCCGACCGCATGCGGGCGCGCGGCCTCGATGAACAAGGGCTGGAAGAGTATTATCGCAGCCGCAATTTGTTGAAGGCACGTATCACGGCCAGACACGTCGGCCAGGCCGTGCTGTTTTTTGCCACGCGCCAGACCCCTACCACCGGAGCGACCCTCCCGGTGGATGGCGGTCTGCCTGACGCCACGCCGCGCTGATCATCCTCCATGCAACAAGCAAGGCATCCCCGTGCCCGGGAGTTTTTTCAGAAGGGATTGTTCAACGATTTGACCTCGTTTGCCCAGATGGAGGACCGGATCAGCGTCCTGGTGGATCCCTGGGCACAGCAGGCGGCCTTCGAGGTGTTTGCCGAGGCCTGGCTGGCGACCCGTCGCCTGGTTCTGGCGCGGGAGATTCAGCCGCGTCTGCCCCTTGAGCCAGGCCCGCCGGGACCGGATGGGTGCATCGAAACCCCTTGGGGGGATCGCATCGGCTATCGGGTGATCTTTCGGGCGGATCGCAAACCGCCGCCGCGCAAGGATCTGGGCTTCTTCCTGGAAGAGTCGCCCGAGGTTTGGTGGCAGCGGTTGTTGATCTGCAATGGACCGGCCGAACTGCCCACAACCTTGAACAGTCGTCCCCATTTTTGGCGGATTGCCCGCACCGACCTGGAACGCCTGGATGCCGAGGCGTTTCAAACCCTGCGCCGCTGGTTCATGGGGGGTGGTCTTCCCACCGAACGGGAATCACCCCCGCTGTATCAGGCACGTATCCTCGCGACCCTGGCCGAGAGAGGAGTGTCGCAGGAGCGTGCCACGCTCGTTCTGCCAGGTGTTACGGGTGAAGGCTCTTTTCTGCGCCGTCTCTGTCTGCACAACAATGGGGCGGGTCTGGTCCTGCTCCTGGTCCGTTCCCTGGCGCGGATGCGGGCACTGTTGCGGGCCTGGCAGAGAGAGGGTGAGTGGTTCGCTCTGGCCGTTTTGGCGGCATGTCGGGAGCCGCTGGCCGGACGTCTGCCTGATCATCCGGTGTTGCGGCGCAGCGATCTGGATTTTCCCCTGCTCGACAGACCGGAGTCCATGCGTCGCTTTCTGGGCTGGCGCTTTCACGGAACGCGGGTTTTGCTGACGACGCAGGCCTCCCTTCCCCTGATACGCGAGGCAATGGCAGGCCTGCCCCCCGCCGAACTGGCGATCGTGGAAGATGCCTGGAATCTGGTCGACGATCCCGAGATGTCGGCCCTGGAAGCTCTTGCCAGTCAACGTCTTTTCTTGACACCGCTCGCTTCCCGATACGACCTGGAACAGAGGGACCGGGAGGGGGAGAGCAAACGTATCTTTTCCCTGGGAGAGGGCGACCGTTTTGCTCCCCTCCTCGACCCTCTGGCCACCGATCCCCCACCCCGCGATGAAGGGTGGCGCCCGATCAAGGTGGTCTTGGTCGGATTGGCCGATCCGTTCGCACCCTGGGGTGACCTGCAACGTGCCTTGGCGGTGTGCGGTGTGCGCAGGGTGTTGACGTTTCACGACTCGGCGGAGGATGCGCGGGGATTTGCTCGCCTGATCGGCGGCGACTCCGGTTGGCAGGCCCTCTATCTGGATGCCACCATGTCCGAGGCTCTGCAACAGCGCATCGTGACCAGTTTTCGCGAGGCGACCGGGCCGGTATTGCTGGCCAGTTTTCGTTCTTTGACCTCCGGGTTGGGTGTGCCTGCGGCGGATGCGGCGGTTTTTTTTCCTTCGGTGCGCAAGGATGCCTGGGAGAGCTGGACCACGGTCTGGGGATCGTTTCGTACCCCCGATGCCGGGAAGAGTGCGCCGGGCTGGTTGCTGTTGCCGGTGGTGTCGGGGCCGTCGCTCGCCGAGGGAATCACAGCGGACACCATGCCTGGTTTCTGGCGCATTCTGGAGACCATCCGCGATGTCGATGCCGGTTTGCGCCAACGTTTGCGCCAGGCCAGAATCCAGCTGGGCCGTACCGGAACCTGGGATCAGACCACTCTCATGGAGCGTATGGGGCGCATCGATCCCGGCGGTGTTCCCGGCGATCTCACCCCGGAGCTGGCCGATATCTTGCTGCGTCGTCTCACCGTCGCCTGGGACCAGCACTATGGTGCCCTCCTCACCAGTCATGAGCGCCATGGCGACCTCAACGGCGACCATCGCTTCGATCCCGAGCTGCAACAGTGGGTCAAAAATCAACGTCAGCTCTACAAAAAGGGGGGGATGGATCCGGAACGCATCAAGCTCCTGGATGAACTGGGCTTTGTTTGGGATCCGGCCCAGGCGCGTTGGGAGCAGATGCGGCAGCGATTGATCGCTCACAAGGAGCGGCGGGGCGATGCCAATATTCCCCAGGTACTGGCCGAGGATCCGGAGCTGGCGCGCTGGGCTGCGGAGCAACGCAAAAACTGGAAAAGCAAAACCCTGGAAGCGGAACGGATGGCCGCCCTCGATCAACTGGGTTTTGTCTGGGATCCGGAGGCGGTGCACGGGGCGGAGATGCGCCAGCGTCTGCTCCAGTTCCGGGAACAGACCGGACACACGGATGTGCCGATTCCTTACCCTGACGATCCTGCCCTGGCAGTCTGGGTCACAGAGATGCGGCGCAAATGGCGCAAGGGCAACGTCGATCCCGAAATAGTGGAGGATTTGACCGCTCTGGGGTTTGTCTGGGATCCCGAAGAGGTTGCCTGGGAAGAGATGTTCACCCGCCTGACAGCCTGGCGTGACTCCGCCGGACACGCCCGGATTGCCGATCCCTTCCCGGCGGATTTGCCCCTGGGTCGTTGGGCCGAGGAGCAACGACGTGCCTGTCGCAAGAATCGTTTGTCCGATACACGCCGACAACGCCTCGATGCCTTGGCCTTTGTCTGGGATCTGGAGGCGGATGCCTGGGAGAGCATGTTTCGCACCCTGGAGCGTTCGTTGCCCACCGAGGGGTTGTTTCCGGACACTTGGCCGGGGCAGCCCGAACTCGCCGAGTGGATAGCCCGCCAGTGCCGCATGTGGAAAAGCGAACGTCTGGATCCCGTCCGCAAGGCCCGCCTGGATACGCTGGGTTTTGTTTGGGATCCTGAGCGTCGTGCGTGGGAAAACAGGTTTGCCGATCTGGGGCGCTTCCATCGTCAATATGGCCACGTGCATATTCCCAGGGAGTCTTTGGCAGCTCCCGAGCTCGGTTCCTGGTTGGTGGAGCAGCGCAAAAGACACGCCCAGGGGCGTCTGGATGCGGAGTCCGTGGAGCGTTTGACTGCCCTGGGTGTTCTCTGGGATCAGGAGGAGGCCGAATGGGAGGGCATGTTGGCCACTTTGGTCTTGTTCCATCGGGAGCGCAACCATTGCGTGGTACCGAAAGAGTGGCCCGACAACCCTGCCCTGGCGCGGTGGGTGGCCCAGCAGCGCCAGATCTATCGTCGAGAGCAGCTCTCTCCTGAGCGTGTGCAGCGTTTGAATGCCATCGGTTTCACTTGGGATTCGCGGGAGATTCTTTGGGAGGAGATGTTTGCCTTGTTGATGCTTTACCGGGAGAAGCATGGCGATTGCAATGTGCCGGATCCCTGGCCGGAGAATGCCGATCTGGCCTGGTGGGTCGGGGCGCAGCGCAAGGCGTATCAAAATGGCAATCTCAATCCCAAGTGGATTGCACGTCTCAATGCGGTCGGATTCATTTGGAACATGCAGGAGGCCCTGTGGCGAGAGATGCTGTTAGCGCTTATGAATTTTCACCGGCGTTTTGGTCATTGCCTCGTTCCGCGCAGTTGGGCGGAGAACCCCAAGCTGGCCAGTTGGGTGACAGCCCAGCGTCAGGCGTACAAGAGTGGTTCGTTGCCTGCGGAGCATATTGCTCTGCTTGATCCTCTGGGGTTCATTTGGGATCAGCAGCAGGTGGTACAGGAGGAGTTGTTCCTGGCCTTGCAGGTTTACAAACAGCGCTTTGGTCATTGTGATGTTCCCGTCGAGTGGCCGGAGAACCCGCAATTGGGGCTTTGGGTTGCCAGTCAACGCCAGAGACGTGCGAGGGGAGAGTTGGAAACAGAGCGTATCAAGCGGTTGGAGGATATGGGGTTCAGGTGGGAGTGAACGGCGGATCATGAGGATCGGTGTGGAACATTCTGAAACAGTTATCCAGATACCAATCAACGACCTGCTCCGACCCACGTGCGTAGTCGAGACGAATCTCTTCCAGGGCTTTGGTGAAACGGTCAACCTCGGCCTGAGGTAGAACACCCTCCCGATGCTTCTGCTGGGCCATGACAAGCATCTGTTCCAGTTCCCGATAGACCGGCCCTTGTGGATCCAGGACCGTGTAAAGCTCTCCAACCGCCTGGAAAACAGTCATGAAATACTCTGGAGGCGGGGGTTCTCTGACGGGTGGAGGCGTCGTCGGAGGTGGGGGCGGAGGAGGCTCGACGCTCTTTTTTCTTATGACGGGCCGGACGCCATCGATTGTGAAAGCGCGCATGTCAACCCAGGTATCCGGGGCAGCTGGCAGACCAAAATCAACCGAGGTCGCACGCAGCTTCTCCTTGCGAACCCCATTGAGGGCGTAATCACGCAGGTCGATCCACAGGCCATCGGCAGTGACTCCGTCCATGATCTCCTCCCGCATTGCACAGGTCAAAGTTGGCTCCACGTTCCTTATCGGTTGGGGATGGGAGAGGATTGAGTGAATTTTATTTGGGAACCCTGGACGGGCGTATGGTAGTTTTGGTTTGGATGCCGCGCATCAGTGTGTTCTCCAGCACCCGTATTGCGTCCCCAATCTGGCTCGGGTCATGGGCATTCGAGCCGGGAGAGATCAGCGCCTCGTGTCGGCGGCAGATGTCCAGATAGGGCTGCATGGGTTCATGATAAGCCGGGTTGAGTTCGACGGCGATTTTGCGTTCGGTGGCGCGGATGACAATGGCCTCGAACAAATCCATCGGAAATGAAGAGATGTAGCGATTACAAACACCCCCGGGATGGGCAATGGCGTCGACAAGAGGGTTGTCGAGCAGGCCTATACTGGCGCGAAATTCGATATCGATGGCCTCGGTGGCATTGCGATAACCGGAGCGCCAATCCTTCTCCGGAAAGGCATGAACGGCACCAAGAATAAAATCGGCTTCGTGTAGCATGGCCTCGGTCAGATCGAGGGAACCGGCAAAATCCATGACCGGCACCTCCAGTCCCAGGCGGATATCGATCTTTCCAGCCCATTGCTCTTGCAGACGGCGAACATCATCGACATAGCGGGAAAACCAATCCCCGCTGCCGACGAGATCATCTTCGGTGTGTTCGGTCAAGATGAGCCGCTCGATCCCCATCGCCACCGCATGCCGGATCACCTCGGACGCCGGTGCCGAACCATCGGAATGGGTCGAGTGAACATGATACTCCCAGGCCGGGAGGGGAGTGATCAACCCGGAGGCGGAAAGAAAAAAGTGTTCGTTCAAATGGGGACGCATGCCTTGACCAGTCTCATCGTGTCGTGACCCGCTCGACAGAAAAACAGCGGATCGTCTATACTCTCCGGAATATAAAGCCCTTTTGATTTTCAGGCAAGTCGGCAATCCTGCTGTTGATGATGTTTGAGGATGCGCGTGACCAGATCGATGCGTTGGTGAAAGCTCTTTTTCAAGGCGCGTTCGCGGGGGGTATGGTCCCATTCGCCGAAGGGTCCAAAACCATCGAGGCTGATGACTCCCGCAGCATGAGTCAGGTTGGCATCGCTGACCCCGCCCCGCAACTCGGTGGGCAGGGGATCGCCGGTGATGGTGCGCAGAATGGCCACCATCCGGCTTTGCCGGGCATCCGGTTCAAAGAGATCGCGCTGCACGCCTCCTTCCAGCACAAGTTTGCCACTGGGGAGAGGCGGGTGCATGACAAGATGATCGATGGCGCGCAAAACCCGCTCTTTTTCACTCCGGGAAGCATAGCGAAGCTCAAAGAGAAGCCTGGCGGCAGGGCTGATCGTGTTGGCACCAATACCACCCTCCATGCGACCGACATTGAGGGTGGTTTTTTGTTCAGGCGCGGCCAATCGGGCGAGAGCCAACATGATATGGGCGGCGATAGTGTTAGCGCAAACGCCAGAAGCAAAATCATTGCCCGCATGCGCCGCCACTCCATGCACATGCAGGGTAAAGGTAGCGACCCCTTTGCGCCCCACAACGATTTCGCCACCCTTTCCGGCGGCCTCAAAGACCAGGCAAAGAGCGTATTCCGGAGCGATCCTTTGGGTCAGGTGGCGAGAATCATCGCTGCCAGTCTCTTCGTCGGCTACAAAAAGACAATCAATGTTCCGAATGGTACCCAGATCGCGATGAATTGCCCGCAAGGCTTCCAGAATAACCATCAACCCTCCCTTCATGTCGCACACCCCGGGTCCGCAGACCCATGGGTCATCTTCGCGAAATTCCGAACGGGAGCCGGGTGGTTCGACGGTATCCAAATGGCCAACGAGGAGAATTTTTTGTCCGGGAATGGTGGAAGAACGATAATGCCAGTGGTTGCCGATCGGGATACGTGTGTGACAGTGAGCGGTGTAGCCAAGAGACTCCAGCCTGGGTCGGAAGAATTCCCCTACGGCATCCACGCCAATTTTATTGGTTGTGTGAGAGTTGATGGTGACGATTTGCTGCAACTCAGCAAAAAGGCCCATGACACTGTTTCCTTGTGATTCGGGGACCTGTCAAAACGGGGTCCAGGGGGCTGGCTCCCTGGCGGGTCAAGGGCAGAGCCCTTGCGGGGTTTGGGGCGGAGCCCCAATAAAGTCTTTCATGTCACCCCTTTTTCCCGATCACAAAAAAACGACGTATTTCAAAATAAACGCGGTTTAAGGTCCGATTTTTCAAGCATGCCAATTTCAAATGCGATTGCCCTGGGGGTACCTGGGCAGTTACCGGAAAACAAACCGCAAACTCCGGGTATTGGCCCACTTCGTCAAGGCTTGACAGGGGGGGGCGACGCCTCTTCCCCGGGTTGTTTGGTCTTCGGGGTGGTTGGGACAGCAGTTCTTTCTTTATCCTTGGCAGCGGGAGCGGCATCCCTGGCGGGAGTACTCTTGGCGGCAGGGACCGCGTCTTTGGCGGCAGGAGCATTTTTAGCGACAGGAGCTACGGTGTCCTTGGCGGGAGCAGCATCCTTGGCGGCAGGGGCTACGGTGTCCTTGGCAGGAGCAGCATCCTTGGCGGCAGGGACGCCTTTGGGCGGTGATGCAGGCACGGCCGACTCACTACCCTCTTTTTTGTCCGTAAAGGTGGGAATCGGCTTGCTGCCACCCTGGGCTTCGGGAGATCCAGCCCCCTTCTCTTTTTCAGGCTCCTTGGTCTTTGCCGGAACCGGAATGGCATCGGGCAGAGCCGTCACGGGAGGGAGGGATGCACCCGGTTTGGCGGCAGGATCGGCAGGTTGAGACAGAGGGGGCTTGGCAGCCCCCCCTTTCATGACGGAGTCGGAGGTTGTCGAGCGAGTCGTGAAGAAGGCCAGGGAAAGGCTGGTCAGCATAAAAACCGTCGCCAGAACAGCCGTCAACTTCCCCAGAAAGCTTCCGGACCCCCGTGCCCCAAAAAGGCTCTGCGAGCTGCCACCAAAGGCGGCGCCCATGTCGGCACTGCTTCCCTTTTGGACGAGGACGACAAAAATGATCCCGAAGGCGACAAGAAGGTGAATCACGGTCAGGATCAGTGTCATGCAACAACTCCGTTGTGGAACATCACTCAGTTATGAATGGTCAATCTGTTCAATCCGAGGCTGGATTGGCATCGACGATGGCCAGGAAATCCTGAGCCTTCAGGGCAGCGCCGCCAATCAAACCACCATCGACATCCTCAAGGGCCAAAAGGCCAACAGCATTGGAGGGTTTCATCGACCCACCGTAGAGGATGCGAATTTTCGATGCCGTATCGGCA
Source organism: Magnetococcales bacterium (assembly GCA_015229045.1). The sequence continues at coordinate 39,645 of JADGCJ010000004.1, forward strand.
CCCAGCTTCTCCGTCAGGAACTTGCGGATGAAGGCATGGACCTCTTGAACCTGCTCGGGGGTGGCATTTTTGCCGGTGCCGATGGCCCACACGGGTTCGTAGGCCACAACGAGGGTGCTGCGTTTGGCGGCCTCTTCGGGCAGCTTGGGAATGACGGCTTCCAGCTGGGGACGAATCACCTCGATGGTACGATTGGCCTCCCGGTCTTTCAACTCTTCGCCGACGCAGACGATGGGAATCAATCCATCGCGGAAGGCGGCTTCGACCTTTTTCCCGACGATTTCACTGGTCTCGCCGAAGAACTGCCGCCGCTCCGAGTGTCCGAGGATCACATAGCGGCAACCGACATTGCGCAACATGATGCCGCAGATTTCGCCGGTACGTGCTCCTGGTCCTTCGACATCCATGTTTTGTCCCCCCACCTTCATGGAGTACCCCTTGGCACTCACGGTTTGGTGGACGGTGTTGATGGCAGTGAAAGGCGGGCAGACCAGGACTTCGCACTGCAGCTTGCGATTTCTCTCCCGCTCGGAGAGTCCGGCACCGATCCCATCTACCAACTCCTGGGCTGTCTCGATCAGCCCGTTCATTTTCCAGTTTCCAGCAATTAATGGACGACGTCGCATTGGCGTGGCCTCGCAATAATGTCTTTCTGTTTCCAACAACAGGTTTTAACAAGGGAGCCATTATAGGAACAATCCCATCCAAGTCAATGGGGTTTGGGAAATCCCTTGCCCAATGCCGCTTTCGGAGGCATTGTCCCCGTGACAGCAGGTGGTATGATCGCGGTGCACCTGAAATTGCAGGTTTTTATTTTCAAGTTTATTTTCATTAATTTAAAAAAGTTTCCTGTTTGTGGCGGATCGACCGAAACCATGACGCATTGGCACGAAAACAGCGCAATTGTCCAAAAACGTTGGCCGGAGTTGTGGCATCTTTGTCTTCGGGGAGTGGCTCGTCATCGCGTCGAGGTGGTACAGGATGGGGTGTTGGTGGATGGCCTGCACCTGTTCAGCCTCTTCGATCCGTCGGGCGAGGCTCGTGTGCAGGCAGAAAGGGTTCCTCCAGGGAGTCCGGAGGCCTTTTTGTATGGCTTGGGCAGCGCGCATCTCCCCGAGGTACTTCTGGCCCGACGGGAGCTGCAACGGCTGACGGTGGTGTTGCTCGATATCGGCCTCTTCTGCCAGAGCCTGGCCACGATGGACCATCAGGTGTGGCTGGCCGATCCGCGCACGATCCTGGCAACCTGGGAGGAGTTCCCTGCACCCCGATCCCCTTTCGCTGTCACCCCCACGGCCTTGCGCTTGACCAGCCCGGAACCTGCCGCAAAAAAACTGGCGACCCGCATCCGCCTGAGCCTGGAAGAAAATCATCTCGACCGACGTTTTCTCGAACACCCCCTGTTGATGGAAAAGATACGGCAAAACAAAAAGGTCATGGATCAGGATCCGGGAGTCGAAACCCTGTTTGATTCTTATCCGGGGAGTACCATTCTGGTGGCCGGTGCAGGCCCTACGTTGAGCGATCACCTGACCATACTGGCCAACCGTTCAGCCAAGAGTATCCTGATCGCTGTCGATGCAGCCCTGCTGCCGCTGCGTCAGGCGGGCATTCTTCCCGACGTGGTGGTGACGCAGGAGTACCATCCCATTGTCTTCACCCTCTTCCAGGACATGGAGGAGGATATCTCCCTGGCACGGATACCCCTGGTCTACTTCCCCGCCTCGGACCCGGAGGTTCTGGCGGCGTGGCCTGGTCCACGGCGGGTGGCGTGTTCGCACTCCCCGATTTATGCGGTCATCCGGCAGCAACGCGGACGATCCATCCTTTTTGCCTCGGGCAGTGTGTTGCATCCAGCCGTGGATCTGGCCGTGCGCATGGGAGCGGCCAGGGTTGTTCTGGTGGGGGCGGATTTTTCCTTTCCCGGCGGGGCGAGTCACGCCGAGGGCTGCGCGGCCATGCGCTGGAACAGCCCCTATGACACCGCCCTGACGCTTTCCAATGGCCAGGGCGAAGAGGTGCCTACATCTCACGCCCTGAACAGCATGCTGCTGGAACTGGAAGATTATCTGTGTCTCCATCCCGATGTTGCATTTTTCAATGCCAGTCGCCGGGGAGCCAGAATTGCGGGGGCACGCGATCTGGATGAGGTCCACAACCCCCTCCTCCCTGCCTCTCCTGGCACACTGCCTTTGCCCTGGAAAAAAGAACAGGCCCCGATTCCTGCGCTCGACGTCACATCCCTGCTTCGCCAGGCCGATGCTTGTCTGCTTGTTTATCGTTACGCCCGGGCGGAAAGGATACTCAAGGATCTTCTGGAGAACCTCTCTCCGGAACAGGCTCCCCGCGAACGCATCCTGATCCAATGCGGCGCAGCAGAGATTTTGCTGCACAGAAACAGGATCGATCAGGCTGAAACACTGGTATCCGAGGCCCTGGCGACGGCGCGCCGACTCAATCCCGGACAACGGCAGGCCATCCTGTTGCGCGTCGTTGCCCTGCGTGGCATGGCTGCGGTCCACATGCTGGGGGGGGACTCCCGCACGGCTGCCAGCCTGTTGGAAGATGTCCGCTCCCTGACCTACGCCCTGGACGATGCTCAGGAAAAAGCCCGTACCGGGCGCATCATCGCAATTTTTTTGCACCTGCATGGACGCTTCCAGGCCGCCCGGCAACAACTGCTGGAGACCCGGGCCGCTCTGCTCCTGGCAGAAAAAAAGGGCCACCCCCTGCCGCTCGAAGATGCCCGCTGTCTGATGGATCTTGGCCATTTGACCGCCGGCAGTGGTGCCTGGAGCGAAACCAGGGAATATTTTTCTCAGGCTTGGGTGCTTTATCAGCGACACGAGGAAAAAACTGCCGCTGCCATGGCCCGCCATGCCCTGTTCACCCTGCGCCGGGATATGCAGCAGGCTCTGCAGATCCATCCTGGCAACTGTCAGGGACACATGACACAAACCGTCCGCCTTTTCCGCCAGGGGCACGATACCGAAGGCGCGGAGGCCATGAAACGGTTGATCGATTGTGCCCTGCGTCGCCTGGAAGACAAAGAGGGGATTGACCCGGAGCTGGTCAATCCCCTCCTCGCCCGCATCCTTGACGCCCAGAAGCGCAACGACTTCATCCAAATCGCCGATGACCTCGCCCATCGACTGGCCCCGGTCTGGTTGGGGTGATTGCACTGTCAAAGTCGCGCGGTGACCTTCACGACCGGCGAGCGGAAATTCTCCCCATCCATGAAGGTCACTCCCAGCCCAGAACCTGTTCCCGGACGGCACGGGCTTCCGCCACACGGCCATCCTCTATCAACTCATTGATGTAAAAAGGAATCATGGTCTTCAGGAAAGGATAGCTGGATTTATCCTCCTCTCTGCAGATCAGCTCGAACGCCCGCCCCAGAAAGAACAACCCTTCGCTGATATTGCCACGATAGTGCAGGTTCATCCCCAGCTTGTAGTTGCCAAAAATATGGTCCGGCTCGCGTTCCATCCAGGCCCGGAGAATGGCTATGTTGCGTTTGAGCTTTTCCTTGTTGGAATCCTGCTGATAGCCAAAGTGGGTCAGGCGCAGGTCCAGTTTTTCAGGTTTGTATTCAGGCCAGTTGCGGTAGACGGAATCACACACCGACTCGTGGATGGGATGCTCAAAGCGGATCCTGGAGTCATTGCGAAAGAGACGCATCGCATCCTGGCGTTTGATGGACCCGTTGGCCATCAGGTTGTCAATGTTGATGATGAAGACCGGCTTGCCCTCTTCATCACCCAGGCATTTTTCCAGAAAGCGTTCGCGTGTTTTCGACTTGCTGTCAATGGCTTCGTCGCAATCCACATTCAGGATCCAGCTGTGCCGGGCCTGATCGATGCCAAAATTCTTGGGAATGGAAAAATCATCCTGCCAGGGTTGACGAAAAATCCGGCAGCCATACTCTTCCGCTATGTCAACGGTGCGATCCCCGGAGCCGGTATCGACAAAGATGATTTCGTCAGCGACGTCCCGCAAGGGGGGCAGGGTCATGGGTAAAAAGTTCTCCTCGTTACGGCCGATCATGACTGCGGAGAGTCCGTCCCGTCGTGTTTCATACATGGCGATCACCTTGTTTTTCCTGTTGACGAGCCACTTTTCATGGGCTGTTGATACGTGTTGAAGGTCGCCTGCAAACATGTCTGCCGGGACCAGCATGGATCAGGAAAAAGACAAGCAATATTCACGCCAATTTTACCATGAAAGCCGTGCAGCGACTCTCATGATCAGAGGGTGAAGGGAGGTCTCCCCCATCCGTGAAGGTTGGAAACGAAAAAAAAAGCTGAAAAGACCTGTCCTTGGTCTTTTCAGCCGCATCCGGAAGTCCCCTGGGGGGAGTGGGGACCGGAACTTTCCGGCGGTCAAAGTCGCCGGCATGGCGATGGAATCATCCCTATTCCACCGTTTTGAGCGATGACAATCCCGCCATTATGCATCAGTCAGCGCAAACATGCCAGGAAGTTCTTTGCCTTCGAGAAGTTCGAGGAAAGCGCCGCCGCCGGTGGAAATGTAGGAGATTTTGTCGGCGACGCCGGCCTGTTTGACAGCCGCGTCGGTGTCACCGCCCCCCACGACCGACAAGGCACCGCTGCTGGCGACGGCCTTGCCCAGCTCCACGGTGCCTACGTCGAACGGCGGGGTTTCAAACACGCCCATGGGGCCATTCCAGATGATGGTCTTGCAGCGTTTCAGGGCTTCGGAGAACTCTTTGATGCTGGCGGGACCGATATCCAGACCCATCCAGCCTGCCGGGATGGCATCCACGGCCACGACCTTGGTTTCGGTTCCGGCAGCGATCTCCTTGGCGATGACGGCATCGACCGGGAGAAGCAATTTGACATTTCTCTCCTTGGCTTTGGCCATGGCGGAGCGTGCAATGTCAAGCATTTCGGGTTCGACGAGGGAGTTGCCCACTTCGTAGCCCATCGCCTTGAAGAAGGTGAAGGCCATGCCACCACCGATCAGGATCAAATCCACCTTGGTCAGGAGCGATTCGATGACGCTGATCTTGCTGGAGACCTTCGATCCGCCCAGAATGGCAGCCAAAGGGCGATCCGGGCTGGTCATGGTGCGGTTGAAATAGTTGATCTCCTCCGACATGAGAAGACCTGCCACCGCCGGGCTGACAAGCCTGGTGATGCCAACGTTGGACGAGTGGGCACGATGTGCCGTACCAAAGGCATCGTTGACGACGACATCGGCCAAGCGGGCAAACCCTTCGGCCAGTTTGGCATCGTTTTTGGTCTCGCCTTCGTAGAAGCGGACATTTTCCAGCATGAGAATGTCACCCGGTTTGAGGGCGGCGACCATTTTTTCCACTTCGGGGCCGACGCAATCCGGGGCCATGGCGACCGGCTTGCCCAACAGCTTGGCCAGACGTTCGGCGGCTGGTTTCAGGGAGAGCTTGGGATCCTTTTTGCCCTTGGGACGTCCCATGTGGGAGGCCAAAATCAACTTGGCACCCTTTTCCAGGGCCAGTTGAATCGTCGGGAGGGCAGCGCGGATGCGGGTATCTTTTCGTACTTGGCCCTGGTCGTCCAGGGGGACGTTGAAGTCCACACGCATGAAGGTCCGCTTGCCATTGAGATCGACGTCCTTGATGGTGAGTTTTTTCATGATGTCTTTGTATCCTCTAGGAAATTGCCAATGGGAAACACCGCCTGGATCTCTGCGAGCAGGCGTTGAATGCGCGCATCATCAACCGGAGCGCCGTTCAAGACATTTCGGCCGATGGCGGCATGGAACTGCTGACGATCCCGACTCCCCAGCGAGTCGAGATAGGCATTGCGACGACCGGTTGCATACCCCAGGAGCTTGCGCATCCGTTTGGCCATGCGTATGTCGCTGACCCCTTGTTGCCGCAAGGTGTTATCAAACCCTTCAAAAGTGATCTCCCACAACAGTTCGATCCTCTCCTCGTCTTCGGTTTGCCCCCGCTGTCGCCAGGAAAAAAGCTGCAACGAAACGAGCAGAACCAATACCTCGAAGCGCAAATTGAAATCGTCCGGCAGCGCCAGCCAACCGCCTCCAGTCAACGACCGGGTCAGATCGACCAGTTGATCATGACGCGCAAGAGCCTCGGTACGCAAGGCCTGTGTACGCTGTTTTTTCTCCTGAAAACGCTGCCATGAAAACATAAGCGCTTTGCTCCGGAACGGCGGGGGATTATCATACCCCAGAAACAGGCAACCTGGAAGTCAGAGAGGCACCCGTGTGCTTCGCACCTAGAACGAGTCAATAAGGCCCATGAACGGACCCCTACACCCTTTACCCTCTTCTGTGCTCATTCTCCTGGCCATGCTCTTCAATCTGGCCATCTCCTCCTGCCAGACCTTGACCCAGGAACAAGGCAACATTCTGGATCCCCAAAAGGTCGCTCAGATCCGCGAAGGTCGCACAACCCGCAAGGACGTCCTGGGTCTACTGGGAAGTCCGACCATTGTCAACTCTTTCAAACCAAATCGGTGGATCTATCTTCAGGACAGCCGCTTCGATAAATTTCGGGCCATCAACCGAGTCGAGATCGAGTTTGACAAGCAGGGTGTCGTTCGCTTCGTTACCCGCAATTTTGGCGACGACATTTGGAATCCGCAGCAACTGTCAGCCACCGAACAGGACCGATCGTTCCGTTACCTGCGCAACCTCATGGAAAACGATGTCCGCGACCTGACGCCCAACGCCATCACAGCCAACCAGCACGTACCTCTGGTTGCGACCACCCAGTCCCCCGGGGGGGTGTCGCACAAACCAAGTTTTCTGGAACGACTCTTTTCCCGCTGGAAATCGACCCCCGCCAAACCCGATACGTCATTTTCCCCCACAGAGTCGGGATGGTGGCAAGGAATCTGGTCATCGGACCCGACAGCGGCACCCGGCAGCCTGCCTTCAAAAAGCCCGGAAGCCGACGACACCCATACCCGCCTGCCCTTCCCGTTGCCGGAATGACCGCCTCTTCCATGCCGCGTACAGCTCTTATCGGTGGCACCAGTCTGCTCGAATCCCAGAGGTTTCGCAATGCCCAGCGCTGCACGATAACCACCTCTCATGGCACGGTCCCTCTGCTGTTCCAGGGAGAGTTGATCTTTTTGCAGCGGCACGGCCTGGATGGTTACACCCCGCCGCATCGCATCGACCATCGTGCCCATATGGCGGCCCTCCAGGCAGCGGGAGCCGAGCGCATCATGGCCGTTGGCTCGGTGGGGAGTCTGCGTCTGGATATTTCCCCGGGGGCGGTGGTCTTTCCGGATGATTTTTATGCCCCGCATCTGGCCATCACTCTCTTCGACGACGCCCGGGGACATCGGACTCCGGGTTTTGATCGTCCCTGGCGGGAGCGTCTCGTGACAATCTGGCGGCAGCAGGGGCTGCCTGCCGCAATCGATGGCGGTGTCTATTGGCAGACCATCGGTCCCCGCTTCGAGACCCCCGCCGAGATACGTGCCCATCAGCCCTTTGCCCATCTGGTGGGCATGACCCTGGCCGCCGAGTGCATTCTGGCCAGCGAAATGGAGATCCCCTACGCCGCCCTTTGCATGGTCGACAACTTCGCCAATGGTATCACCGATCACCCCCTGACCTATGAGGCCTTCAAGGAGCAGGTTCGCGCCAACGAAAAACATCTCCTGGCAGGCGTCGATGCCCTGCTGATCGGGCTGACATAAACTCCTTGAAATTCTTTGCAACATGCCATCATAGTCAATCCATGCGTGGCTCCACCCTCATCATATACGGAAACAAGAGACCATGAACCTTTTCATCAAGGATGCCCGACTTCTCGATGACCGGAGGGTCGATATTCATATCGAGAAGGGCTTGATCACCGCAATGGACGGCAAGTTGCCCCCGCCCCCGCCAGGCACGGAGGTTCTGGACGCTCGGGGCATGGTGGCAACCCCTGGCTTGATCAACGGACATACCCACGCCGCGATGACCCTGTTCCGGGGCTATGGCGATGACATGTTCCTCATGGACTGGCTGCAAAACCGCATCTGGCCCGCCGAAGCCAAAATGAGCGAGGAGGATATCTACTGGGGTACCAAGCTCGCCTGTCTGGAGATGATCCGCTCGGGGACAGTGCAGTTTCACGACATGTACTGGCAATATCACGCCGTGGCGCGGGCTGTGGATGACATGGGCCTGCGAGCCGGAATCGGGGCGATCCTCCTTGACGTCGCCGGGGTGGAACAGGGGGATCATCTCCAGGAACTCTCCGAGCAACTTTACGACGAAACGAGTCGCTATTCGCAACGTATCCGGTATGAACACTCACCACACGCCATCTATACGGTCAGCGAGGCCCGTTTGCGCTGGGTGGCCGAGTTTTCGGAGAAAAGGGGAACCCTGGTCCATATTCATCTTTCCGAAACCGCGCGCGAGGTCTCCGAATGTCAGGCGCAACATGGTGTGCGTCCGGCCTTTTATCTGGATCGGGTGGGGCTGCTCAACCCCCGGGTCTATCTGGCGCACGGAGTGCATCTGGACGCCGCCGAGCTGGATCTGATCGCCGAGCGCAATGCCACCCTGGTCACCAACCCCGTTTCCAATATGAAGTTGGCGGTGGGGGGAACGTTCCCCTACCAGGAGGTGGCACGGCGCGGCATCAATATGGCCATTGGTACGGATGGAGCTGCCTCCAACAACAGCCTGGATCTGTTTCAGGATGTCAAAATTCTCGCCCTGCTGCAAAAACATGCCTCACACGATCCAACCACCCTCCCCGCCCGTGTCGCCTGGAAAATCCTCACCGGCGCCCGGGCGCCTGTTTTTGGTCAAAGCGGTCGCATCGCCCCCGGAGAAAAGGCCGATTTGTTGCTGTTGAACCTGGAGCAGGTGGAAATCACGCCGCATCATGACCTTATCTCCAACCTGATCTACGCCGCCACGGGGCATGTCGTCGATACCATGGTGGTCGACGGCCGGATCCTCATGCGGGGTCGTCGCATCGATGGCGAAGAGGAGATTCGCCAGGAGGCGGCTGCTCGGGCACGATCCCTTTGTGTCAACAATTGATTCCGCTTTGAACCGAATCCATTTCGGGATGCGCGGTTTTTTGACAGGAAGACGTGGAGAACGGTCATGATCCTGGTCACCGGCTGTACGGGTCTGGTTGGCTACTCTTTGGTGCATCGTCTGGTTGAAGAGGGACGATTCGTGCGTGGACTGGCTCGCCATCAGCCCCACTGGCACGATCCGGCCTTATCGAATCTGCAATTTTATCGGGGATCCATCCTGGATGTCAGCGCCCTGGATGCGGCCATGGAGGGGGTGGAACAGGTGATCCACCTGGTGGGAATTCTGGTGGAGAGTGGTCAGAGCACCTTTGCCAATATTCACCACCTGGGAACACAAAATGTGGTCGATATAGCCAAGCGGCACGGGGTGAAGCGCTTCATCCATATGAGTTCCCTGGGCACCCGACCCCAGGCGGCCAGTCTCTACCATCGCACCAAATGGGCAGCGGAAGAGTACCTCCGTCATAGCGGAATTCCCTACACCATCCTGCGTCCCTCGGTCATTTTTGGTCCACGCGACAACTTCGTCAACCAGTTTGCCCGCATGATGCGTTACCAGCCGTTCATGCCCATCCTGGGCGACGGTCTCTCTCGCATGCAGCCCATTTGGGTCGAGGATGTCGTTCATTGCGTGGTGGCAGCACTCGATGATCCGGATACGCTGGGCCACACCTTCGAGCTGGGCGGACCGGAACGCCTCACCTTCGTCGATATCATGGAGACCATTGCCGCGACCATGGGCAAGAGCCGCATGAAGCTCTTTCTGCCCATGCCCCTGCTGCGCCTGGAGGCGGCCATCATGGAACGCCTCCTGCCCCGCCCGCCCCTGACATCCGACCAGTTGATCATGCTCCGCGAAGAGAACATATGCGATATCGATCCCATGGTCAGAACCTTCAAGATCGAACCGCGCAATTTCCGCGAGGGAATCCGTACCTATCTTTAAAAAAAACGGCCCTGGGCGAGAACCTGTCAAAAACGGGACCAGGGGGGCTGGCCCCCCGGCAGGCCAACAAACAACCCCCCCGGAGGAGATCTCCAGGGAGGTGTTTGTCGTTCCAGATCGATCGACGGCAGTTTCTGGATCAATTCTGGTCTTGCCGTCCCTCTTTCCATTGCCCGGGGGAGACTTTGCCACCCGAAGAGCTGTCGCCGCCCGCGCAGAGATTTGCAGGCGTAAGGGAGTTGACAGCAGTCACGACGGCGTCATCGTAGGTGAGGGTAAAACCGGAGCCAAACGTCACCTGCCCTCCGGACAGAACGGAACCGTTCAGCTCGCCATTATTACCCACCTGAATTCTCGTGGAACCGGACGGTGCGTAGACCACTCCGGCTATGCTGGCATTGTTCCCGGCAGTCAACGAGGAGTAGACATACATACCGAAATTGGCCGCACTGCCGCCCGTATTCAGTTGGAGATTGTTGCCAAATTCGGCGCTCTGTACATAGAGCTTGACGACACCGCTCGGGGACACGACGAGGCTGACATTGTTGCTGCTGTTGCCACCACCTCCTCCTCCTGATCCACCATGGCCTCCCGATCCACCGTCAGCAAAAGCGGGTTTCATTTCCAGCCAGCCAAACCACTTTTTCCATGGAAAGTCCAGGAGGCTACCATGTCCTCCGGAACCACCATGTCCACCACCTCCGGAACCACCATGCCCACCACCACCACTGCTTGTATTCAACTGGGAGATGTAATAGGTTCCTGGCGCCATTTTGAGCGTCGCATTGTTGCCAAGGTCGAGCCGGTTGATGTAGTAGGTTCCATCTGAAACATTGAAAGTGACGGTTGTATTATTGGAGACCGTTATATTTCCATACTGCCCGGTTCCCAGAGCGGCATTGCTGGACACAGTCACGTCGCCCTGAGCACCCGTACTCGCGATAAAGGCGGGCAGGTCAACCAGAGCCACGGTCTGTTTTTCCAGCTCACCGGCGCTGGTCAGAACATTGCAGTCCCCCATACAGTCCCTGTGCCAGTGGCCCCAGCCACCACAGCTTCCCCAGCCGGTCCAGTTGTCTTCGCCACGATTGCCTGACCGGCCATCATCCCGCCCGCCATGACCGCCCGACCCGCCACCGCCATGACCGCCCGATCCGCCATCGGCAAAAGCGGGTTGGACGATATCCAACGAACAAAACAATTGCTTCCATGGATAATCCAGAAGACCGCCGTGGTGTCCACCACCCGAGTTGCCATGCCCCCCACCACCCCCGGAATGACCACGACCGCGTTTCCAGTCGTTGTCATTATGGTGATCGGTGCTGGTCTTGCAGGGAATGACACCCTTGCCATTCATCTTGGCGCGGTCGTCAATGGTCAATCCGGCGTTGGCAACCAGGGCGTAGCTGCTGCAAACACCACCCGTGCTGCATGTCACCCCCGGAAACCTGGCGGCACGTCGACCTCTGCTCTCTTTCACGATGACGGTCCATGAATTGGCCGTACCCGGTGTGGGGCGAAAGATCGTCACGAATTGACCGGCACTGGCAACGCTTTGCGTCACCACGACGTCGTTGCCGACCTTGGTCATTCCGGACAGCTTGGTCGGATCGCAATTGTTGGCTTTCAACTGGGCAAGAATCGCCTGTGTGCCGGCTTCGGCCAGGTTCAACGCCTTGTCGGAAGCCGCATGTTCAGAATCGGCCTTTTTGCCCGAGGTGTACATTTTGGCCAGGATAACCCCCGCCGCGCCCAACGCTGCCGTCAGGACGATAGCCGTGACAACCATGGAGCCCCGCTGCCGATCAAACCTCTTCATAGACTTTCTCCGCGCAATTAGAATTGCTCTTTCCATGACCCGGGAGTGATGGTGCCGCCACCCCCGGCAGAACATGAAATACCCAATGCCGTCACGGCAGCCGAAGCAGAAGAGTCATATGTCACGTCATCGTTGTTGCCCAATGTGACACTGCCCCCTGAAACAATGGATCCATGCAGGTTTCCGTTATTGCCTAACTGGACCGTTGCAGTACTGGATGGGGCATCAACCACCCCAAAAATATTGGCATCGTTGCCGACCCGGAACAGGGTATAGGCGTAGATGCCGAGATTGGCTATCGTGCCGTTGTTGTTCAAATTGGCGTTATTTCCAATGGCTGCACTCTCCACATACAGTTTGGCAACACCATTGGGCGTCACCACCAGATTGTTGTCATTACCCAGCGTCAGTTGCGAAACATGGTATGTTCCAGGTGCCATATTGAGCGTCACGTTATTGCCGAGGACAATCTGGTCAAAATGATACGTCCCACCCGATGCATTGAAAGTCAGGGTGGCATTGTTACCAACCGTCACATTTTGATAATTTCCGGCTCCCCTTATCGAAGAACCGTTATTGTCCACACTGAAGCTGCCATCGACGTTGCTGCTTGTCACGAAGGCGGGCAATGCCGGAATGGACACGGTGCGTGATTCCAGAGCGCCGGCGCTGGTTATGACGTTGCAGTTCCCAGTCTGTCCACCTCCTCCCGATCCGCCATGGCCACCACTCCCTCCCGATCCGCCGTGGCCATCTGATCCGCCACCACTGCAAGCAGTGACGTCGTGCCCATTGATCTGGATGTTGTTACCTACGTCCAGCAGAGCGTCGCCAACAACAGCGTAGGAACACCCTGCATTGTTGCCACATTGCAACCCTGGAAAATTCACGACGCGGCGACTGCCACTGGCTGCCGAGGTCACCGCCCAGGTGTTGCTCCCGGTGGAATGAAAAGTCACCCTGAATACACCCTGCCCCGTAATGGTCTGAGTGACCACGACATCGCTGCCGTTCATGGCTGCGCCGGACAACAGGGTTGGGTTGCAATTGTTGGCTTTCAGTTGGGCGAGGATCAGCTGGGTACCGGATTCGGTCAAGTTGAACTCTTTGTCGCCGGCGGAGTTCTGCATGTTGGCGACGTTGCCCGATTGGTACATATTGGATATCGCAACTCCGGCGACTCCCAATGCCACGATGATGACAAGTGCTGCTGTCGCCAGGGATCCCCGTTGTTGCTGTACGCGTCTCATGGCAAGTTCCCCTTACAATTTCAGAAGTTTTCTTTCCACGACCCTGGAGTGATGGTGCCGCCACCGCCACCGCCACCACCGCCCGACGTAAAGGTGAGGGTGCCGTTATTGCTGATCGTGATATCGTCATACTGTCCTGGTGCCAGGGGACCGCTGGTCTTGCTGCCATTGGCCAGGGTACTGGCCACAAAGGCGGGCAGGGCCGGAATGGTCACATTCTGGGATTGTCGGGCACCGGCACTGGTGACGACGTTACAACTTCCCCCACAACTCCCAACATTGCTGCCATTGATCTGGGAATTGTTGCCTACAGCCAAACTGGCGTTACCCACGATGGGGTAAGGGCACCCGCCACCCCCTGAACACGCAACACCCAGCGACGTCACAGCAGACGATTCGGCAGAGCCATAAGTGACCAGGTCGTTGTTACCCAGAGAGACGGGGCCATTTGAAACAACGGATCCTTGCAGATTGGTATTATTGCCAAGCTGGATCGATACGGCACCGGACGATGCATTCATCACCCCATGGATGTTCGCATTGTTGCCAACCTGGAGCGAGGTATAGGCATAGATCCCGAGGTTGGCGGCGCTGCCTCCATTGTTCAGGTTGGCATTATTGCCGATATTTGCGCTCTGTACATATATTTTGACAACTCCGCTCGGGGTCACTACTAGGCTGTTATTATTGCCCAATGACAGTTGTGCAATATAATAAGTCCCAGGGGCCATATTGACTGTCGCGTTATTGCCGAGGGTGAGGCGATCCATGGCGTAGGTTCCATTGCCGCTGCTGCAGTTCAACCCCGGAAAATTGGTGACGCGGCGACTGCCAACCGCCGCCGCAGTGACCGACCAGGTGTTCCCCGTCCCGGTAGGCTTTTGAAAGGTCACCGTGAATGACCCCTGGTTGGCAATGCTCTGTGTCACCACGGTGGTTGTGTTGCCACCGCTTGTCGTCGTTGACGCTCCGGATAGTGCGGTGGGATCACAACCGTTGGCTTTCAGTTGTGCCAGGATCGATTCGGTACCAGCATCAGCCAGATTGAAGGCCTTGTCACCAGCGACGTTCTGCGTACCTGCGCTCTGGCTCGACTGGTACATCCTGGACAGGACAACCCCGGCGACACCCAACGCCACCATCAGAACAAGAGCCGTCATGGCCAGGGATCCCCGCTGCTTACTGTATTTCATCATGGATTCCTCACGTATACGGCAGTCCTGAACGGTACTGTTATGGTGCCACCCAATCCGTTCATGACAACCTGGATGGTAAAACTGATTGTAGCAAGATTTCTTGTGGCATCCCAGGTAAATTGCAGGGAGTTTTGCTGAACATTTTCCAACAAGGCAACCGCATTCATGAAAACAGTGGTCGTCGGCGTACCCGTTTGATCAAAAAGAACGGTGGCACCCAAATCGTTCGTGAACCGGATACTTCCGTTCCCGGTAGGCTGAGTCACGGAGGCAGCCGTGGCACCGCGCAGTTCTCTGATCATGACCTCCATGGCCGCCTTGGCCCTGGAAGGAATGGGCGTCAGATACATGTTGGCGATATAGGAGGAGTAGGCGCCGGCTGTCATTTTTCCGCCCACGCTTAAAAAAATCCCCAGGATCGCGATGGTGATGACCATCTCGATCAATGTAAATCCAACCCCCTTTCCAGGTGACCGTGTCATGTTCATCTCAATCAATAGTTGGCGAAGGTGGTCCAGGCTGAACCCAGCCTGTTGGCCGTGCTTCCATTACGGAACACATTGACGTAGACGCACTTGTAGCTCTCAGCGGTATAGACGCCGGTTCCATTGCACGTCATCGTACCGCCTGCCAGAGATCCTCCTTCGATGATCACCGTCCGGTCAAAGTTGATGTTGGCGCCAATGTCGATGTTGGTCTGACTGGGATAGTTGGCGGAGGTGATGCTGGCGAATCCACCTCCCATGTACTTTTCAGAAATCATCTCTTCCAGCCGTTCCTGGGCCAGGTATTGCGCCTGCATCATCTCCCGGGCAAATTTGGCACCCGTGGCCACCTGAAAATAGAGCGGCACAACGGCCAACAACGCGATGGAGACCACGACGATAAACACAATCAACTCGATGAGGGTGAAACCACTATCCGGAAGTCGGGAAGGTAACGAGAGGCGGTTCTCAGGCATTTTCAGCGCACCAGACCCGTTGGAGTGACGATCTCCACCGTGGTGGAACTCGAACCCATGGTCAGCGTGATGGTGACACCCGCGCTCGACTGACCACGTCCGTCGAACGTGACATTGAAATCCGTCAACGTCACACCACTCAGAGTCGTTGTACTCAAAGTAGTTCCCGACGGATCGCGAATCTGGTAGGTATCCGAAGCCGTGCGCAGGATTCTGTAGTCTCCGGTGCCCGTATTGGACATGGAGTAGGCCTGGGTCTGGCGAATATCCATGGCCAACTGATCCGCATTGCTGCGCAATTGCAGGGTGACACCGGGTGATCTGGCAGTGGCATAGACAGACAAGACGGCAACCACCACGATCACCATGATCAATTCGATCAGAGTAAACCCTTGTTCCGCACGGATGGATCCCATTGGACCCTCACAAGACCTGTCCGGGTCAATTGCACTGGGACGCCAGGGCAACCACAAAAGGCGCGCAAGGCTCCCAACTCAAACCGTGACATCCATGCCGCCGCAACCGCAGTGGAGCACCAGGATCACACGCCGCACCACCCTTTTTGCGCCAGCTTTTGCCGGACGGACGCCCCCGCCATTCCGAACTCCCCGGTAAATCGACGGATGAGCGCTGCCGACTGTTCCGGGCTCCCCGGCAAAACAGCCAGCCCCGACACGGATCAGGGCACAAACAGCGGTCTCGATTCCCTGTATCGGGGCAAAACAGGCACTCTCCATGGCAGAGCGCGCGGCGGCAGGAGACTCCGTCCGATGCAACCGCAAGCGCTGACAAAAGAGACCCGGGTTTTTTGTGAGCGCAAACACCGATGCCCAAGGAAACGCCCACCCTGACAGGTGCTCAATCAGCCCCGAGCACCCAGTATACCGACTCCGGGTGGTGCCATCCTGGTTTTCCACTCCAGCACCACCCGGCATATCAGTACGATAACCCAATCCACCGAAACACGAGCCAGGACTCCGCGTCATTAAATCGCAACCACCTGGAAGAAGCCATCAGGCTCAGGGAGCGCCGGTAATGTTAAAGGTAGCCGTAGCACCGGAAGTGCTGTCGGTGAGGGTACATTGTACAGTGGTCGGGGTGGCACCACCCGTGGCAGACGTGCTGCCGGAAACTGTGTAGCCTGTCGGCAGCCCACCCTGCAAAAGGTTGCCAGCAACAGTCGAGGTACAACCACCCGTTGTGGTGACGCAGTTGGCGTTGGTTGAACTTGCGGAGCAGACAGCCACGTTGGTACTGTTGGCCGAGGAGAGGCCACCGGCAATACCGGCAACAGCTGCAGTCCGGGCATTGGAAGAGAGGTTGGTGAATTTGGGTATGGCCACGGCGGCCAAAATACCCAGAATCACGATCACCATGATCAACTCGATCATGGTAAAACCACCAGCTCGGTGGAGGGTGAGGGCCTGACTGTCGTTTTTCATGCTGTCATCTCCGTTCTGAAAGAGTATAGGCCGCAGCCCACGCTTGAAACTGGCCCGAGAAACCGGAAATTGCCGCAGCAAAAGCCCTGACTTCCCATAGACCAGAACCCCTGGCCGGACCACGACGACCCGTCCCAGGCGTTATGCTTCAAAGCACTCTGCCAGAGTAACACATTTTTGAAAAAAACAGTCTAAAAAACTTCAGCGGGCAACTTTTTTCTCAGGGCGCACCCGTGATGGTAAAGGTGGACGTAGCACCCGAAGAGTCATCCGTGAGGGTGCAGGTCACAGTTTGAGGAGCGGCTCCGCCGCTGGCGGACGTGGCACCGGAAACGGTATAGCCTGCCGGAACCCCGCCCTGCAAAAGGGTGTCAGCAACGGCGTTGGTGCAACCACCTGTGGTACTGACACAGTTGGCACCAACGACACCACCACCGGCTGCGCAGGTGGCCACATTGGTGCTGTTGGCCGAAGCAAGACCACCGGCAACACCGGCAACGGCCGCCGTCCGGGCATTGGAGGAGAGGTTGGTAAACTTGGGTATGGCCACGGCAGCCAGAATGCCCAGAATCACGATCACCATGATTAGTTCAATCATGGTGAAACCAGACGAACGCTCAACGAAAAAATCACAGTCATGGTCTCTCATGCCAAAAACTCCCTCTCAGATAAATATCAAGATTGTCAAAGAGACATAAAAACAAGCCCAGTCCACCGTCCAAGCCTGCCGCCATTTTGTACAACGAAAACGGAATCATGACAAGGATAATAAACCTGAAACAAAAAAATCTCAAAAGGTAATTCGATAAAAATCATGACCTGATACCAATCTGCATTCGATGCGAGAACGAGGCAGCAAGAAGGAGGCGACGCGACAGGACGTGTGTCAGGGCGCACCCGTAATGGTAAAGGTGGCTGAGGCACCCGTGGTGTTGTCCGAAATGATGCAGCCAGCATTGACAACCCCACGGCCAACACTGGAAGGAGAAATGGTATAGCCAGTCGGCAATCCGGTTTGCAGAAGGGCATCGCCGCCGGCACAGTCGTTGATTGTGACGCAGTTGGCATATCCGGCCCCACAAGCCGCCACATTGGAGACGTTGGCCGAAGAGATATGACCAGCGATACCCCAAACGGTCGCGCTGCGGGCATCGGAAGAGAGATTGGTAAACCTGGGCAAAACCACGGCAATCAAAATACCCAGAACAACGACCACCATGACCAGCTCCAGCATGGTGAAACCACCCTCCTGCATACCGAAGAGGCGCTGCACATGGAACAGGGAGCGGGAATGATACCTGGTTTTCATGGATTACGCCGTATGGGCCTCTTTATAGGCACGAAGTACCGCGTTGATTTGTGTCTGGTAGCCCTGCCCCCGGTTTTTAAACCACTCCAGGAGATCGTCGTCGATCCGAACAGTCACGGCTTGTTGGTCCGACAGCGGTACCAATCCCCGCCGCAACACCCCCTGCAAAAGTTTTTCTCGCGGAATAGGAGGGTTGTCCGAAAAATCAATTTCATCGTCTGCCAAGGCGTCTACGTAATTCCAATCAGACTCAGAATGCTGAGAAATAGACTTCCCGCTCATATTTCGTCGCCTTTCTCATGGAAATAACACGAATAACGCCCAATTGTTCAGTATGAACCACCACCACCACCCGACCTCCGATCACGCCAGTGGTTTGGTACCTCTGCTCATCGTAACCCCTGGTATCCTCAACTGTGATGGTAAAATCCGCAAACAGTTCCCCGGCATCAGCAAAATCGATCCCGTGTTTGCGAAGATTCTCAACCCTCTTATCTGGATCCCACACGACAGACACGGCTCAATGTACCCTCCTCCGCCTCAAAACCCCAATAAAAAAGTTAACCGAAACTGAAGAAAATGACGCAAGGTAAAAAGACTGCCCGTAATCAACAACAAAGCGATCACCCGGGGATGCTCCAGAACCCACGCCAAAAACAGATCCCGCCAACGTGCTGCCACGGTACGTAATCCATCCGTGGAAAAGTGTTGATTGGCCCAACTCTCGAAGGAGCGCAACAGGCTGGGACGAACGAGAAGAAGGACACCCACGATAAAAGTGAACAAGCCTGCCAGACAAAAAAAGAGAACCAGGCTCTCCCAAATCCAGATCTGCACTGGCCCACCTGGACCAGCCAAGGGGGTCAGGACCAGTTCCTGGCCCAGGAACCCCTTCAGGCGCAACAGGAAAACTGCCGAAGTGAAAAAGACAAACCCGCCGAAAAACCGATGGTGCCGATAAAAAAAACGCTCGGTGCGAATGGGTCGCGTCAGGGGGCGGAACAAATCCCCGACCGGACGCCGCAACGACTGACCAGAGTCAGGCCTGATCAGCAGCCAACATCCAACCAGCATACCCAGCAGACACCCCCCGACCATCAGGATTCCCAACAAGCGAATCCCCACGACCCCCAGACCATTCATGCTCCCCCACCCCGAAAGATTATTTCACGTCCAGACAGGCATCCGTTTCGTTCGCCCTGTCACCATCCCGATCCGCAAGTGGCATCGTTGTCGATCAGCCATTTTTCATCGCTGCCGATCCAAGCTCCCACATGGGCATGAAGATACCCAGAGCCAATACCAGAACCAACGAACCGATCACGAGCAAAAGAATAGGCTCGATCGCCGACGTCAGATTCTGCACGTCATATTCAACCTCCCGCTCGTAAAACTCTGCCACATCCTGCATCATTTCGTCCATGGAACCTGTCTCTTCGCCCACGGCCATCATCTGCAAGACCAGCGGCGTGAACAGACCGCTGGCATAAGCGGCCTGGACCATGCTCTCCCCCCGTTCGATGCCATCGCGCATTTCGCCGATCTTCAACGCGACAAAGTTGTTATCCACCGCCTCCCCCACGGCATGCAGCGTCTGGAGAATGGGCAATCCGGAACGAGAACCCATCGAAAAGGCCCGTGAAAAACGCGACAGCGTCGCCCGGTTGATGATCGTTCCCACGATGGGCATGCGCAGCTTGTACCTGTCCCACTGCAGGCCGCCCTCCTTGGTATTGATGTAGTAACGAATGGAAAAAACAATCGCACCCATCACCAGAACGATGTAAAGGGCATACTGCTCCGTAAATCCTGAAGCATTCAGTAAAATTTTGGTAAATATGGGCAGGTCGGTCTTGAACTGGGCAAACACCCCCTTGAAGGAGGGAATCACCTTGTAGGTCACGACAAACATGGCTCCGACAATGGCCATGATGACAAAGGTGGGATAGCGCAAGGCACTCTTGATCTTTTTGCGTGTCTCCTTTTCAATTTCCATATACTGGTACAGTTGCAGAAAGGACTCCTGCATGCGTCCGGTCTCTTCTCCCATGCGCACGATACGCAGATAGAGCTGGTTGAAAATCTTCGGATGTTCGGCCATGGCTGCGGAGAGATCCCGCCCGGCCTGCAAATCCTCGATGATCTGGCGCATGGCGGCGGAGAGCTTCTTGTTGTGTGTCCCTTCCGACAGCCCCTGAAACGAACGAACCAGCGAGACGCCGGATTTGGTCAAGGTATACATTTGCCGGGAAAAGAGGATGAGTTCATCGACACTCGGCCACTCTTCCAGAAACGAGATGCTGATTTCCGAATCCCCGGCCCCTTTGACCTCCTCGATCTCCAGGGGTTCGATACCCCGGTTGATCAACTGGTCCACCACGGCATCGGCGGATGGGGCGTGAATATTGCCCTTGCTGACGGCACCGCTGCCGCTGCGACCACTGAAACGAAAATTGGGCATGGTCAGCTATCTCGTTCACGACGCCTGGATGGCTGCATCTTTCGTGTCAGCGGCACTCTCTTCGGAGGTCTCTTCGTCTTCATCCTCATCATCCTTGTCGCCAATTTCCGTGGTCAGCCGCATCACCTCTTCCATGGTCGTCACCCCTTTGATGGCGTAATTCAGGGCGGCCATATGCAGGGGTACATACCCTTTTTGCTTCTTGGCAACTTCAATGAACCCGGCTGTATCGTTACGACTCAGGGCGGAGACCAAAGCCCCCTTCACGTCGAGCATTTCGATGACCGCAACCCGTCCCCGATACCCGGAATTGTTGCACTGGGAACATCCCGGCCCCTTGACCAGAGTGGGCAGCGAACCGCTCGGGGCATTCAACAGGCCACGCAGGAGGGCCTCTTCATGCTCTTCAAGGTCGTAGGGTCGGGCGCAATCCCGGCACACCCGGCGCACCAGACGTTGGGCGAGGATGCAGCGCAACGCCGAAGCCACCGCAAAACTCTCCACCCCCATGTCTACCAGACGGATGGCCGTGCTGATGGCATCGTTGGTGTGGAGGGTGGACAAGACCAGATGTCCTGTCAAGGCTGCCCGGATGGCAATTTCCGAGGTCTCCTTGTCGCGCATTTCCCCCACCAGAACCACGTCCGGATCCTGCCGCAGGACGGTACGCAGGACGGTGGCAAAGTTTAAACCAATCTTGGCGTGAATCTGCACCTGGTTGATGCGGGGCAGGCGATACTCCACCGGATCTTCCACGGTGATGATTTTGCGGCCTGGTTCATTCAGCGCGTTGAGCGCTCCGTAGAGAGTGGTGGTTTTGCCGCTGCCGGTGGGGCCTGTCACCAGGATCAGGCCGTGCGGTCGATGAATGAAGTACATGAAGCGTCTCAGGAGATCCTCTTCCATCCCCACCATGCCCAGGTTCAGGCTGTCGCCGGACTGGTCCAGGAGGCGCATCACCACCGACTCCCCATCCTGGATCGGCAGGGTGGAGAGACGCACATCGACGCTGCGCTCCTTGACGATCATGTTGAAGCGGCCATCTTGTGGCAAACGCTTTTCGGCAATCTCCAACCCGGCCATCAGCTTGAGTTTGGAGACCAGCGCCGGGGCAATCTGTTTCTCCTTGACGATCTGCTCGTGCAGGATGCCGTCAATACGTTGGCGAATGCGCAACACCTGTTCGTCCGGCTCGATGTGAATGTCCGAGGCCCCGACCTGCAAAGCATCCTCGAACAGCGACTGGAGAATCTTGACCACCGGCGCATCGACCGCCATCTCCGACTGGACAATCTGGTCCAGGCTGAAAGCGGCTGCCCGTTGCATCTCCTCGCCCAGGGCTTCGGCGTGTTCCTGGATCTCCTCCGTGCGCCGGAACACCCGGTCCATGGTGCGCAGCAGATCGGTCTCGCTCACCATGGCCAAGCGAGGTGGCCTT
The DNA here is from genome assembly GCA_015229045.1 of Magnetococcales bacterium. Next base: position 61,499 of record JADGCJ010000004.1, read on the forward strand.
TTCAAAAGCCGGGTCAATTCGTCAAAAATGAAGATGTCGGTAGGATCGGCCATCCCCACCAGCAACCCCTCCTTGCTCTCGGCCAGGGCGATGGCTCGAAAACGCCGGGCATAGCTTTCGGGAATTTTTTGAATGACATCCTGTTGAAATTGAAAATTGCGCACGTCAACAAAAGGAAGATCCAATTGCTTGGAGAGAAACTCCAAAAATTTGGTCTCGCTGAGAATTCCCAAATAGGCCAGGGTCTGGCCCAATTTTTTGCCACTCTTTTTTTGTTCGGCCAGGGCTTTTTGCAGCTGCTCATCGGAGATCAACCCCTGGGCCACCAGGGAGTCACCGATTCTGACCTTGCGGCGCTGCTGGGCAAGAAACCGTTGCAGTTTCTCTTCGGTGACACACTTCAGATCGAGGAGCGCCTGGCCAATCTTGCAGTCATGCTGCTTCTGATAGGCCAGGGCCTGCATCAACTGGGCCTCGGTGATAATCTGGTTTTGTACCAGAAGATCGCCCAGACGCAGCTTTTTCTTGGCCTGGGGTTGTTCAGCCTGTACCTGTTTTTCCTGTTCCATTTTGGGTCACCACTGAAGATCTCAGCATCACATCCCCCCCCCAACTCGACCAGAGAAACAACCGGCAAGAAGGATTCTGTCGGTACACCAACCCCAAAACCCGCCGGGAGGAAGGAGACCCCTCTCCATCCTCCCGGATTCACTTCCCGGTCACTCGATCGCACACAGCCTGGAACCTGTCTCGCCTCCTCCTTCTTGCCGCCTCGTTTTCGCATCGACTGCGAACCGCGCATGACAGGCAACGGATCAATTTGACAGCGCCTGAATTCTTTTGCCGACAAAGTTTTTCAGGTTCATTTTGAGCTGACCGTTATCCATGGCATTCTGGTAGGCCTGCAGGGCTGAGGTTTTTTCGTCCACCCCTTCCAGAGAGATGGCCAGACCCATCCACCATACGGCGTTATCGGTATGTTTGGCCAGGAGTTTTTCATACAGATCGATGGCTTTCCAATGATTTTTGTTGCGCTGGTACATGGCTGCAAGAAGCGCCATCAGCTCCTCATCATCGGCCCCGCCCTGGGATTGGGCATTTTCCAACACGCCGAGCGCCGACTCTGTCTTGCCATCCTGGACCAGAATCCGGGCAAACAGCTTGACCAGACCGCTGTCAAAGCCCTTGGCCAACCCATCGGACAGAAGGGGATAGGCCTCGTTGGAGCGACCCGAGGTGAACATGATACGCGCCAAAAACTCGCGGGCACGGTGGTTCGCCGGGTTCAGGTCCAGGGCGCGGCGGGCAAAATCCTCGGCCCCTTTGGCGTCCCCCTCCTGTTCCAGGCGCTGGGCCTCCTGGAAAAACTTGTCAGATTGCATGCCTTTCCCGGAGACCCCCTGTCCCGTTTTGAGAATGGCATCCTTCATAGGCTTTGGTTTTTGCAGGAAAGGACGTGGTTTTTCCGTGCCGATACCCGGTTCCGGATGCTCGGTCGCCCCTGCGACCGAGGCCACAGCTTCGGGAACCTTGGCCGGTTTGGTCGCAAGGGCCGATTTCTCCATCAGGGACTTGTCACTCTCGACCACGCCCGATGGAATCTTGACACTCTTGTCGTTGTAATCTTCCAGCACATCAATTTTTGTTTCACCTTTGGGCGAGGCAGGCGCAGCGGATTTTGTCGTTGTCCCCTCCTCCTGCAATGCAAGCACCTGGTGATCACCTTTGGGAGGTCCGCTCTTCCCCTCCCCGGAGGCGGATGACAATCCTGCCAGGGCACCACCACCGGACAATTCAGAGACGGCCGATCCAGAGGTCTCCGAACCAGAAGTGACAGATTGTGGAATGACAGAATGCGCGGAACCAGCACTGGTCGGAACCGCAGTTGCCAGGGCACCTTCCGCTTCCTTGCCGGTACCCTTGGCTGTTTTCTTGGCCAAACGCCTTCTGTCAGCTTTGCGCACATCGTCGCCGGGGCTGCGGGAGGAGTCGATGGTCACCACGTAGCCATCCAGTCTTTCCCGTTTCCGGTAATCGGCAAGCGACTTTTCGGCGTCCCGCAACTCCTGAAAGCTGCCGATACGCACCGTTTTGCGCATCTTGCCAGCCTGATCACCGCTGGGCAGTTCCAGAATGTAGGGGTCATAGCCGCGTTTCCGCAGTTCACGCACCAGATCCCGGGCACTTCCATCCTCGACAAAAGCCCCTACCTGCACGGCAAAACGATCATTTTCGTTGATATAGGACTTCTTGCTGACCACTTTGGCATCGGCAGCGGCCTCTGTGGGCTTGTCGCCTGCAGGCTCTTCCGCCTTGGCAACGAGGGGATGGATCGGAATATCTTTGCCGGATACCGAAATCTCCGGAATGGCTCTCTCCGGGGTTGTTTTAAGCGACCCGACGTCAGATCCCTGGCTCTGGACATCCTGGGGTTTGACATCGACAACCTTGGCGCCTCCCCGGTTTTTGCCCTTGGCTTTGGTTTTGGATGCATCGCCCTTCTCTGCCGAGGACACATCTGCCGGATCGCCCTTTTCCAGGGCCTCGGAAATCGTCGTTCCGTCGCCACGGCGGGCAATGAACTTGATGAAGGAGCGGGACTCGACCGGCAATACATACGCCTTGCCAAGGTCTCCTCCTTTGGATTGTCCCAGCGCCCGCCTGGCTGCATCCATGTCGGTGAACAAGCCAAAACAGACACTGTGCCACAAGGCGTTGTCGACACCTCGCAGCCTCAGGATATAAGGAAACAAGCCCTTCTCGCGCAGTTTGGCGGCCAGGGATTCAGCCAGCCTCCCTTCCCGAAACGAGCCGGCCTGGATGGCATAGAGGAAAAACGGCTTGCCAGCCTCCGCATGAGCCGAAGCCTGGCCTTTTTCTCCGGTTGCCTCATGCGTACCGGCACTCGATGAGGGTGGCTGGCCGGCAGAGAGAACCGGCGGCAACACATCCTCGGCTGGTTTGCCGACCTTGCCATCCATCTGGACCAGGGGAACCTCTTCCACGGCCTGGGCGACAAAGGCCCCTTCCACGCCTTGTGCGGAATACCCTCCAGAGACCGCCGCAGCCTCCTCGTGACTCCTGAAAGGGCCCGACCGCACGGCGTACATGGGACGATTCAAAAAGTCACGCACTGGAACGATCCGGCTGGCGTTCCGCACCTTGACAGGCAACCCTGTCTGAAAACCGATCGCCTCGTCCGTTGTGGAAAAGATGCCCAACTGGACCATGAACGGCACCGCAGAGACTTTTTCCTGACTGCGGGCAAGATCACCGTTTGTGTGGGTGGAAGAGAGCGGGCCTTCTCTGGTGAAGGCCTTTCCCACTTCGCCGGAATCCGTATCCAGGTTGTGGTTCGTGGCCTTGGCATCGCTGTCAAATGTCGAGGCGAATTTGTCGTCGGATGAGGACTCTTCGCCGGGTATGGCAATCCGAGGAGGATTGGCATCGGCGAAGGCATTGGCGGCAACCCGACGCAGGTGATCCCGATCGACCGTCGGCGCCTCGCGCCGCACCTCCTGGCTTGCCGACCAGGCCTGACCGCCACCCCCGTGATGTTGCCAAACCCACGGTGTCACAGCGAACGCCGCAGCCAGGGCCATGCCTCCCGCCAACCACAGCAGCCGCTGACGACCCGGTGACACCCCCAATCCGGCAGGAACCTTCAATGTTCCACTGACCCCCATGCTGCCCAGGGCCTGACCCGAGGCATGACGAACCTTCTCAAAATCGCGCAACAGCTGATGAATCAAACTCACTTTCCGCTCTCCATGCCGAATAGAGGGATCATCCCATGTCCAAGGCCTTCCGGCGTCGCGTGATCCAGTCAAACTGCAGCGCCTTCAGACCAAGCAACCAGTTGACTGCCATCCTTAGGAGAATCAATACCTTCGGTGTCACAGTCGAGACACCTTCGGTCTCCCGAATCGCCTGGCGCACATGTCGTGCGGTGACGATCTGTTCCTTGTTCTCAGCCGCCAGGCTCAAGGCCTTGTTGGCCAGAATATGCACCAGACGCGGTGAACCCCGACTGCCACGGAACAGGTGATCCAACGCTCCGGAAGAGAACAACTCCCGCTCGCCGCTCCCCACCGCCCGCAACCGATGCCGTACATAGTTTTGCAGCCGTTCGGCATCCATGGGCCTCAGGTGGCACGATGTGGCTATACGCTGTTTCAGGGCGCGGACTTCGGGTTGTTCCAGCCTCTGGTCCAGTTCCAGCTGCCCCAGCAGCACCACCTGCACCACCTTCTCTTTTTCTGTTTCCAGATTGGTCATCAGGCGCAATGCCTCCAGGGTGGAGTCCGGCACCGACTGCGCCTCATCGACGAGGATCAGGGCCTTCATGCCCTGCTCTCCCATCAGCATCAGTTTTTCCAGGATCCGGTTCAGCAACATCTGGAACCCCATCCCGGGTTCGGCCTCCACACCAAACTCTGCCGCCAAGACCTGATTCAAGTCCCGTACCGAGAGGAGCGGATTGAGCAGATAGGCCACGGCATAACGCTTTTCCAGAACCCCTAAAAGATAGCGACCCAGAAAGGTCTTGCCGGTGCCGATGTCGCCTGTCACCTTGACGATCCCTTCGCCCTCTTCCAGCGCCACCAGGACCATCTTGGCCGTCATCAGGAATTCGAGATCTTCAAACAGGAATTCAGTATCCGGAGTCAGGGAAAAGGGCGTTGTACGCAAACCGAAATGCTCAAGGTAGTTCACCGAACCCACTCCTATTGAGCCCACCACAGGGGGCTGTTGGTTTTCATCGTGTCGATACGGTCGGCTGTCTCGTCCAGCACACCTGCCCAATCCTGCATCCCTTCGATCACGACGGGGCGCAGCAGAATGACCAGCTCGCTCTTGACGATATTTTTGTCGGTATTTCTGAAAGCACCCCCGATCAGGGGCAGATCGCCCAGGATGGGCACCTTGTTGACCGTATCCTGGATCTCGTTTTTCATCAGGCCGCCGATCACGACCATATCCCCGCTGCGAACCCGGACCATGGTGTCCACCTCCCGGGAGCTGGTGGAAGCCAGGGGATAGACGTTTGCGGTACCGGCAAACGAAAGGGTCAGATTTTTCTGGACCACATCGGTAATCAGAGGGTGGATATACAGGGTGATGATGCCGTCCTCTCCGATCTGCGGCACCACGTCCAGGGCCACCCCGGAGAAGAAGGTTTGAAAGGTGGGCGAGACGTTGACGATGGATCCGGTTCCGGTCGTGGAGGTGGTGGTTTCCGACTTGACGTTGGTCAGGTAGAAATTATCTTCGCCGACCTTGATCACGGCCTTCTGGTTGTTCACCGTGGAGACCCGGGGACTGGAGATCACCTGCACCTTGCCCTGGGTCTGCAACATATTGAGAAACCCGATAAAATCATGGGAGCGCAAGGCCAGGGCAAAAGGGCTGTCCTTCGTCGCCTGAGAAAGGATCCCCGCCGCACCTGATATGACCTGGTTATAGGCCTGCCCGGGAATGGAGGTCACACCCAAAGCTGTCGCGGAGCCGGTGATGATCGAGCCATCTGCCGCTGTCGTGGCCGCACTGTTGACCGCCGTCTGGTTGCTCTGAAAAGACTGGAAGGCCCCGACGCTGGAACCTGAATCGTTGGTGATGCCGTTTTTGGGTTCGCTGGCCAAGGGCGCTTTCGTGCCGATGCCACGGTTGATGGCAGCCCAGTTGATGCCGAACTGAAACCCGTCACTCAGTTGCACTTCCATGATTTTGGCTTCGAGAATCACCTGGCGCCTCACCCGACGGGTCAGCTTGTTCAGGTATCCTTCGATCTCACGCAAATCTTCGGGAAAGGCCCGTACCAGCAGCAGACCCGCCTGCCGGTTGATCATATAACTTTTGCCGTCTGCGGAGGTGTTTGGCGGAAGGGCACCCCCCGTCGCCGTCGTACCCGGTGGGGCCGTCCCCGAAGCGCCTGCCGATGCACCCGTCGCGCCCGACCCCTGGCCGGCATCGCCCGTTGCGGACTGCCCGGTAAGCGGGGTCATCTTCAGGAAGGTCCGCAGAGTCTGTTCCAACTCACTCCAGAAGTCCGACTTGTTGGTCGTGCTGATGGAGCTTCCGGAGATGTTCGATGTTGTCGAACTGCCACCCGAGGAGCTGCCCGAGGAGCTGCCCGAAGAGCTGGTGGTGGTGCTGGAGGTGTTGCCGGTACTGACCATCGTGTCGGATTTTCCAGTTCGCGCCACCGCCAAAATATCGACCTTGAAGGTGCGCGCCGCCAGACGGCGAGGATAAATGCGAAAACTGCCCCAGGAGTCCTTGTGTTCCGGCTCCTTGAAACTGCAATCAAAACCATAGATTTCGCAAATGGTCTCCATGGCCTCCCGGACGGTCACATCCACCAGCGTCAGGGGCAGGGAGACCTCCTCCTTGATGTCCGGATGGACGATCATCGTGAACCTGGTACCCTCCACGAGACTCAAGAACAGATCCCGGGCCGGAATCTTGCCTCCTTCGGACATGATCAGATCGATCCGGTGTTCACTGGGACGCGCTATCGCCGCCTTGTTGGCCTTTTCTCCGGTCACTGGCCCCTGTATGGAGGGCATCAGGGCTTCGGTGACGGCATCGGGCAACTCTCCCCGCGCCACGGCATGCCTCTTCTCTCTTTCCGCTTTGGCGCTTTCCGGCACGATGTTGTTGACCGTCTCCTTGAACTGGGACTTCTCCTCTTTCTGCAATCCAACACAGGAGACCAGAAGAAAGACTCCGGCCGACCAGGTCAGCAACCGCTTTCTGGCAACCATCCCCCCCAGTATGTGGCGATCAATCTTCATCCAACTCACCGTGGCCCGAATGTACAGTCACCCTTGAGTGCCATCACCCCACACACCCTGCCCCACGACGCCACCAACTACCGGAGCGCGAAAACCATGTCGGGATCACTCCAGCTTATGCAAACAACATTCCAAACAATGTCAAGACGGGCTTTGACGGAATAGATTCTTATAGTAATCAAACAGATGACGCCAAAGCGAACCCCTGACGAGTCTCGTCGCTCACGCGTTGTCGCCTCGCATCCATCTTGATCCGGGATTGGAATCACATGCCGATCAACTCTCGGCTGAGACTCAAAGAGTAGACCGAAAGTGTCACCGTCATGTCAGGATACTGGTTGACGGCATATTCCAGACTGTCCCAAAAGATGACCCATTTCATATTTTCCAGAGATTTTAAATACCTGACAACATCCAGGTAGCTTCCCCGCAGGCGAATCTTCATGCCGTGCCGGAATATGGCCTCGTCCACAGACACGTTTTTGACATCATCGCCACTTTCATCGGAGGCTTCGCTTGCCGATACACCCGGATCCTTGTTCGCTGACTTGTCCGACGCTTTCTCTGCCGGTTTGTCGGTCGGCTTGCCTGACGTCTTGTCTGCCGATTTGTCGGATCCCTTCCCTGATGACTTCTCGGAACCCTTGCCTTGCCCGGCGTCGGTGGACCTGCCTTCAGCGGAGGCTGCCGGATCCTTGGGCTTGGCGGTTTTGGTCACCACGGGAACAGCCGCTTCCGCTGCCATCATGACCAATTGCAACCCACTCTCAGGCCGTAACAGTTGCTCGAGGATGCGGGGCATCTCTCGGGGATCCACCATGTCCCTCATGGAGTTTGCCAACTGGGCCTTGATTGCGGCAATCTCTCCGATATACTTATGTTTTTTCTCGCGATTTTCCCGATCCGGATCCTCTTTGCTGCGGCCGAGGATGGCTATTTCAGCCTTGTTGAGGGAGTCCAACTGGCCTTGCGCGGTGGCAATCTTGGTCTGAATCTCGCTCCGTCCTTTGATCCATGGCTCAAGATAGGCCTGGTCCCACAGGGCACCTATCGCCGAAATGGCTATGCCAAGCAGAATGATGCGCTCCCGTTTGGTCAAGGCGTCGATTCGCGTCGTCAGTTTGGCAAGCTCTTCCTGCAAGGCGATCATAGGATTTGGCTCAAGTCGTTTGACATGTTCACTTCGGTTTACCTTTGAGATTTTCCTGCATTTTCTCAAAGGGTTTCCGCATCTCATTCCCGGCGGTGGCCGCTTCTTTCAATTTGTCGAGCTTGTCACCCTCCTTGGCGTCCCTGGGCAGGAACTGGTCACGGCGAATTTTCTGGTCGATGGTCTTGATATGAAATCTGATCAACGGTCCGCCCGCCCCGGGTGTAGGGATCGGAGTCGGAGTCGCCGTTGCTGCCAGCTCCGGATAGGCCTCTTCGGACATCTGGAAAAAGCTGAACCGACGCCCGGCCAGATTTTTCTGTCTGGAGAGTCGGGCCAGGTAGGCAGGCACCAGATCGGCATTGCGGGCCTTTCCCTCCAGGGCCAAATCCTCGCCTCCGGCGTAAATACCAATTCCGTCCAGCCAGAGTCCCTCCACTTTCTCCCGCCCCAACGCCTCCAAAATGCCACTGAAGCCATGTGCATTGCCACGCCGATTCTGGTTCAACAACTCCGTGATCGTGCGCATCCGGCTGCGCTCTTTTCTCAAATCGTTGGTCTCGTTGAGCAGGGCCACGCTCACTTTGGGTGGCGGAAATTTCCTGGTCAAATCCTGCAACAACTCGGCCTTCTTTTGTTGTTGATCGGTCAAGAATTGCAGTTCACTCTCCTCACGGGCTGCCAACCAATTCATCACCCCGGAAACAACAACAAGAAGCAATATGAACAGCAGTCCCACCAGGAGCATACCCCGCGCAACAAGGAACTCCTTTTTGATGTGAAATCGGGATTGATACAGATTGACCTGTTGCTGAATCATCCAACGCCCTCCCGACGCAAGGCCACCGCAATGGCGGGAAGGCAGCGGGCCAAGTCCATATCATCAACTTTTCCCTCTATTTCCAACATCTTGCGTACAGGAAGCTCTTTCAGGCGCATACCCAGTTTGTCGGCCAGGACCGTCTGCAAACCCTGGAATGCCACCGGCAATGGCGCAATATGAACACAACTGACGGGCGATTGGGCAAAATGGCTCTCATAGTAGTCCAGTGTCCGCTGAACCTCCAAAACGATGGTATCCACCACGGGAGAGGCAGCCAACTCCTCTTCGCCGGCGTTGGCCCGGCCGGCCAGAGACTCCAGCAACTGGTCGACGCCATAATCAATGGGACGCGCCAAATACAAGACTCCTCCCCGCGTCACCTGAACCAGCCCATCCGTGCGCCCAAGGTAGAGCAGGCCAACTCCATCGACATCGTCCGCAACCAGAGCGGTCAGATTGCGCAGGGCCAATTCCAACACATCGATGGCCACAAGAGAGAGATCATTCTGGTGAAACAGACCAAAGCAACCCTTGACCACCGCCTCGCGCGCAGCCACAACGTAGACCATCTCCGGCTGTCCTGGGCTTTTTTTCTGCGGCAGATCGAAAATATCCACGACAGCTTCCTGGACAGGAAACTCCAGCCGATCCTTGATGCGCCATCGCATGGCCGTGGCCAACTCGCTCCTGGCCACCTGCGGCGCTTCAGCCGGAAAGAGGCTGTACTGGCCGGGAAACAACAGCCCCGTAAAGCGACCGTAGTGCAAATCGTGAGCCTTCAGGGTATGGATGAGGGCAGTCCGTTCCATCCCCTCTGCACCGACCGAAGCCGACACGAAAAAACACTCTTTCAGGACAGGTGTTTCCTCCTCTCCCCGCCACACCACGCGGGCAACCCCATAGCCATCCGGGGAGAGTGTCAAGCCGATCGAACCCTCCAGCACCCGCTTTTTGAACAACTCCACAAAGCGCCTTTTGAGACGTCGATCGATCAATCGGACCCGCCGTCGTGCTCCCCGCTTCTCCTCCCCCTTGAAGCGGTGCCGAGTCAGCCACTCGATCACCTTGGGTTTTCGGCGGTTCGAGGTCTGGCGACGATCCGACTTTTTCTGGCCCTTGAAGATTGAATTCAACACAATGGCAATATCCCAGGACTGAAATGCCAGGTCAATTTGGCTATCATACAGCCCCCCTCGGAACAGAAAGGAGGACATGTGCAGCCAGCATGCACATTGTATGCCGTGAAGAGAAAATCAAAAAAAACAGACCCCGCTTCGAACTCGGGATCCAAGGCGTCTCTCCTCAAAGAATGTGTGCAAAATAGTCGATGGTCGGTTTCAAACCCTCTTCCAGAGGAATCCGGGCCTCCCAACCGAGCTTCTCCCTGGCCAGGGTGATGTCGGGCTTGCGTTGACGTGGATCATCGGTGGGAAGCGCTCTGAACTCCAGTTTTGAGCTTGAATTCGTCAAGCACAACACCTGCTCGGCCAGCTCGCGAATGGTAAACTCCCCCGGATTGCCCAGATTGATCGGACCCGTCACTTCGGGCGGTGAGGCCATCAGCCGCAGAAAGCCATCGATCAGATCATCGACATAGCAAAAGGAGCGGGTCTGACTGCCATCGCCATAAATGGTGATCGGTTGGTTCTGCAAGGCCTGGACGATAAAATTGGAGACCACCCGCCCATCATTCGGGTGCATGCGGGGACCATAGGTGTTGAAAATCCGGGCGACCTTGATCTCCAGGCCATGTTGGCGATGATAATCGAAAAACAGGGTCTCGGCACAACGCTTGCCCTCGTCATAGCAGGCGCGCAAGCCGATGGGATTGACGTTGCCCCAATAATCCTCGCGCTGCGGATGCACGACAGGATCGCCATAAACCTCGCTCGTCGAGGCCTGGAAAATACGCGCCCGCAAACGCTTGGCCAACCCCAGCATGTTGATGGCACCATGGACGCTGGTCTTGGTGGTCTGCACCGGATCATGCTGATAGTGGATCGGCGAGGCCGGACAGGCCAGATTGAAAATTTCATCCACCTCCAAATAGGCAGGAAAGGTGACATCGTGACGGATGAACTCAAATCGCCGGTTGTCCAACAGGTGGAGAATATTATCCCGACTGCCGGTAAAGAGATTGTCCAGACACAGGACATCGTGGCCCTGCCCCAGCAATTTTTCACAAAGATGGGAACCCAGAAATCCGGCGCCGCCCGTGACAAGAATTTGTTTCCTCTGGTTTGATTTCATGATCCAACCCGTATTGGCAGATCCGGAATCCGACCCCCCGATCCCGAAAAGGTTGATCCAGTCAGCAAAATCACTCCGCGAGGTTACGGCAAGGCCACACCCGACGGCAAGCGTCCACAGGACAAGAAAAACGACGTGTCCCAAAGTAAACGCAGTTTAAATGCGATTGCCCTGCCCCATGCAGGAACTTCCTGGACCGGAAAGGCAAAGTGGTCCTATATAGAGTGCCCGTGAGTCGTGTTTGTCATACCTGTACACACGCTCCGCGTCAGCGTTCATCCATACTCCGCATGGGGAGGCCATGTTGATCGATCAATCCAAAATTTGCGTCCTGGGTCTGGGATATGTCGGCCTGCCGCTTGCCATTGAATTTGGCAAATTCTTTCCCACGGTCGGTTTTGATTTGCGCGCCGAACGGGTGGCCGAACTGCGCGAAAAACACGACAGCACCCTGGAAGTCGATGCCGCCGAACTGGCAGCCGCCACCCACCTGACCTATGCCACGGATATTCAGGCGATCCGGGAGTGCAACGTCTATATCGTCGCGGTGCCGACTCCCATCGATCGGCAAAAACGGCCCGATTTGCAGCCCCTGCTCGGGGCCAGCCAACTGGTCGGCCAGGTTTTGCAACCGGGAGACCTGGTGATCTACGAATCGACCGTCTACCCGGGCGCGACGGAAGAGGATTGCGTCCCCATCCTCGAACGTGAATCGGGGCTGGTGTTCAACCAGGATTTTGTCGTGGGGTACAGCCCGGAGCGCATCAATCCCGGCGACAAAACCCATCGGTTGACCACCATTGTCAAGGTCACCTCCGGCTCCACCCCGGAGGCGGCGGAGCGGGTGGATGCTCTGTATCGGCGTATCGTGCGTGCGGGGACGCATCGGGCGAGCAGCATTCGCGTCGCCGAGGCGGCCAAGGTGATCGAAAACACCCAGCGCGACGTCAACATCGCCCTGATCAACGAACTGGCCATGATTTTCAACCGCCTGGGCATCAACACCCAGGAGGTTTTGGAAGCGGCGGGTTCCAAATGGAATTTTCTGCCTTTTCGCCCCGGACTGGTGGGGGGACACTGCATCGGCGTCGATCCCTACTACCTGACCCACAAGGCCCAGGAGATCGGTTATCACCCGGAGATGATTCTGGCCGGGCGCCGCATCAACGACAACATGGGTCTCTATATTGCCAGTCAGGTCGTCAAGCTCATGACTGTCCGGCATATCAACGTCCCGGCTGCCCGCATCCTGGTCATGGGGCTGACCTTCAAGGAGAACTGCCCCGATCTGCGCAACACCAAGGTGGTCAACATGGTCGAGGAGTTCCGCAGTTATGGTTCGCAGGTGGATGTGTTTGATCCCTGGGCCAGCGCGGAGGAGGCCAGGCACGAGTATGGCATCCCGCTGTGCGTTAGCCCCGACGTCGGCGCCTACGACGCCGTCGTGATCGCCGTGGGACACCATCAGTTCCGGGAGATGGGAGCGGCGGGGATCCGGGCCTTTGGCAAGCCGCACTCTGTCCTGTACGACCTGAAATATGTCCTGCCCACCAATGCCGTGGATGGGCGTTTGTAACCAAGCCGCGTCTGCTTTGGGATATGTAGTTTTTTTGTGATCGAGAAAAATATTGACATGAAAGATTTTATTGGGGCTTCGCCCCAAACCCCACCAGGAAGGGCACAGCCCTTCCTGGACCATCCCAGTCTTTCAATAGTTTAAAAAACGATACATCTCGAACAGGATCCGGTTCAAGCGCAACCTCAGTATTGAACGAGAAAGAACAAAAATCCATGGCCATGGTGCATGTACAGAATTGTGTCGTCGGTTTTGGTGGCGGAACCCTGCTTGACGGGGTGGATCTGCCCCTGGAACGAGGCGACCGGGTCTGCCTCGTGGGACGCAACGGCGCCGGCAAAACCACCCTGATGCGCATCATCAGCGGTGAATTGCCCCCCGATTCCGGGTTGGTGGTCCGCCAACCAGGCATGCGGATTACACGCCTGCCCCAGGAGGTACCCACCAACCTGACAGGCACCGTGCGCGAAATAGTGGCCACTGGGCTGGGCCAGGTCGGGGATCCCGACCACGGCGACGATTGGCAGGTTCAACAACGCATCACCCTGGCCCTCTCCCGGCTCGATCTGGATGGCGAAGCCCCCTTTGCCACCCTGTCCAGTGGCTTGAAACGTCGGGTTCTGCTGGCCCGGGCCGTGGCCCCGGAACCGGATCTGTTGCTCCTGGATGAGCCGACCAACCATCTCGATCTGCCGGCCATCGAGCGCCTGGAGGAGGTATTGGCCGATTTTCGCGGTGGGGTGTTGTTCATCACCCATGACCGCGCCCTCTTGCGACGTCTGGCCACACGCATCGTCGAGCTGGATCGTGGACGACTCTTCTCCTGGCCGGGCAGTTATGACGACTATCTGCGCCGCAAACAGGCCGCCCTGGAGACCGAAGCCCGCCAATGGGAGGAGTTTGACAAGAAACTTGCCCAGGAAGAACGCTGGATCCGTCAGGGCATCCAGGCCCGGCGGACCCGCAACCAGGGGCGGGTGGAAAATCTCATCCGTCTGCGTCGCCAACGTCAGGCACGGCTGGAGGGTATCGGACAGGCGCGCATGGTCATCCAGGAGGCGCAACGCTCCGGAAAACTGGTGGTGGAGACGGAAGGAGTCCATTATGGCTACCAGGGGGTGAGGTGCATCCGGGAGTTTTCCACACTCATTTTGCGCGGAGAGAAGGTGGGGATCATCGGTCCCAACGGCTGCGGCAAGACCACCCTGCTGCAAATTTTATTGGGGCAGCTCTCTCCGGAACGTGGCGAAGTCCGGCTGGGAACACGTCTGGAGGTGGCCTATTTCGATCAAAACCGTTCGCAGCTGGACGACATGGCCAGCGTCGCCGATAACGTCGCCCACGGACGCGAGCGCATCGATACCACCGATGGCTCACGGCACATCATCGGCTATCTGGGGGATTTTCTCTTCACACCGGATCGGGCACGATCTCCGGTCAGGATTCTTTCCGGCGGAGAGCGCAATCGATTGCTTTTGGCCCGGCTCTTTGCCCAGCCAGCCAACCTTCTGGTCCTGGACGAACCCACCAACGATCTCGATGCCGAAACCCTCGATCTCCTCGAAGAGCGCCTGCTGGAGTTTTCCGGCACCGTCCTTCTGGTCAGCCACGACCGGGCCTTCCTTGACAACGTTGTCACCACCTTGCTGGTTTTTGAAGGGGATGGCCGGATTCGAGAGTATGTCGGCGGCTACTCCGACTGGATCCGGCAACGCCCCGCAGCATCGCCCACACCCCCGTCATCCGGCAAACCACCCGTCGCCGCGAACAAACCACCCGCAACGAAGGCTCCCGCTCCCTCCGAACAGAGTCGTGCGGTGCGCAAGCTTGGCTTCAAGGAGGTTCGGGAACTGGAACTTTTGCCGGGTCGCATCGAGGCCCTGGAAGCCGAGCAGACCTCCCTGCACCAGACCATGGCCGCAGCGGATTTTTTTCGGCAGGAAAAGAGTGCCATTCGCGACGCCCACACCCGCCTGGAACGACTGGAGGGTGAGCTGACCGTCCTGTATGCCCGCTGGGAAGAGTTGGAGGCTATTCAGCACCCGAAGACAAAAGCCGGTTTTGCACAAAACTGAAAATGGTCTCGTCGGCGACAATGATGTGATCGATCACCTGAATGCCGATGGGAATCATCGTCTGTTGGATGAGGCGGGTGAACTGGACATCCTGGGCAGAAGGGGTGAGATGTCCGGAGGGGTGGTTGTGGGCGAGGATCACGGCGGCGGCTTTGTGACGCAGGGCGGTTTCCACCACCAGGCGGGGTTCCACGAGGACGCCGTTGACCGTGCCGCGCTTGATGAGGGCCGGATAGATCAGGCGAAAACGACTATCCAGACAGAGAAGATAGAACACCTCCTCGGGACGACCGGCCATGAGAGGAACCAAATATTTTTGGGTTGTTTCGGGGGTGTTGAGGGGGGATTGCTCCCGGCAGGCACGATCCCGAAGATAGTAGCGGGTGATTTGTGGAATCATGGCAAGAAAGGCGGCGGCTTTTTCACCAATGCCGGGGATGGTGGCCAGATCCTGCAGGTCGGCTTCGAGAACAGCGGAGAGGGTGCCAAAGCGGTGCAGCAGCACATGGGCAATGTCGTTGGTGTCCCGACGTGGCAGGGCGTAAAAAAGCAGCAACTCCATGACCTGGTGTGGCTCGAACTGGTCAATCCCTTCGACCAGAAAACGGTTGCGCAGCCGCTTCCTGTGACCAAGATGCAACGTGTCTGTGGTGTCGTCAGGGGCGGGTGTATTCATGGCGCGGTTCGTTTTCTTTTAATGTCTGAAAGACTGGGATGGAGGTCCAGAAGGAAGGGCTGTGCCCTTCTTCCTGGTGAGGGTTGGGGCGAAGCCCCAATGGGGTCTGGGGCGAAGCCCCAATAAAATCTTTCATGCCAACATGTTTCCTGACGACAAAGAGACGACACGCTCCAAAGTGGACGCGGTTTAAAACTGAACATCTAAAGTTTAAAACTGGGTATTTCCCCTCTACGGGGCCATTCTCCCTTGTCAGTATCGGCAAAAATTCATCGCAGGGGAAGTCAGAGAGTGGCTTTCAACCTGGGGGGTCCATTTCCGGCTTGCCATCCGCCCTTTGTCTGGAGTCCTTGTCTGGAGATTGGTTCTGGAGGAGACTGGGGGACGGATCAGAGCATTCTCAAGGAAGAGTCACTCCATGAACGAACCCGGCACCATGCCCATTCCGGACCAACCGGATGACCCCGGATTTTTCGACGAGGCAGCCAACGACAACCCCGTCAGGCCACCACCCCGGAGAGAGCCTCAGCGCCGACCGGCCTTCTCCCTGGAGGCGGAACAATCCGTCCTGGGGGCGATCCTGCTGGACAACACCGTCATCGACCAGGTGGCGGACATCCTGGAGGCGGATGATTTCTATGTCGGTGCCCACCGGATCGCCTATCAGGGCATGCTCACCCTCCTGGAACGGGGTGAACCCGCCGATCCGGTCCTGCTGCGCCAACACCTGGAGAACAACGCCGAACTGGACAGCGTTGGCGGCTCCGGCTATCTGGCCGAGCTGGTCAACACGGTTCCGGCCACGGCCAATGCCCGGGCCTATGCGCAGGTGGTCCACGACAAGTCGGTACTGCGCGACCTGGCACGGCAGGCGACAGCGGTGGTGGATCTCGTCTATGAGGGACGGGAGCCGGTGGATACGATCCTCGATGAGGCCGAACAGCGCATCTTCGGGGTCTCCGAAGGAAAGGATCAACGCCGGAGTGGTTACTTTTCCTTAAAGTCGCTGGTGCGTCCCGTTCTGGAGTACATCGAGAGCCTGATCGACCGCAAGGCCACGGTGACCGGCGTTCCGACCGGCTACAAGGATCTGGATGAAAAATTGACCGGCCTGCAAAAGTCGGATCTGGTGATCGTCGCCGGTCGACCGGCCATGGGCAAGACGAGTCTGGCGCTCAACTTTGCCGCCAATGCCGCCCTGGATCACGGCAAATCGGTGGGCATCTTCTCCCTGGAAATGTCCAAGGAGCAGCTCGTCATGCGCCTGTTGTCAGCGACGGGGCGGGTGGATGCCCAGGCATTGCGCACGGGTCGCCTGAACGACGAGGAGTACGCCCGACTCACCCAGGCGTCAAAACGTCTGGCCGATACGGCCATCTATATCGACGACACCTCGGCTTTGTCGGTCACCGAGCTGCGCGCCAAGGCCCGCCGTTTGCGACGTGAAAGAGAGATCGACCTGATCATCGTCGACTATCTCCAGTTGATGCGCGGCAGTGTGCAGGCGGAAAACCGCGTCCAGGAAATTTCCCAGATCAGTCAGGGATTGAAGGCCATCGCCAAAGAATTGTCGGTGCCGGTGGTGGCGGTGTCACAACTGTCGCGGTCACCGGAGAGCCGCACCGATCACAAGCCGATTTTGTCCGATTTGCGTGAATCCGGCAGCATCGAGCAGGATGCCGACGTGGTCATGTTTGTCTTTCGTGAAGAGTATTACAAACCCGATGATCCCTCCCTGACGGGTCGTGCCGAGGTGAACATCGCCAAACAGCGCAACGGCCCCACCGGAACGGTTCCTCTGACCTTCCTTCACAAATTCACCAAATTTGAGAATTATGCCAAAGCAAGCAACTACTAAGGTGAGCGGTCCACCACTGCGTCCCAGTTGGCTGGAAGTGGATCTGGGCGCGGTGGTACACAACTATCGTGTCGCCCAGAAGAGCGTAGGAACCGACGTCGAGGTGTGGCCGGTCATCAAGGCGGATGGCTATGGTCTGGGGGCGGGGCCGGTGGCGCAGGCCCTGCACAGTGTTGGGGCTGCCGGGTTTTGCGTCGCCCTCCTGGAAGAGGGAATCTCCCTGCGGGAGGCAGGCATCGAAAGCCCGGTGGTCCTCTTCTCCGGGTTGAGCGGTGGTTGTGTAGAGCAGATGGCCCGGTTGGGGTTGGAGCCTTTTTTGTTCGAGCCGGCGAGTGATCTGGCCATCCTGGAGGCAGCCACCCCGGAAAGAGCGCTGCGCGTCCACATCAAAGTGGATACGGGCATGGGACGCATGGGAGTCCCCCCGGCGGAGGTTGGGGCCTTTTTGACGGCTTTGGATCGTCTGGGGAAGGAGCGGGTGCAGGTGGTGGGCGTGGCGTCGCATCTGGCCTGCGCCGATGAGAGACAACGCCCGGAGACTGCCCGGCAATTGGCTGTCTTGCAGGGTGTTTTGGCGCAGCCTGACCTGGCGAGGCAGGGGTTGCGCGTCTCTCTGGCCAACAGCGCCGGTCTCATGGGGCATCCCGCGACCCGCTACACCTGGGTGCGCCCGGGGATCATGCTGTACGGGGCCTCGCCTTTCTATCCGGAGGCCGGATGGCGGGAGGTGGGGTTGCGGTCGGTGGTGACCTGGCGCAGCCGGATCATTCAATTGCGCAGCCTGCCGACGGGTGCCCCGTTGAGCTATGGCCACTCCTTTACCACCTCCCGACCTTCCCGTCTGGCCCAGGTTCCGGTGGGGTATGGCGATGGTTACAATCGTCGTTTGGGCAATCGGGGTCAGGTGTTGATTGCCGGTCGCCGGGTGCCGGTGGTGGGGCGGGTGTGCATGGATCTGATCACGGTGGATGTCACCGATTTGCCAGCAGTGACGGTTGGTACCCCTGTCACTCTGTTGGGCGCCGATGGTGCGGAGATGATCGGCATCGAGGAGATGGCCACCTGGCTGGGTACCATACCCTATGAGGTTATCTGTGCCCTGGGGCGTCGCCTGCCACGTCGTTACCTGTGGATGGCGCAGATTTGTCAGACAAAAGCTTTTTTTGAGGATTGAAAGACTGGGATGGGGGTCCAGGGGGAAGGGCTGTGCCCTTCCCCTCCAATGGGGTTTGGGGCGAAGCCCCAATGGGACGCTGTTTCATTGGGGCTTCGCCCCAAACCCCACCAGGACTCCATCCTGGACCTGTCCGGTCGCCAGCCCCCTGGACCCCATTTCCCAGGCCCGCTTTCCAATTGGGCACTAATTTTGCTTCCCATGACTGGCATGCCGTTTCGGAGGATAAGGGAAGGCTTCCCCCATCCATGAAGGTTGGTCCGGTCAATGTGAGACAAACATGGGTCGAGCAAGGATAGCTAAAATGGAGCCGTATCTGGATGGCCTGGATGCGTCTGATGCTGGTGTGCAGACACAGGTCGTCCATCCTGGACAAGGTGCAGATCTGCCGCAAGGTCGTCAGGTCGAGGCCGAAAGAGAGGCGGTCTGGTACGGAAAGAAACCCTATGCGGATGCCCCGCAAGTCATGGAAAATCTCCGTGGTGTGGGTTTGGTTTGTCGCGACAAGAAAAATGCACGATTCATGGGGGTTTTGCGCTCCAGGTTATGGGAACGCCTGGGGAAATCTCTGGTATGGTCCCTGGCCGGATGGTGCATGGCCGTTGGGGTGTTATGGACATTGAGTGAAAAGTACCGGATCTCCGTCCCGATGGTGGGAAGTGCGGCGGCAGCGGTGGCCAGTGTGCAAACGGTACCGAAGCCATTGGCCACGACGCCATTTTCCAGGATCCAGGCCGTGATTGACACCCCACCGATTCCTGACTGGGGTCGCTACGAGGTTTTGATTGGATCTTTCGTCGATCCACTACAAGCGCGTCGGTTGCATCGCCAGGTGTTGGCGACCGGCAATACCGATTATTGGCGCAGCGCTGTCGAGAATGGCCAGCCCAGAATTCAGGTGCTGGTCGGTCCCTTTGCCAAGGGGGCTGAGGCGGAACGAAAGGCCAAAGATCTCCGGGAACGCCTGGGAGTGGAGGCCCGTATCCTGATTCTGCAACCAGCACAAATGTCGGTGTCGACAACACCCGCGCAGACGTTGCAACCACCCAGCGAGAGGAGCCCAACCGAGGGGGTTTCAACCGTGGCTGTGGCAGTTGCAGCCATGGGTGGTGAAGAGACCATCCCTCTGGGATCGCGTCGTCGGCACTGAAGGCGTCGCCACCCCACGAGCCATGAACATAGACAGGCCATGCAACCATGGGACGGCTGAAACAGCGATTTCTCTGTGACGCATGCGGCGCCGAACAGCTCCGCTGGGAAGGGCGATGCGGCGCATGCGGAGCATGGAACAGCCTCAAAGCTTTCACGGTGGGAAAAGGCGATGCCGTGCGCCCCGCGAGTGGAGAATCGACGGGAGGAGATGGCCCGGTGCTGTTGGCTCGGGTCACCATGGGCACGGAAGCCCGCCTGCAGGTTGGCATGGAAGAGCTGGACCGGGTGTTGGGAGGTGGTCTGGTAGCGGGGTCGGTGATCCTGATCGGCGGGGACCCGGGGATCGGTAAATCCACCTTGTTGTTGGAGGCCCTGGCTCGCCTCTCCTCGCGGCAGACGGTTCTCTACGCCTCTGGGGAGGAGTCCTTGGCTCAGATCAAGCTGCGCGCCCAACGCATGCGCCTTGTCGAGGATTTTTTGTGGGTCACCATGGACAACCGTCTGGAGGGGGTATTGCAGGCGGTGGTGACGAAAGAGCCATCGGTCCTGGTGGTCGATTCCATCCAGACCCTGGCCAGCGATGCCTACCCGGCGGCAGCCGGCACTGTGGTCCAGGTACGGGAGTGCGCCGCCCGTTTGATCATGGAGGCCAAACAACGCGGCATGGCTGTATTTCTTGTGGGACATGTGACCAAGGAGGGACAGATCGCCGGTCCGCGCATTCTGGAACACATGGTGGATACGGTCCTCTATTTTGAGGGAGAACGGGGTCACAATTATCGAATCTTGCGCGCCGTCAAGAATCGTTTTGGGGCAGCCAATGAGATCGGAGTCTTTGAAATGCGGGAGTCGGGTCTGCACGAGGTGCCCAACCCTTCGGAGCTGTTTTTGTCGGAGCGCAAGCGTGGTGCGGCAGGATCGGTGGTGTTTCCGGGGGTGGAAGGGAGTCGGCCCGTGTTGGTGGAGATTCAATCCCTGGTGGCGCCCAGCTCTCTGGCCCTGCCTCGACGTACCACCCTCGGACTGGACGCCAACCGCTTGGCCATGTTGACTGCCGTGCTGGAGAAACGCCTGGGACTCGGCCTGTTCAACCACGACATTTTTTTGAATGTGGCGGGTGGTTTTCGTGTCACGGAACCGGCAGCGGATCTTGCTGTCGTCGCCTCTTTGTACGCCTCGCATCGCAATCTGGGGACCGATCCGGGCCTGGTGATCATGGGCGAGATGGGTCTGGCAGGTGAGATTCGCGCCGTCGGTCATGCGGCGACCCGTCTCAAAGAGGCCGCCAAATTGGGATTTACACGCTGTATTTTGCCAACCAAATGTCGCAACAATCTACCCGAAAGCCTCCCCATGACCATGGAAGCGGTCGATACGGTGGAGGAAGCTATGGAAAGACTCAACATATGAACGGGATCGACTATTTGTTGTTGTGGGTGGTGGGTTTTTCCATCCTTTTCTCGGTGTTGCGCGGCAGCAAGCAGGAGCTGGTCAAATTGCTCGGCTGGGTGGCCGCCTTTTTGGCTGCCATTCTGCTGGCGGGCTTTTTGGAGCCTCGCTTGGGGCCTTATCTGGAGTCTCGTGGACACGCCGGTCTGGCTGGTACCGCTGCCTTTTTGTTGATTTTCCTGGGTATCAAACTGCCCCTGACCGTGGCCCACTGGCTGATCAATCGCCTGTCCCATCCCGGCGAACTCTCCCCGTTCAGCCGATTGCTGGCCGTAGGATGGGGCGTTGGGCGCGGCATGATCATCCTGTTGACCATTGGCATGGTTTGGCTCTCATTCGACCCGCCATCGATGACGGCCATTCATCAATCGCGTCTGGCGCCCTGGTGCATCGAAGGGGCGCACCGTTTGACGGCCCGACTCGTTCCCGCTTCCATTCTCCGCGACCGGGTGTTGGCTGGTTATGGCCACTATCGGCGGGGCGGTCCGACGAAATCGGCCCATGGATCGACCACCGGCAAGCGCCCGGTCGATCCTGCCAGCGAGATTCTCGATCCCGCAGGTGAATCCTGAAGGGTGTCAAGGGGATGGACATTCCATGAACGAGGATATTAAACCGCGTCCACTTTGGAACATGCAGTCTCTTTGTGGTCAAAAAAAGTTGATATGAAAGACCTTATTGGGGCTTCGCCCCAGACCCCGTTGGGGCTTCGCCCCAAACCCCATTGGGGCTTCGCCCCAAACCCCACCAGGAAGGGCACAGCCCTTCCTGGACCATCCCAGTCTTTCAATAATTAAAAAAATAGTGCATCTCGGAATGGATGCGGTTTGGAAAACTTTCTGACCAACCTGGAAAGATCATGTTCGAAGCCATACAAACAGAGCAGGCCCCGGCAGCCATCGGACCCTACAGCCAGGCGATTCGCAGCGGTGAGTGGTTGTTTTTGTCAGGGCAGATTCCCCTGGATCCCCGAACCGGGCATCTGGTACCTGGCGCGATCCGCGAGCAGACAGAGCAGGTGCTGCGCAATATGGCAGCTGTTTTGTCCGCCGCCGGGAGCGATATGCAATCCGTGGTCAAAACAACCATTTTCCTCGTTGATCTGGCTGATTTTTCCGAGGTGAATGCAGTGTATCAGGGATTTTTCCAGGCACCGTTTCCGGCGCGGGCCACGGTGGAAGTGGCAGCCCTGCCCCGGGGAGCACGGGTGGAGATCGATGCGACGGCCCGCACCGGATCCTGATTTTAAAAAGCGGTAACTGCCCAGGTACCCCCTCAAGAAGGGCCCGGACATGAAAGCTTTTGTCAGGGCTTCGCCCCGAACCCCACCAGGACTCTGTCCTGGACCTGTCCGGTCGCCAGCCCTCTGGACCCCGTTTTGACAGCTCCTTGCCCATGGTCTATGCTGGCACCCGTTTGCATGCAATCAAGTACGACTGGGAGCATGACCATGGTGACACGGTGGATGGCCGGTGTGTTGGCGGGGGGAGTCTGGTTGTTGCTTCCCATGGTGGGAGTGGCTGGCCCCTTCTGCGTGGTGGATTTTGCCGGAAAACGGTGCTGGTTCCAGGATGTGGAGTCTTGCCGACAGGCGGCGGGTCCGCAGGGATCGTGCGTGGTCAACGGCGCCGAAATTGTCGCTCCCGTGGGTGGATCACCCTACTGCGTGGTGGAGAGCTGGCAAACCCAGTGCATCTACAAAGATGAGGGGAGTTGTCGCCAGGCTGCCCAACGCCGTCGCGGCGAGTGTATCGCCAACCCCAACGACCTTCCCCATGGTCCCGGAGATCAGGGTCGCCCGCACCTGTACGACCAGGAAGCCGGGAGGGATCGTCCGGAGGGAATGATGCCAACCCCCAATGCAACAAACAGCACCTCACAGGAAACGGGGGGCAAGCCACTCCCTCCAGCGGACAACAGGGCGTTACCTCCTGGCCGTTGATGGGGTTTCGGTTTTTCAGCCCTGACGTGTCAAACGTTTTGGTGTCCGACGGGGATCCGGGTATGCTGTACCTGTGGCAAATCCAAGCACGAAGGGTGTGCCGTGTGTGCGCAAGAGGTCGAACGTATTGATGTAGGGTACGCCGAACTCTTTGCAAAGATTGGGAATCGGTACCTTTCTCTTTGTTTCCAGGTTGAGTACTTCATGAGTCACGACAGTTGCGCTCGTGGACATGGCTTTGGCAATCAACCACGGGTCTGCGTTTTTGAAAAAATTTATCTTGGCCGAGTCGGAATAAATGCCGCTCTGAACGGCAATGGCAATTTCAGAATATGCTTTCTGGGTGTTTTTATCAGCAACATCAAGAAATATATCGTGTTTCTTGCGCTCTTTGACCCATCTGGCCAGATCGTCCTGCCCTCTGATTAACTCGTGATAGACCTCAATAATACTTGCCACATGTCCTTTCAGGAACACACTATCCAGCCATTCCCAAAAACCAGGGCAAATTTCAAAGGAATAATACCAATTTTTAGCCTCAATGAAAACATTTGAGTCAAGCAGATACATCAAGGCTACTCCTTGTGCTTTTGCCGAAAGAGTTCTTGTATTGTACGAGGATTCATATGGAGCAGTCCCCCAGCGTCACGCAGCAGGAGTTTACCACTCATGGCGCTGATCAAGACTGCGTCGGTAAACTTGCGTCCATTCGCGATTGGAAGCGTGGCATAATAGTTGCCCCCATCTGTCTTCTTTTCTTGTTTTTTTTGCCAAGATTTCAGCTCTTGTTGACAGAACGTGCGATACGTCAGGTTGTCAATCTTGCCCAGATCCAGGGCGCGTCGAGCAATGACCACACCACTGACTTTAAAAGCTCCTGTCAGAGCCAACACATTGTCATTCGGACTGTTTTCGCTATTCCAAGCAGCAAGAAACCGGGCGCGAGGAACCAAAAGTTCAGCCGCCACCCTGTTGCAGACCCGCTCGATGCGTACATGTTTCCCGGATGCGGCTTCGTCGAAGCGCAGGTTGGAAATGCCGCTCTCCCCAAACCAAAGATGAGCCAACTCGTGGGCCAGAGTGAATATCTGGGCCGCCTTGGCATCTTTTCCATTGATGAAAATCAGGGGAACAAGGGGATCGCTGATGGCAAAGCCACGAAACTCTTCGACCCTCAGGGTGCGGTGAGTGTTGCTGCCAATGTATCCAGCACGCATGATCCAGATGCCCACCTCTTCGCAACGATCGCAAAGAAGACCCAAGTGCTTTTCCCAGTTGGGTGCAGACAAGAGATGGTCCATGTTCAGGGTGCGGCGAATATCCTCGGCAACGGTCTGCACATCCGCTCCGAGACGGAACTTGCCCACAAAAGGCAAGGGATCCGCCCCATATTCCAACCGATATTCCCGATACCAATCCTGCTGGAACATCACGTTACGAATCAGGTCGAAAAAATCGGCACTTGGTTGTTCCAGGGGTATCCCCTCCCAGGTGCGCAGATCGGGGATGGGTAACACTTCCGGGGGAGGCTCCGGCAAAAACAAACAGCCAAACGGGACGTGGGTTTTTTGAGCGATTTTTTCTGCTTGCTTGAAGGTGGGGGATTTCAAGCCCCCTTCCCAAGCCAGCAACCGGCTGGTTGGCACGTTGAGCTTGTTGGCAAGTTGCTCCTCGGACAGGGCTGCCCGCTCTCTTGCCCAGCGCAACATCGTTGGTTTGACCAAAACTGCGTTCATAAGGTATAGACTTTATTATTATCAAAGTTTAAACCTTCACCGACTATGGTAACAGATCAAAACTTTCTGGTCACGTCATTTTTTGGGGTTTTGCACCAGATTTCATCGGCACCCCCCATTTCCCTGGACTCGGATCGTGGTTTTTCATATGTTGAGTGGAAGATAGTCGTGTTCTCGGACTGGGCATCTCAACCCGTTCCATGGCGTTGTTTCGGAGAGATTGCATGTTGCTGGACGTCACATCAGAAAAAATCTTCATGGGCAAATTGACCCACGGCAGCGACCTGTTGGAAGAACTCACCCGGATTTGTCATGAAAAACAGTTGACCGCAGGCTGGATCGAAGCCCTGGGCGCGGTCCAAAAAGCTCGCATAGGCTATTATGACCAGATTGTGCAGCAATACCGCTATGTCGACTTGGATATGCACCTCGAAATCACCCACCTGGTGGGTAACATCTCCCTGAAGGATGGCCAACCTTTCGTCCATGCCCACGTCACCTTCGCCGATGAGGCTGGCCGGGCCTTTGGTGGTCATCTGGCGCCGGGAACCATTCTCTTTGCCGGCGAGGTTCTCATCCGATCGTTTGCCTCCACCGGATTGCAGCGCGGCCTGGATGCGGAGACAGGGCTGTTTCTTTGGCAGGAAAAAGGGCAAACCATGGGGTAGACAGGGCAATCGTATTTGAGATTTTCGAGGACCATGAATAATGATTCGGGGAGCTGTCAAAACGGGGTCCAGGGGGCTGGCTCCCTGGCGGGTCAAGGGCAGAGCCNT